>CAMZBS010000013.1 GCA_947304695.1 uncultured Prevotella sp.
AATGGACTATATGGTCACCGTTATGAAGGACTGTCAGGATCAGTTTGACACCAACACGAAGGGACTCTACGGCTTTATTGGCGGCCAGCCCATCATGAGCGACTGGGAAGCCCTCTATGGCGGCAACATCCAGCCCTTCAAAAGCCACGGCGGATGGGTGCCTTTCTATGTGCAGCACAAGATTCTGGCCGGACTGCGCGATGCCTATCTGTACGGCAACAACGAGACGGCCAAGGAACTGTTCAGGAAGATGGCCGACTGGTGTACCAACGTAGTGGCCAAGGTGAATGAATCTGACATGAACTCCCTACTCGACACGGAGCATGGCGGCATGAACGAAAGCCTGCTCGATGCCTATCAGCTCTTCGGCGACAAGAAATATCTGACTGCCGCCAAGAAATACACCCACAAAAGCATGCTCAATGGCATGCAGACCCTGAACAAAAGTTTCCTCGACGGCAAGCACGCCAACACCCAGGTGCCGAAATACATCGGCATGGAGCGCATCTTCGAGCAGGATGCCACAGCCACCAGCTATATGAAGGCTGCCGAGAACTTCTGGCAGGACGTAGCCCAGAACCGCACCGTCTGCATAGGCGGCAACTCGGTGAACGAGCACTTCCTGGCCGCTGCCAATGCCAACCGCTACATTGACCAGCCCGACGGCCCGGAATCGTGCAATACGAACAACATGCTGAAACTGTCGGAGATGATGAGCGACCGCACGGCCGATGCCAAGTATGCCGACTTCTACGAACAGGCCGTATGGAACCATATTCTTTCCACGCAAGACCCCACCACGGGCGGCTACGTCTATTTCACCACGCTGCGCCCCCAGGGCTACCGCATCTACTCACAACCCAACAAGGGCATGTGGTGCTGTGTGGGCACAGGCATGGAGAACCACTCCAAGTACGGCCATTTCATCTACACCCACGAAGGAGCGAAGACGCTCTACGTGAACCTCTTTACCGCTTCAAAACTGGAAAGCAACGATTTCGTAATCACTCAGGAAACCAACTTCCCCTATGAGATGCAGAGCAAGCTCACCGTAGGCAAGGAGGGCGACTATGCCATAGCCGTGCGCCACCCGTCGTGGTCAGAGGAAGGCTTCTTCGTGACCATAAACGGCGAGAAGGTGCAGAATGTCAACGAGACGAAAGGCTACGTACTGCTCAACCGCAAGTGGGCGGTGGGCGATGTAGTTGACATTCACATGCCGGCCAAGCTCTACATTGAGGAATGTCCCAACTACACAGACTACATTGCCTTTAAGTACGGACCCATCCTGCTGGGTGCCAGCGTTTCGGAAAAGGGCGAGGCCCTGCAGAACGAGTATGCCGGTGAAGGACGCATGGATCATTCGCCCGGTGCCATGGGCCGCCAGCTGAGCCTGCTCTCAGCTCCGCTGCTCATCGGCCAGCGTTCCGACGTGCTCAGCCGCATTGAACCGACAGACCTTTCGAAACTCACCTTCACCATCGATGCCAAGCGTGAGGGCGTGGAGACCTACAAGTGGACAACGCTCACCCTACAGCCTTTCTATCAGATTCACCATGCACGCTACATGTGCTACTGGTACCAGCAAACAGCTGAAAACTTCGCCCAAAGCTCGATGGCACAGACCGAGGCTGCCAACGAGGCGCTGCTGGCTCGCACCATTGACTTCGTGGCACCCGGTGAACAACAGAGCGAGGCTGGACATGAATATAACTACTCAAGCGACTCGAACTCGGGCAACTACAATGGCGAAAGCTACCGCGATGCCCGCTCAGGCGGCTATGTGCAGTACACCTTATATAATAATAAGGGCGTAACCGACAGTCTGGCCATCATGTGCCGCTTCACCACAGCCGACCAGGGACGCAAGGCTTCGCTCATGGTCGACGGCACGAAGATTGCCGACATCACCATCCCTGCGTCTGTGAAGAACAGCGACAACGGTTTCTACAACATTGAATATCCCATCCCCACCAGTCTGGCCACCCAGAACGGAAAGGCCAAGACGAAGTTCGTGGTGCGCCTGGCTGCCAACGCCGGAACCATGAACCCGGGACTGTACTACCTGCGACTCACCAGCGGCTACAACCCCGCCACACATGCTTACCGCTTTGTGGCCACCGACTGGATTACCGGCGATGCCAACCGCATTGCGGCCTCGAACATCACCTACGACACAGAGCGCAACGTGATCAAAGCCAAGAGCAAGGGTGCCAACAACATTGCGCTGATGATGAAGTATGAAGACAAAGACTACGACATCGACAAAAGCCAGAAATACCTCCTGGTGCGCGGCACCAGCCTCTACACCACTGGCAACAATTCCTACCTGTGGTGGCTGAACGGCTCGAACCACGGCACGCAAGTGGCCCCTGCCACACAGAAAGCCATCACCGTCAACGGCACACAGCAGTCGCTCATTGCCTGGAACATGAGCACCAGCGGCCTCTATGAAAACTTCACCGGCGACCGCCCCAGCGTGTGCATGGGTCAGACCATCTTCGGTCTGACCTCGTCGGCCAGCGATGGCTCCTGCGAGATTCACGACATCAACTTCGTTGAGAACGTCGCCGACTATGAGGCTGCCCTTACCTCTGGCATCTCGCCACTCCATGCTTCGGCCTCTACCCTTCCCTATCCAGCCTTCTACACCCTCACGGGCATCCAGATTATCGAGCCCAAAAAGGGCATTTATATCAGCCAAGGACGGAAATATGTAAAATAGCCCTTTTTCTTTGATTTGTATCAAAAAAGGAGGCTGTTTGCGCACACAACTATCAAAAAGCCATTGCTAGTTCGAAAAAACGCCTTACCTTTGCATCGTCAAAAGGACAAAAGGATAACAAAAAGAAAGACCAGTAAGGTCAAAAAAGATTCAACACATTAATTAATTAAGGTAGGAGCCTGAGAACAAACAAAAAGGATAACAAACAAAAAGGATAACAACAAAACAGCTCGAAGGCTCTGAGTAAAAAAAAGAAAGGGTAAAAAGATGAAGAAAATGATTCTGATGGCAGTGGCCATGCTCAGCATGTCGATGACGTCATACGCTGAGAACGAGAATGCAAACGCAGTGAACAACGTCGAAGCCTACGACATGACGGTGAACATCCGCAAACTGGCTGTAGCTCTTGACATGTCGTTCGACCAGATGGAGGCCGTGCAGGACATTCACCACATTTTCTGTGCTGAAATGATGCTTGCCGCCCAGTCCAACAAGGATCAGCGCGACGCACTGGTAGACCAGGCCGTGAAGAAGGACGTGCGCTACATGCGCTATGTTCTCAACGAGAAGCAGTACCGCAAGTATCTCATGCTGCTCAACGCCACGCTTCACAACCGCGGACTGAAGTAAGAATTAAGAAATTAGAAAAGTAAACAATTAAAAAAGCCCCCGGCCGCACAGATGGTGCGCCGGGGGTTCTCTTATTTTGCAACTTATTAATTGTTCACCACCTTCTCTCCGTCAACCACATACACGCCACGCGGCAAGTTCTTCAGAGCATCGGCAGCACGCACCTGCTTCTTCACCAGGTTGCCCTTCAGGTCGTAGACATCAATCTTTCCACCCTTAGCAGCAATCGTCTTGATGTTTGCCGTGGGGATGCCCATCTCCGAAAGGTCGCTGATGTGCTTGATCTTCAAGTCCTTAGCCGTAGCCGACTGCTGTTCCCAGCTGAATCCGCAACGGGTGGGCAGGAACGTCTTGTCAGCCTCAGTACGGATGAGGATGCTCTGCAGCGGAGTGGTCTCCTGCTTGGCGGGTATACCGTAGCGTCCGCCCTTCTGCATGCTCTCCCAACTGCTGCCAAAGATCACGAGGTTACCCTCCTGGTCGTTCATCCACACCGAGTTCAGCTCTGCGCTTACATTCATGGCCTGCTTGTTGGTCACACGCAGCGACTGGGCCTTGGGCGAATAGATCAGATACGGCGTACCAGCCTGAAGTCCCTCTTCGGTGCAGTCCATGAAGTACAGGTTCAGGTCGCTGCCCTCCTGACGGATGCCCACCATGCGCTCCAGACGCACGTCGCCAGCAGCCTCAGCCAGCTGTTCGGCTGTCATCGACACCGGCAGGCAGATGGTGTTGTAGCCTGCGAAGAGATAGCGGTGCAGCTGCACCGTCTGCTTCATGTTCTGCAGCACCTCCACATTCAGCGAGCGCTCAGTGGTATAAAGGTTCTTTACTTTGTTCTGTGCGGTAGCCTGCGTGCAAATAGCAGCGGCAGCCAGCAATGCAAGTGTAAAATGTTTCATACCTAATTATGTTTTGTGTTAATAATATGCATTTACACCGCAATATTACAAAAAAATACGTCCCCCCGTATGACTTCCACCCTTTATTTATGATTTTTTAGCAAAATCTCTAGAATTCAACCCATTCTCAAAATCTAGACGTAACCGTCTCGTTTCCTCCGTTCTACCCGTAAAATGATAGTCATCAACAGCCACGCCATACACAAAACTTTTCTCCATAACTCTCTGATTTTAAATGCAAAAGTAAAAAAAAACGCTATTTCACAAACTTGTGATTCACAAACTTGTGAAATTTATGGATTATTAAAGATTAACCCCACTTCAGCCCTCAAAAACCACCTGTCACAATTGAGGCTCAATTGCATCACAACTGAGGCTTAGTTGTCACGCAACTAAGCCTCAGTAACGACCCAACTAAGCCTCAGTAATTTTCCGTTATTTCACAATGATCTTTTTGTGGTCGCGGATGTAGATGCCCTTCGAAGGATGCTTGACGGGCTGTCCGGCAAGGGTGAAGCAGGTGGCGGCTGAAGAGGCGCGGGAGGTTTCTTCACGATTGATGCTGCTGATGCCCGTGGAAGCCTTGTCGCCAAGACGGAACAGTCTGACACCGTGACTGGGCACAGTGGTGGTGATGATACCCGTAGCTTGACCAAGGTCTTCCTTTGCCCAGATGTCGTAGACGGGAACAGATTCGATTGCACCGTAGCCCAACTGCGTAAGGTCGAAGGTGTAGGCGGGGTTCTTGCTGACATAGAAGACGAACTCCATCGTAGTACCAGCGGAAGAACCGTTGTCGGTGTCGCAACTGGAGTCATAGCCGCAGAGCGCACGGAAGGTAGTCCAGGAGTGACCAGAAGGCAGGTCGTAGATGAGCGTACACTGGGCGTTCATGCCGAGACCAGTGGTGTAAGCCTTTCCTTCAACCTTTAGTGTGCCGCCCTCAACGTTTTTGTTTACATGGAGTGAGCCCCATTCTGAGGTGTAGGAGGTCTGTTTTAGCGTGGTCAGTGAGGTCTCATTGCCCTGCGCGTCGATGAGCACGGGGTTGATGAGGTCGGCACGGTCGTAGGCAAAGCCATCGCCCCAGTTGCTCACCACAATCTTCAACTGCTCGGCACCCGTGACATCGGCCTCCAGCTGCTTCGACTTCGTTCCCGTGCGGCTGATGAGTCCTGACCGTGCGGCAGCGTCATCCTGCTCGTCGCTGAGCGGATTCTGGCTGAACACCATGAAGCGAATGGTTGTGGTGGAGTTGGTCTGGCCTATGCCGCTATCGTCGGCAGCAGCCATCGCCTTGAAGCGCACCACGTCCATGTCGTCGGGAATCTGAAAGAAGATGGCGGCATTGGCATCGGTAGAGAAGCCCCGGTCGTAGCTCACACCCATGACCTTCATCTTGCCGCCGTTGTCCACGTTCTTGTTCTCATACACGCGGTTGAAATAAGACTTGGTGTACTGGCGGGTCTTGTAGGTGCCGGTAAGGGGCACCTCAGTGCCGTCGCGCAACACGAGCGTGGGATTGATCCAGTCGCCGTGGTCGTAGTTGTAGTTGTCGCCACCATCGTCGACCACCAGCACCAGGGTCTTCTCACCCTCAGGCCACTCTATGTCTACATCCACCGCATGGCCGTCGGTGGTGTAGGCCACCACCTCGCTCTTGTACAGTGCCTTCTGTCCCACCACCCACCGGGTATTGTCGCGCTGGAAGAGGGCCAGATAGCGGGTGTCGCCGATGTGCGACGTCCAAACCACACGCCCGTTATCCTCGTCATTGAACACCTGATGAGCCTCTTCGCCGTATTTGTGCATCTGGTGATATTCCTCGTTGTTCAGAAGCGAGAGTGTGAAGGCATCGTTCTTCGTCATCTCACCGCCAAAGAACAGGGGTGAGTGGCAGATGCCCCAGAGCGTCATCATCGTCAGCTGCTCATTCTGCGAAAGGTTCGTCCAGCGGCCTTTGTCAGCAGCGGTATAGCCAGGGTCGGCAATGGTCATTGCAATCTGGCCCAAGGGCAGCATGTCGCAGTCGGCATAATTGCCGGGACGGGCATACTGGCTCCACTCGTGAGCCTCGTTGAACACGGCATCCACAGCACTCCAATTGTCCCACAGATCGTCCATCATTCGCCACATGTTGGCATTCTCCAGACACTCTTCGGCATACTGGTACTGCGTCTTGCCCGGACTCAGGGATAGCACAATGGGGCGGCCTGTCCGGTCGATGGCACGGCGTATCATGTGAATCTCGTCGGTGTAGAACGGGCGTGAGAGGTCATCGATTTTCAGGAAGTCGACACCCCATTCGGCATAAAGATCCATGATGCTGTTGTAGTAAGCCTGTCCGGCCTCGTTGTTGCGCACCAGCAGGTTGTCCTTCAACCAGGTGCAAGGCGAGGTGGTGCCATTGTACACTTGGCTCCAGGGCGTAGCTTCGCTGCCTTTCAGCTTGTAGCTGCTGCCCACCACGCTCTTCGGCACGCCACGCATGATATGGATGCCGAACTTCAGTCCCATCTGGTGAATCTTATCGGCCAGTGCCTTGAAGCCGATGTTCTTCCCATCCTTCATACATGAGGGGAAACGCGAAGGCGAAGGAAGGTAGCGTCCGTACTCGTCGAGCACGTAATCCTGCGTACCGTTCTGGTTGTAGTTGCCGCCTCCCAGCGACGGATGGTTGCAGTACCAGCGGATGTCGACCACCACATACTCCCAGCCGTAGCGCACCAAGTCGTTGTCAACCAGGTACTGTGCGTTCTGCAGCACCTCTTTCTCCGTGACCGAAGAGTAGTAGCAGTCCCATGAGTTCCAGCCCATAGGCGGTGTCGTGGCCCATGTTCTGAAGGTGGCCATCTCTTCTTGTTCCTGTTTCTGTGCCTGCACCGTACACAATGAGAGCAGTGCGGCAACAATTGTTAATGTTAGTTTCTTCATATATTTCGTTTGTAATCTTGGTAAATCATTGGCAAAAGTACGAAAAAAAGGAGAAACAAATGAAACATTTTCCCATTAATATATAATGGTATAAGTTTTTTTATGTACTTTTGCATCCAGTAATCGTTTTTAAAATACAAAAGCATCATGAAAAAAAGTATCAAGTTTTTTCTTCTGTCGGTGGTCTCGACCGTGCTTGTGGCATGCGGAACCAGTTCGACAGTGCCCATCACAGGGCGTTCACAGACCCTGCTCGTGACCGACGAGGAGGTGCTGAGCCTCTCCAACCAGCAGTATCAGCAGTACATGCAGACAGCAAAAGCTTCGACCAACACCACGAACACAGCAATGGTGAAGCGCGTGGGACAGCGACTGGCCAATGCCGTGGTGTCTTATCTGAACCAGGTGGGTCTGGCTACCGATGCCCAGAAGTATGCCTGGGAGTTCAATCTGGTGCAGGATCAGCAGGTGAACGCCTTCTGCATGCCAGGCGGAAAGATTGTGGTCTACGAGGGTCTGCTGCCCGTCACACAGGACGAGGCTTCGCTGGCCATCGTGCTGGGACATGAGATTGCCCATGCTGTGGCCAAGCACTCGGCTGAGCGCCTGAGCAATGAGTACAAGAACCAGTACGGAACGGCCATTCTTGGCTCGGTGCTGGGCAGTGCCGGACTGAGCGAAGGCACGCAGCAGCTCATCGCTTTGGGACAGTCACTGGGTTCACAGCTCTGGACGTCGGGCTTCTCCCGCAAGCAGGAGAGCGAGGCCGACCACATGGGTCTGATTTTTGCCGCTATGGCTGGCTACGACCCACAGGTGGCCACCACCTTCTGGCAGCGCATGGCCGCTCAGAGCAGCGGCAGCGGCGGTCTGTTCAGCGACCACCCGTCGGATGCCACCCGCATTCAGCAGATTCAGGGATGGATGCCTGAGGCACTGAAGTACTACAAGCCCGTGACCACCACCACGACTACGACCACGAAGAAGACAACCACGAAGAAGACGACTGCCAAGAAGACGTCGACCCAAAAGAAGAAATAATCTTGAAGTGAGAGACGAGAGGTGAGAACACAATTCTCACCTCTCAGTTTTTTTACCAAACTGGTCGTCGACCTTAATCAGGGTGGTCACAGCAAAGGTGACGGCACACAGGGCCATCACAATAATGAAGAAGGTGCGATAACCCAGTGCGTCCTTCATCCAACCGGAAAGCATGCCGGGAAGCATCAGACCGAGATAGCTGATGGCCGTACAGAAGGCGTAGTGCGATGTTTGGAAGCTGCCCTTGCTGAAATATAGCATGTAGAGCGTCAGGGCGGTGAAGCCCAGACCGTAGCCGAACTGCTCCACGAAGAGGCAACTGCTGATGAGCACCAGATTGGAAGGCATAGCATAGCTCATGTAGACATAGACAATGTCGGGCAGGGTGATGGCACACACCATTGGCCAGAGCCACCGTTTGAAGCCGTCGCGTCCGGCCAGCATGCCACCCAGGATGCCGCCCAGCGTCAGTCCGATGACACCCACGGTGCCGCTGGCCAGTCCGAACTCCTGCGGTGAGAGTCCCAGTCCGCCTGCAGAGTTAGGACGCATGAGGAACGTGACGCTCATCTTCGTGAGCAACGCTTCGGGGAAACGGTAGAACAGCAGGAACAGCATGGCAAAGAGCATTTCGCGAGGAGGCAACTTCCCGAAGAAAGTCTTGAAGGCCGACACCACGCCCCAGGCCACCTCGGCCGCACTCGTCTCATGGGGCTGGTCGGCAGCAGCACGCGGCATGATATAAGCATGATACAGCCAGATGGCCAGGAACAGACCAGCCAGACCGTAGAACACCAAACTCCAGGTGAAGGCTTTCTGGTCGCGGAACATTAGTTGCAGCATGCCTGCGGCAGGAATGAGCACACCGTTGCCGAAGATTACTGCCAGCCTGTAGAACGTGTTGCGGATGCCCACGAACCACACCTGGTCATGATCGTCGAGTTCCAGCATGTAGTAGCCGTCGGCCGCAATGTCGTGGGTGGCACTGCTAAAAGCCATCAGGAAGAAGAAGGCCATCGTGCCCTGGAACCAGAACGAGGCGTTGAGCGTGAAGGCCACACCGGCCAGCGACGAGCCCAGCAGCATCTGCATGGCCAGCACCCACCAGCGCTTGGTGCGGTAGAGGTCAACGAACGGGCTCCAAAGCGGCTTGATTACCCAGGGCAACCCAAGCCAGCCTGTATAGAGGGCGATGTCAGTATCGCTCATTCCCAACTGCATGTACATCACTACGGCCACAGTCATCACTACCACGTTGGGAAGACCTTCGGCCACATAAAGGGTCGGAATCCACGACCAGGGGTTTTTCGATTTCATCTGCTTAATAAATCTTTTTGACTTCAGCTCCGCGATAATAGTAGAGCAGAATTTCGTTATATCCGTAACCTTGCTGCCCCATGACGGCAGCACCTATCTGGCACAGTCCCACACCGTGACCCCATCCCTTTCCGTGCAGGATTATGCGACCGGGCTGGTGCTCCACATCGAAGGCCGAACTGTACAGGTGGCTCTCGCTCAACACGCGGCGTATTTCCAGTTCCTTGCCGATGGTGAACGACTGCTTTGTGCCCAATAAGCGGAGCTTGCTGATGCGCCCGCTCTTGCCTCGCTCCAAGGGAACGAGGTCGGTTATCTCGCCCAAGTCTACCTTCAACCTGCGACAGACAAGTTCCGAAAGTTCATCTACGGTATATTCCACTGTCCAGCGGTAGAAGTCGGGCGTTTCCTGGTCATAGTCGTTGAGCACCTGCTGGAGCGTAGCCTTATCGCTGGTGTTGCAGAACGGGTCTTCCACCGAGACCAGGTAGGGCTTCGGTGTGTCCTCCCAGCAATACTGAAACTCCTCTGTGCGCCCGCCACAGCACTTCGAGAAGCGTGCGTCGCAAATCTCGCCGCCATAGGCCAGCACCTGTCCGCAAGTGGCGCTGACAGCCTCAGCCACAGCCTTGTTTGTGGCCCTTGTGATGCCCTGATAGCGCTGACAGTGGTCATCGGCACAGACATCGAAGAGCGTGTGGTCTTCGCGGTCGTACCAGCGGATGAGCTCGTCATCTTTTTTCACGAAGGAGAAGAAGTTGTTCTGCCCGTCGCTCTTCTGCCGTTTCCTCATTTGATTGAGCAGCCACGAGCGCGAGATGACAGCATGGGCCTTGAGCAGTTCTACCGACGAAGTGGCACTCATCTCGCTTGAGATGACACTCTCTAGATACTGTTCCACAGGCAGTTCGTTGATGGCCACAATGCGGTCGGCATCTACCACAAGACGCAATGCGCCTCGGAACGTCTGCGTTTCCTGTCGCTCCCAGTGGAAGCCTGCCCCGATAGTCACGTCGCTGAGCGAGAACGACGCCTCGTTGGCAAGCGGTGTGAACAGCAGTTCGCGGTACTGCTGCTCATGCCAGCGCAATCCTCCTTCGGCCAGCTCCACACACTGCGGGCCGGTAAGTTTCTCACCCTTGGCCGAATAGGGGGTGTTCAGCGTGAAGCAAATCTTTGCACCGCTGACGATTCCCACGGCGACCACAGGTTCCTTTTCGCAGTGTAGCTCCGGCTCTGCGTCGAACGTGAGGCTGCCTATCCGTGCGGTCAGCTGCCTGAAGTTGGCTTCTGCCAGCGAGCATTCCTGCAGGATGCCTACGGCCTTCTCGGCGGTGAGCTTCAGGAAGTCCTCCTTGCGGGGCGTGATGATGAGTCCAGCCATATCGAGTGCTCCGGGACTCACTATCAGCTGGTTGTCGCCCTGCTGATAGTAGCAGTCGGGACGGTGCTTTCCTCGTGGGAATACCACCGACAGGAACTCATCGCCCAAGCGCCAGGACAGGATGTTCATCATCGGCTCTTCAGCGTCGGTGGGGGCCGACATGCACTGATAGAGCGACTGGAACAGCCGTTCGCCCACCTCTATATTCTTACTCCTGACGAGCAATGCCGCACAGGGATAGTCTTCCACCACAGAGATGCTTCCCTCGTCGCCCTGCTGGGCCAGCACCGTGAGGTTGCGGCTCATGCGCTGCCAGCCTGTCTGCAGGGGCAGCATGCCCGACGAACCAGCCTGCAGATGGGCGTGGTCGGGTGCCGAAGCCCCACACTGTGGACCGTTGTAGAACACTGTCAGCTCGGGGAAACGGGCCAGCAGCCGCAGCATCTCGCCAAACATGGGCTGAATGGTCTGAGGCTGGTGACGCCGCATGGGAATGGTGAAATGCATGGGCAGGATGGGGAACGGGTTGACCAGCAGCTCGTAGCTGCCGTCGATGACCTTGTGCATTTGCACCTGAGGCCGTTGGGGCTCGCAGAGGAAGCAGGGGCGCTTGCTGATGTCCTGCTTGCTGATGCTGGCACCCGTCGAGACGATGCGTGCTGGGTTATACTGTAGGCGCAGGGTGAACGAGTCGGCTTGCAGTTCGCGGGTCTCAACCCGTGACAGCTCACGGTATCTTCTACGGGCATCGTCCCACACCTCCAACTGACGTATGAAGTAGCGGTCGAGCGCGCTGCCGGTGTCTTTCTGCCCGGCGTTTGCATGCTGTCGGGCCAGAATCTCCAACGTGCGCAGGCGGTCTTTATAGAGGTTGTTGGCATTCACCCTGTCTACCGACAGCGCAGCATCGCTGTTGCCTGCCCAGCGGCGGCACAGATAGAGTTCGTCGTAGATGCGTCCGATGCGGTAATGACGTGAGATGGCCAATCCCATAGCGTAGTCTTCTCCGTAGGAAGTATTGGGCAGCTGTAACTGACGCAGCAGGGGGGTGAAGAAGGCACGGGGTGCACCCAGCCCATTGATGCGCAGGGCGTTGTTGGGGCCGTTCTCGTCGGTCCACTCCTTGTGGTCTATCAGTCCCGGTGGAAGAGTGTTCAGTTCGAAGTCGCACATGCGGTAGGAGCCTATCACCATAGCAGCCTTCTGCTTGCGGAAGGCATCGACGATGGTCTGTAGCGTGCGGGGTGAAGAGTAAAGGTCGTCGCTGTCGAGCTGCACGGCAAAGCGGCCGCAGCGCGGGTCGTTGACTGCCAGGTTCCAACAGCCGCCAATGCCCAGGTCGCTGCGCTGAGGAACAATCACGTGAAGCCTGCCGTCATCGTTTGCCGTCATGGTAGCCAGCAGTTCGCCCGTGCGGTCGGTGGAATGGTTGTCTACCACCAAGACATTATATTTAAAGGTAGCTTGCTGCTCCAGCGCGCTCTTCACGGCATCGAGAATGGTCTTCTCGCGGTTGTAGACAGGAATGACAACCGATGCCTCGACGGGGAAGTCCTGCTCGTCGAACGACAGCGGCTCCTGGGCACTGGTGTCGACCAGTGCGCCTATCTCGCGCAGATGGGCCGTGACCACTTTCTCCATTTCCTTCTGCACCTCGCGGTTGGCAGGGTTCACATAGTCGAACTGCTTCACGCCCGAAGCCCTAAGATCGTCTTCCACCTCGGTGTAGAGCAGCTCATTCAGATGCACCAGCTCGCCCTGACGGCTCAGGAAGAGGCGCAGGTCGTAGAGGGCTGCATACTTCCACTGGCTTTCGTCGGTCTGCTCAGCCCACTGGCGCAGCAGCGGGCCGCTGATGAGCAGCAGCGAGCCGAAGTCGAAGTCGTCGCGCACCGAACCCAGCTGATAGTCAATGGCCGGATGGCGCACCGTTTCATGTCCTCTCATCTCCCAGTGGTCGGCATAGACCAAAGCGGCCCCTGAGTCCTGGGCCACACGCACCATCCGCTCCAGCGCGCCCTGTCCTAATGTAAGGGGTGTAGGCTTCAGGCAGAGCAGCACGTAGTCGGCCTGTGAGGCCTGGGCCACCTGGTGCAGCGTCTGGCTCGACGTAAGCCCGCCTTCAAGCAGCATGCAGGGGTAGTCCGTCTTCGTTGGTTCGCTCACCAGCAGCATCATGCCTTGCACCAAAGCGCTTGCTTCTGCCTGCCGAAAGGTGGCCGCAGCCGCCTCCAGGTCTTGACAAGGCAGGAACATATCTATTGTTTGTCTCATTTCCGTTGCTTGTTTTGGCTGCAAAAGTAATATTTTTTGGCCATTCGGCAAAACAATTGGGTCACGAAAAGCAAATTATTAGCACAACCCCTTTGCTATGTCGGCAAAAACCCTTACCTTTGCCGCAACAATTTGAGAACCCGTAACAAAAAACCTAATCAATGAGAGACCTATTTCAGGCTTACCGCACCTTCTTTGGCAAGGGCGATGCCCTTTACCAACTGTTTGCCCCTTATCGCATCTGTCCGCTTGGTGCCCATGTCGACCACCAGCACGGCCTCGTCACAGGCTTTGCCTTCGACAGCGGCATTGAGTTTCTTTTCTCAGCCACCGAGACGGGCAAGGTCGAGATGGCTTCGCTCTCGTTCGAGGGTCTGATGACGTTCAACATCAGCCGTCCCATCGACGAGAAGCAGGACAACTGGGGCGACTATCTGCGCGGTGCTGCCTGGGCCTTGCAGCAGGATTTCCAGCTGAAGTACGGTGTGCGCGGCATCGTCCAGGGATCAATGCCCATTGGCGGTCTCAGCTCGTCGGCAGCCCTGCTGTGTGGCTTCGTGATGGCCATCGACAAGGTGAACCAGCTGGGACTGACGAAGAAGCAGATCATAGAATATGCCTCGATAGCCGAGCGTAAATATGTGGGACTGAACAACGGCATTCTCGACCAGGCCTGTGTGGTGCTGTGTGAGGCCGACAAGCTGCTGTTCCTCGACACCCGCACCTCCGACTATCAGCTCCTGCCCTTCGGCGACGGCAAGAAGGCGCTGCCCTTCAAGTTGGGCATCTTCTTCAGCGGCGTCACCCGCAAACTCACTGGCACCGACTACAACCTGCGTGTCAGCGAGTGCAAGACGGCTGCATGGATCATGCAGGCATACGAGGACGTGCCGCTGAAAGAGCTACAGGACACCAGGCTGCGCGATGTGTCGGAAGACGTATTCCTGAAGTACCAGGAGCGCATGCCGGAGCGTTTTGCCAAGCGTGCCCGTCATTTCTACAGCGAGTGCGACCGCGTGGAAGACGGCGTGAAAGCCTGGCAAGCAGGCGACATCAAGAAGTTCGGCCAGTACATCTTCGAAAGCTGCGAAAGTTCGATGAACAACTACGAATGCGGTTCGCCCGAGCTCATCGCCCTCTATAAGATTCTGCGCCACACCGACGGCATCTACGGAGGACGCTTCAGCGGAGCAGGCTTCAAGGGTGCCTGCATTGCACTGGTAGACCCCACCAAGACCGACGACATCCGCAAGCACGTGACCCAGGAGTATCTGAAACAATATCCCGAATACAAGGACAGCTTCGAGCTCTTCTTCTGCGACCCCGCCAACGGCGTCGATTTCCTATAGTTTGTCCCGTATGCTGCGACTTTGTCGCAGCCCCAAAAAGAAAAACAATGAAAACCATCGTGATAGCCGCTGGCTACGCCACCCGCCTCGGCGAACTGACAAAGAACTTCCCCAAGCCCCTGCTACAGATAGGTAGCAGCACCATCCTGGGCCGCATGCTCGACGACATCGACTGCATCCCCGACATCGACGAGCACATCATCGTGACTAACCACAAGTTTGCACCCATCTTCAGGCAGTGGGCCAGCCAGCAGCACTACACCAAGCCCGTGACCATCATCGACGACGGCACCGAGACCAACGACACCCGCCTGGGGGCCGTCTGCGACCTGCTTCTGGCCATCAACCACCCCCATGCTGAGGCATCGTCGCAGCCCATCGACGACGACCTTCTCGTCGTAGCTGCCGACAACATCCTGTTCTTCTCCTTTCAGGAGTTCGTTGACTTCTTCAAGCAGAAGCACACCTCCTGCATCATGTGCCACGAGCAGCCTGAGATAGAGAAGCTGCAGCGCACGGGCGTCATAGAGGTCGACAAACAGTGGCGCGTCCTCTCAATGGAAGAGAAGCCCCAGCAGCCCAAGAGCCACTGGGCCGTGCCGCCGTTCTACATCTACCGCAAGGAAGACCTACCGCTAGTGCGCCACTCCGTCGACGACGGTTGCGGACGCGATGCCCCCGGCAATCTGGCCCACTACATGGTGGAGCACACCACGATGCACGCCTGGCCCATGAGCGCAGGCCGTTTCGACATCGGCTCGCTCGACACCTACCACGAAGCCCAGCGCCTCTTCTCCTAACCCCAGTCACGTAAGCTGCGACTATGTCGCAGCCCTCACTAAAAAAGAAAGAAATCATGACCCCCATCTCATTAGACCACAAGACCATCTTCATCACCGGAGCCGCAGGTTTCATTGGCTCCAACCTCGTGAAGCGACTGTTCAGCGACGCACCCACCGCCCGTATCATCGGCATCGACAACATGAACGACTACTACGACGTGCGACTCAAGGAGCAGCGGCTCAAGCAGCTGAGCAACCCGCAGTTCACCTTCATACGCGGTGATATTGCCGACCGCGCCACCATCGACGGCATCTTCGCCGACTACAAGCCAGCCGTCGTGGTGAACCTCGCTGCACAGGCAGGCGTGCGCTACTCCATCACCAACCCCGATGCCTACATCCAGTCGAACCTCATTGGCTTCTACAACATCCTCGAAGCCTGCCGCAATTCTTACGACGAAGGCCAGACGGGCGTGGAGCACCTGGTCTACGCCTCGTCGTCGAGCGTCTACGGCTCTAACAAGAAGGTGCCCTACTCCACCGACGACAAGGTCGACAACCCCGTGTCGCTCTATGCCGCCACAAAGAAGAGCAACGAGCTGCTTGCCCATGCCTACTCCAAGCTCTACAACATCCCGTCGACGGGCCTGCGCTTCTTCACCGTCTATGGACCCGCAGGCCGCCCCGATATGGCCTACTTCGGCTTCACCGACAAGCTAGTCGGCAACAAGACCATCCAGATTTTCAACTACGGCAACTGCAAGCGCGATTTCACCTACGTCGACGACATTGTAGAGGGCGTGGTGCGCATCATGCAGGGAGCACCCGAAAAGAAGACCGGCGACGACGGACTGCCCCTGCCGCCCTACAACGTCTATAACATCGGTAACTCCAGTCCCGAGAACCTGCTCACCTTCGTCGACATCCTCCAGCAGGAGCTGGTCGCCGCTGGCGTGCTGCCTGCCGACTACGACTTCGAGGCCCACAAGCAGCTCGTGCCCATGCAGCCCGGCGACGTGCCCGTGACCTATGCCGACACCTCGGCCCTGGAGCGCGACTACGGTTTCCGTCCCAGCACCCCGCTGCGCGAAGGTTTGCGCCGTTTCGCCCAGTGGTATGCCAGCGACGACAATCCGTTGAAATAAGCATAGCCACAATCTGTTGCAGTTGTTGCAGTGTTGCAGTTGCAAAATAGGTTGCTCAGAATGGAAAATTAATTCTATATTTATATATATAAATATATATAAATATAAATGTGTATTTTGAGTGAAGGAAAGGCTTGTTGAGAACTGCAACAACTGCAACACTGCAACAGCGAGTGCAGACAGTGTATGAAAAATGCATCGAAAAGCGAGGCGGTTTGGAGCACGGCTGGCGTGGATGCATCGGTGTGCGGCGATTATGCAATAGCCACCACACTGACAACGGCCTCGGCTCTGAATAGCAAAAAAAGGGAAGCCTTAACGACTTCCTTTTTTTGCGGAGAGACCGGGATTGATTTTAAATCCGTCAATCTTCCTTCTAACTTATTGAGAATCAACACTCTAACTGTCCTTGGTTACGAAGTGTCGTTCATAAACTCTAACAATTATATAATATCTTTTCATTTGCAAAGTTAATCATTTTCTTTGAAACCACCAAATAATTGAGCAACTTTTTTCGAACAACTACCGCTGCATTCCCTTGCCACGTCCAAGCTCAGGGTGATCCGCTGCCCTATGCAGTTCTTCGCTGAGTTTGTCTTGCTGTTTGTCTGTGAACTGGCCATAGGCCTTGCCGTAGTTATCTGGATCTACGGTTTCCAGCCAGACATCAGCCGCAACAGAGTGTCTTCCGTTCTTCCATTGGGGACTGATGCCCTTGGCATCACACAATGCCTCGAACTTTTCATAGACCCACTGCCAAACAGCAGTACCCCTGGCACACTTAGCAGCCCAGTTGCAGCAATCTTTGAGTGCTTTTTCAATTTTATCCATAACCGATAATTTTTCCTTTAAATAATTATTTTCCTTTCTTAATTGTTCAATCTCGTTATTCTTTGCATCAACGGTTGTCTCGAGGGCCTTGGTGCTTTCCCAGCCCCTGCGCCATCCCTTGCCGATACTCTCGACTGTCTGCCCATCAGGCTTGTATCTCGCGGCTTTGCAGATATCCAAAACTGTCTGCTGCCGTTCCTCTGCCCTGGCTTCCTCGATGCGCTGCGGCTCACCAGCTATGGTGTCCTGCAGCTGCTTAATGGTCTTGTCCTTTTTAGACTGGCCGAAGACTCCGGCAACGCTCTGGCCGATAGCAACGGCAGCACCTCCGAGGGTGTTAGCGACCTGTAGGTCAGCGTTTTCCTGCTGGAGCTTTGCTTTCTTGCCAGACAGATCACTGACATCGGTTGTGAGCTGCTGGAGTTCCTGCTTCTTTTCCTCGACTGCCTGAGCATATTCCCGATACTCTGGAATTTCCATGTGGTCGCGGCCAGACACCTCCTTCAGCTCTCCACGTTCCATTCCCAGGGCATCGGCCAGAACCGTCTGAAGCTCGGACATGGTCTTCTTTCCGAGTTTGATGGTTTTGCCGGTGTTCCAATCGAAGAAGTCGAGGCCGAGGTGGGCGTGGTTGTTGGCCTTGAGATTGCCGTTCTCGTCGAGGTGGCCTTCATCAAAGTGGAGGTCCAGGAACATCGGTTCGACACCACGATCCTTGAAGAACTTCAGCACCTTGTCGAAGTCTTCAGGTTTTGTGTCCGGCTTGATGACGATGACGGCCTCGCGGATGGGTGACCAACCTGCGATAGTTTCCATCTTACCCTCCTTGGCGTTCCAACGTTCACGATCCTTCAGGGGGGGACGGCGGTGACGCTTATCATGTTGTTTATACACTTCGATCATGTTATTGAATACTTGGGCAACAGTCAACGGCTTTCGGGTTGACTTGTCACGGTATTCCTCAGGCTCGGTATTCTTCCAGTCGTAGTTCGGACGGAGGGCGAGTGTGGGGTAGAAGTTGAGAGGGTGTGTGCTTGACTTCATCCGCTCAACGTATTCCGGGTCGCGTGAGTTGTGCTTCTCAACATCACCGACCTTGCACGGCTTGATATGACCACCTGTCTTCATATGACGAACGCTTTTAGTGAGACATTTGATACAGTGGGCTATCGAGGCGGCAGCGGGTTGTCAGGGTGCCCCTGACCCCTCGGAGAGCGCAATTTAAGAACGAGTTCTTATAGTGCGCCTATAAGATTCCGCGTCTTTAATGCCCGCCGCGAAGTTACGATTATTCTTTGGGTTGCTGATTGATGAAAAATTTAATCTCGTATTTTAACATATTTACGACCTGCAAGTTTTTTTTCGAAAAGCCGGGGTTCGGGGGCTTCCCCGAAGCGGCCAGCACCTCAGAGCGACTATCGGGAGCGGTAAAAAAGGGCTGCACGAAGTGCCGTCAATCGAAGCCTGCGGAGATTGTAAAGCCCGCCTTAGATGCCGCCCTTTTTGATCTTCACAAGATACTCGTTAACGTCCTTTGCCGGAGCAAAACGACTCCTGATGTCAACGGCTGAAGGCAGTGCTTCGAGCATCTGCCTGGTTGTATCATCACCCCCCTTGTCGTTATCCAAACACAGCAGCACCTTGCCGCCCATGGGGCGCAGTACCTCGATGGCCTTATCGACATTGACGATCGAGTTCAAGACTACATAGTTATGCTTGACACCACCGCACATGGTGGCGAATGACAGCATATCGAAGAAACCCTCAAAAACGACCACAGGCGCGTTTCCTTTGTCGAGGTGGGTAGTTATCCATTTCGGAGAGTTTGAGAGTTTACTGTGGGCGTTTCTGAGCTCGTAGCCGCCTTTGTCGTTACGGTAGCCCAACGTGTAGATGTATGTGCCATCGTCTGGATCTTTGGTGGAGTAGTGTGCTTCGACCAGGAACTGTTTGGCGATGTCGATGTTAATACACCGCTGATGGAGGTAGGCATACAGTCCCCTCGATGTGATGGGCATGGTGTCGAACCGTGTGAAAGCTACTTTTTCTCTTCCCCCGCTATCACTCAGTTGAATGGGCTGGGGAAAGGAAAAAGAAGGGTTTTCACGCAGCAGCACCTCACAGGCATGGTTCACGTCACACCCAAGATGTAACATAACCAGGTCGATGACACTGCCGTGTTGGCCTGTTGCCTGATCCTTCCACCCTTTACCGTTCAACGAGATTGTTAGGGATGGGTTGTTATCCTCCCGCCATGGGACCCGAGCCAGGTAACCGTTGGCCACCTTCTTTACCACCCTGTCACCCAAATAATCCAGGCAGGTGTATTTCTCTTTAATTTGCTTTACATTCATATTTAATAATTTTACTAATTTTTCTTCGCGCGCGTATGCGCGAGAGATAACTACAATTCTTTATATTTTACCAAATGAAGCCGGTACACCTGAGCGCAACATGAAAATCAGCCGTTTCCCCTTTGTTTATCGGCATTTCGATGTTGCGTTTTGTTGCGTAAATTTTTTTGTACATCGGTATTGCTTGTCAAATTGAGCGCAACAAAACGCAACATGTACTCCATTGAAAATCAGTTTATTAAGCTGATTTTCGTGTTGCGTTCAGGTGTACCGGCTTCATTTGGCCTGCGTGACAGTGCCGAACGATTTATACCAAGACCTTCGGCAACCATCGACTTGTTCATTTTTGGGAAGTGACGCTGAAGCTGTAGAAGCGTTTCTGCTTTGTTCAAATGCGGGAGGAGATCTGCCCCATGAACCGTGAAATCAGGGTTGATAATAGAGTAGACCGCAAGAGCCCACTCCTCAAAAACCTTCATGTGGGATATAGCTATATCCATCGAGTTTGCGCTGATTTCGATGGAAGGTGTCCCATCGCTTGCCAAGATTTCAATGATGCCAGCCCATTTCTCTACGTAAATTTGCAACTTCGCGAACAGTCGTTTGCGCATTAAGTCACGAGTCGTCTTGCGTAACTGAAGATCCTCCCAATATTTGATGAAGGACTCTTCAGCTGCACTACTAAACCTAATTTCAGATTTTCTTATGTTTAGAAGCCTGTCTACAAGGGCCTTATATGCTACCCTCATAGAATCTGGGATGCTCTCCTTGAAATAGCTTAACGAGATGCTGTCGTCGGCATAAACAAACAAAAATCTCGCGTTGAAACCATTGTCAATGAGGTTTTCTTTTCCAAACATAGTCCGTAGAATTTCCGGCTGGATTCCACCAAAAACATTGAAGCACGGTCGCTTGATGAAGTTGTCTTCACGCCCAAGGCGTGCGACACTAACATGCTTCTGCGACCAAGCTGTGAGATACTGTTCAACTTCGCCCGAATTACCGTATCTACCGATATCCTTCAGCCACCCCGAAAGTTCATCACGATAGAGTATAATGCCGTCCGTTCCGGCTTTTTCCATAGCATCAAACAACGCTTCAGGAGTACAATCATTCACGACCAACTTTTTCTCCATTGGACACTCTCCTTTTTCTTTCGGATCTTCCTTTAGCCATTTTGCTTTCTCTTTCAGATAAGCAGTATGCCGAGCTTCATCCCGATCAAGCAGCGGCTCCATGAAAAAAGAAGCACATTCACTCTTACCATAACCACTTGGGCCAATTTGGCACAGCCATGATGCTACTGCATTTCGATAGCCTTTAGGATCGATTATCAGGTATCGATCACCCAGGGAGGCTGCAACAGCTGAAAATAGCGCGGTCAGAGGATAGTCGCTGTCAATCTGAAAAACATCAGTTGTTTTTTTTACAATCTCCTGCAAATATGCAGGCATAAAATCAAAGCATAATTTCATTTTCTCTAAAATTTTTGGTTATAAATTGAAATATTTAACAAAAAATTTGCAGATTTAGAGAATTATGCGTACCTTTGCCCTGTTGAAAAGAACAAAAGAAGCATATTTCCCGCTCCGCTTCTATAGGCTCTGAGTTCGCACCTCTGAGCCTATTTTTTTAAGGTGGTCTCGTATGTTCCCGGGCGTACTGAAGTATTTCCGCCCACTTTTCGTCTGTCCTTGCATCCATGTTACCTACTAAGTTTATAACCATTTTGTCCTCTTTCCTGCATGGCCCGAATGCTCTCATAGTTCTGTGTAGCAATATCCTCGAGGGTAGGCAGAGAGGATGATTCTTGAGTCTTCTTCAAATTGGATTCTCGTGATGATGAAAAATCTATATCATCGACCTTCACCGATTTTGTGGGATCTACGCCAAAGACTTTATTAAATAGCTGCATGCGATGGTAGTCATCGAGTGCCAGAAACTTACCGTAGTCCTTCTCCGAGATCGAGTGAGAAATCATCTGGCCGTCCACGATGGCCGTCATGACAAATCTGCCTTCAAGATCTTTAATGATGTCCTGGGGAACTTTTTCACCTCTGACTTCACTTATCCGTTGCAGGAAGTCAGCCGCGTTGCAGACGGTAAGATTACTAACCTGAAGCACGTGCCCCTGTTCATGTTGGCGTGCGATGATCTCGCTTCCAACAATATTTGATGTTAACACATCGGCAAGGCCAGCCAGCGAAGGTCTGAAGTCCTTGCTTGCAATAAAAAATCTCCCGTCACCGGCATCCCACCTGACCAGGCCAAATGCCTCCAGAAATCGTGCCAAAAACTCATTTAAATAATTTGTTGCCATAATCACAATGTTATAGTTTATCCTTAACTGCCATAACCTCCTGGACCACCGTGCGATCCAGGAGCTTGGCATATATACGCTCAGTTATTTTAGTCGATGAGTGCCCGCAGACCTTCGACACGATAGGAAGAGGAACATTCAGGTTGAGAAGGAGCGTTGCCCCCGTATGTCTCGCCCAGTGCGTGGTCACGGGTCGGTCAACACCCGCCTCCTTCGCCACTTCCTTGAGGTACTCGTTGTATTTTTGGTTTGTCAGAATGCCATCACCTTTCTTTCTTCTTTTCCACGTCGGCAAACCACCATATTTTTGCAGGATTTTAATGGCTCCTGGAAGCAACGGTACCAAATAATGGACGTTTGTCTTCCCTCTCCGGCCAGCAAGCACCTGCTCAAGATCCACCTGACGAATTTTTTTCAGAGAAAAAGTCGACAGATCTTCATAGGCAAGACAGGTTAAAGTTTGAAACACGAACAGGTCGCGCACCTTCTCCAAGCGTTCGCAAGACATCTTAGCCTCTCTCACCTTTTGAAATTCATCGGGGAATAGGAACTTATCGATGCCGTCGCTGTCATCACCATGATCTATCTTCACGTTGTCATACGGGTTCTTCTGAAGCAACCCCTCCTTCCGCGCGTCCAGGATGAAGGAGTTAAGGAACCTATGGTAGTTGTTCCAGCGGGATTTAGCTTTCATATCATTTTTCTTCATAAGATGGCGGTCAAGTTCCATCACCTTGGTCTCGGTAAGGTCATAGAAACCCTTGAATTTCCCGTAATTACGAAGGAAGCGAAGGAAGCGTTCATAGCGTTCCTGGCTGTCCGCGGCCTTACCATATTTTCGTATTTTTGCACGCTCCTCGCAGAACGCAAGGAACGTCACGTCGGCCTTCTTCTTGGCCTGAAGCCGAGAAGGAATAGCGTCTATATCGATTCGCCTTTCCATGTACATCTCATAGATCACCTGCCGTACATCTATAACCAGCTGTTGCAGTTGGTGGTTGAGGACAGCAGCATCGAAGCGGTTGACGACCATGCCATCCTTCCACTCCTTCGGGAAAACGCGTATTCGGGTTGAAAGGTACTTCGCCTTGAGGCCCCAATAGATTCGAATCTCTATCACCGCATCCTGGGTTGCTGAAGCCTTCCCATAGCGGTTGTATCTTAGCCCAACAACGGGCAGTTCAACGGGATTTCGCATACAAATAATTATTTAGCAGGTCTGAGCGCTTATAGAGCACTCTTCCCTGGCTGTTATTACCAACTTTGACCCGAGGCAAGTTAAGAGATCTAAGATAGCTGGGGGATAAGCCCAGGATACGGGCCGCCTCCCTGCTGTCTACCAGTTCCTCATCGTTGCCACCGACCAGATTATTCTCCCTCAGGTGCTTTACCACCATCTGTGCCGTTGTGCTGGCCACAAGCTCAGCAAACCGCTGCATTTCTTCTTTTTTCATACACGTTCGCGCTTTAAAAAAAATCATGCCGCAAAGAAAACACTTTTTGTCCGAAGGGCCGTTTTTTACATAAAAAAAGTCGTATTTTAACACATTTACGACCCAAAGGGTGTTTTAATTGTTAAAATTGAGTCAGAAGGGGCTAAACCGCCCTTAATATTTTCATGCATAAGTTCCGCTGCCAGCATTGTGAGGTCAACGACTTTAGCATCAACGTTCTCCGCTCCATCACACATAGAAAAAGTTGTCTGAACAGAGCTGCCTTCAATTTTCACGACAACTATAAAAGTTGCCTCCATGACGTTCTTTTTCATTTTTTCTTTCATAGTAGTAATAGTTCAATAATTAATATAACAAATCTCTAACACGTATTTCATTACTTTATGATGTATGTTCATCACTCATCTCACATAAAAAATTTGAGGTTGTTGATTCTATAACAATCTCATTGTCAGAGTGTTGCAATCATAAAGCATTGACAATCAGGCACAAAAAAAAGGGAACCTGACTGATTCCCTTTAAGTTAATTTTGCGGAGAGACCGGGATTCGAACCCGGGATACGCTTTTGACGTATACACGCTTTCCAGGCGTGCCTCTTCAGCCACTCGAGCATCTCTCCTTGCTGAAAAGCGGGTGCAAAGGTAATAAAAAAAGTGAAGAGCAAAGAGCGAAGGGCGAAGAATGACCTTTTTTTTAATATTCTTTATAACTTCACGCCCAGCACGCGCTCCACATTCTCGCAGGTGATGCGGCTCATTTCCTCTTCACTCACTCCGTAAGCATCGGACATTTTCCTGAGCACATGGGCCACGAAGGCGGGCTCGTTGCGCTGCCCACGACAGGGCACGGGGGCCATGTAGGGCGAATCGGTCTCGAGGACGACGCGGCTCAGGGGCACAACGGCGGGCAGCACTTCGGGCAGATGGCTCTTCTTGAACGTGAGCACACCGCCGATGCCCAACACGAAACGTTCGAACTGAAGCAACTCCTCGGCCTCATGGGCATTGCCAGTGAAGCAGTGAAACACGCCTCCGGGCAGGTCAGCGGCATAGCGGCGCAGAATGGCAACCAGCTCGTTCTGGGCCTTGCGACAGTGAATCATTAGGGGCAGGCGGGTCTCAACAGACCACTGCACCTGCTGCTCGAAGGCGGCCAGCTGCTCCTGCTCGAACTCGCGGCTCCAGTAGAAGTCGAGGCCCACCTCGCCGATGGCAATGGGATGCGACGGATGGTGGACGAGCGGGGCTATCCCGGACAGCACTTCGCGCCAATCGGCCCGCACTTCCTCGGGATGCAGGCCCACCATAGGATAGAGATAACCAGGATAGCGGCTGCACAGACTCAGGATGCGCTCAGAAGAGGGAAGGTCAATGGCAGGCACAAGCATGGCCGCACAACCAACCTCTTGGGCCCGCTGAATCACGGCATCGCGGTCGGCATTGAACTCCTCGCCGTCGATGTGGGTATGGGTGTCAATAAAGCGAATCATAAGCCTCAGAACTCACGCTTCATCATGGCGGCAATGTACTGGCGCAGGGCGGCTTTGCGTTCTTCGGCTACGGCCACCTGGTCGAGGTGCTTGCAGGCCTCGTTGAAATAATGGTTTATCTTCTCCTCACACAGACTGCGGATGCCTATCTCGTCGTAGAGGCGCGTCACGGCGGCAATCTTCTCCTGACGGTCAAAGGTGGGCGCACTGATCCAGCGCGACAGCTCGGCACGCTGGCGGTCGTCGGCACGGTTGAAGGCGTTGATGAGCATATAGGTCTTCTTGTTGGACGTGATATCACCGCCAATGGCCTTGCCAAACACCTTCGGGTCGCCGTAGACATCGAGCAGGTCGTCCTGCAACTGGAAGGCCAGTCCTGTCTGCTCGCCGACGCGGTAGAGCAGGTCGGCATCGTCACTGGAGGCTCCTGCCAGCAGGGCACCCATCTTCAGCGCACAAGCCAGCAGGACGCTGGTCTTGAGGCGAATCATCTCGATGTATTCAGCCTCGGCAACATCAGTGCGCGTCTCGAAGCTCACGTCGTACTCCTGTCCCTCCATAATCTCAAGGGCGGTCTCAGAGAAGAGGCTGAGCACCGAGGGCAGGCGGTCGTCGGCACACCGGGCCATGAGCCGATAGGCCAGGATGAGCATAGCGTCGCCAGAGAGAATGGCCTTGTTGGCATTCCAGCGGCGGTGAACGGTAGCATGACCACGCCGCATGTCGGCATTGTCCATCAGGTCGTCGTGCAACAGGGTGTAGTTGTGGAAGGTCTCAAGTCCCAGTGCCTGCGGCATGATGGTCTCAGGGTCGTCACGGAAGAGGCTGTAGGCCAGCATCATGAGCACGGGACGGATGCGCTTGCCGCCCAGCGCAAGGACGTAACTGATGGGTTCGTAGAGCGATGCGGGCTCCCGGTCGTAGGGCAACGAAGCGAGGGCGTCGTTAACTTTCTGAAGTAGTTCTTCTGCTTTATTCATAATACAAATTACATTTTAAATACAATGGGGATGCAGACCTTTGTACGGCAGGGGTGGCCGTCGATGGCTCCTGCCGTCCAACGGGGCATCATGCGAAGCACACGCAGCGTCTCGCCGTCGCAAGGAGGACTGAGCGAGCGGACAATGCGCACATCGGTGATGGAGCCGTCCTTGTTGACAATGAACTCGGCCACCACCCTGCCCTGCACGCGGCGCGACTGGGCGGCGGCAGGATATTTCAGGTTGCGCGTGAGCCACTTGATGAACTCCAGCTGGCCACCGGGAAACTGCGGGAGGTCGTCGACCGTCTCTTCCACCTTGTCTTCGGTCTGAGGCTTCTCTTCCTCGGTGTTCTCCTCCGGCAGGTCGTCGACGGCATCGCCCTCAAGGGGCTGCTGCTGACGCTGCTCTTCTTCAACGGGCAACTCCTCGTCGTCGGTCACCTTCAGCTTCAGCGTGGGCTCAGGCTCAGCCTTCGGAGCCATAGCCAGTTCGTTTTCAGGCCGCAACAGGGGCGGCAGCTCTTCGTCGATGGTCAGCTGCTCCAGCAGTTCGGGGTCGTCAAGGGGGTCGTCGGGCGTAATCGTCATCTCTAACGCTACAAAAAGTCCTGCCAATGCCACCACCAGCCCGATGAGGAAGCCGGGCAGGCGCATTTTCTCAAGATCGGCCTTCGAACTCTTCTTCGTTTCCATAATAAAATCTGAAAACCTGCGTTATTATACAGAATACGGCTGCAAAAGTACGAATAAAATCATGATTCATGGTTCAAAATCCGTAACTTTTTTCTAACTTTGTGCCGTTATTAAGGATATTTAAAGATGAAGAAATATGTTTTCACCGCCCTGGCAGCCCTTCTCGCGCTTCTTGCCGAAGCCCAGGAGAGCCAGACGGCCTTCACCTTCCTGCGACTGCCCGTCAGTGCCCACGTGGCAGCCCTGGGCGGCGACAACATAACCATTGCCGACGACGATGCCACGCTCGTCTTCCACAACCCGGCACTCATCCAGATGACAGCCGACCGCACGATGAACCTGAACATGATGACCTATATGGAAGGAACCGTCACAGGCAGTGCCGCCTACGTCAAGGCTATCGGCGACAGAGGAACATGGGCGGCCAGCGGACGCTATATGAACTATGGCAGCATCAAGGAAACCAACGCGCAGGGAGAGGCCACCGGCACCTTCAGTGCCCACGACCTGGCATTGGGAGGCTCGTTTGCCTACGGCCTCACAGAGCGCATCAGCGGCGGTATCACGGCCAAGCTGATTGCATCCTACATTGGCAACTTCAGCGCAATGGCGGCTGGCGTAGACCTGGGATTGAACTATTTTGACGAGGAACACGACCTGAGCATATCGGCGGTGGCACGCAACCTGGGCGGACAAATCAAGGCATACGAGGACGACTTTGAGCGCATTCCGCTCGACCTCCAGCTGGGCGTGACGAAACGGCTTGTGGGCTCACCTCTGCGCTTCTCGGCCACGCTGGTAAGACTGAACGACTGGGAGTACGGGCTCGGCAAGCATTTCGTGCTGGGTGCCGACCTGATGCTGGGTGAACAGTTCTATCTGGCTGCCGGATACAACGCACTGCGCTCGGCCGAAATGAAAATCACCAACGGTGAGGAAGAAAGCAACCACGGGGCCGGGCTCTCCTTCGGCGGCGGCATCATGCTCGAAAGACTGAAGCTCCACGTGGCCTACGCCAAATATCACGTCAGTGCCCCTTCACTGCTCATAAACTTCAGCTACATATTATGAAAAAGATTACTATCGCCATCGACGGCTTCTCGTCGTGCGGAAAAAGCACGATGGCCAAGGAACTGGCACGCCGACTGGGCTACATCTACGTCGACACGGGAGCCATGTACCGAAGCGTGACCCTCTTCGCTATGCAACACGACCTGTTCCTGCCCGACGGAACCATCCGCGAGAAAGAGTTACAGGCACTGATGCCACAAATTGAAATCAGCTTTAAGCTCAACGCCAAGACGGGACGGCCCGACACGTGGCTGAACGGCAGTTGCGTGGAACAGGAAATTCGTTCGCTCGAGGTGAGCAACCACGTGAGCCCCATTGCCGCCCTACCCTTTGTGCGCAGCGCAATGGTAACCCAGCAACAGCAGATGGGAACCGGAAAAGGCATCGTGATGGACGGACGCGACATCGGCACAACGGTCTTTCCCGATGCCGAACTGAAAATATTCGTCACCGCCAGTGCCGAGGTGCGCGCACAGCGCCGCTACGACGAGCTGAAGCAGAAGGGAATGCCCGCCGACTTCAACGATATACTGAAAAACGTGGAGGAGCGCGACTATATTGATTCACACCGCGAAGTGTCGCCCCTCAGGCAGGCTCCCGACGCACTGGTACTCGACAACAGCCACATGACCATAGACCAGCAGAACGAGTGGCTCATGGAGCAGTTTGAGAAAGCAGTCAACGCTCAATCCTGACAAGCGCAGACCCCGCACACTGAGAATCGCCGCTGACCTGCAAGGCATAGACGCCAGAAGGAAGCAACGGCAGAACGACGCTCACATCGGTGCTCCCCGGAACAACGGTGGCTGAGAGTCGTTGCTGACCCGTAAGGGTATAAAGACGAAGCGTCAAAGGCGAATGGTGAAGGGGAAGTGAGGAAAGGTGCAGCCGACCGTCACTCACGGTGACACGAAGTGGTGTGGGCTGCTCAGCAAGCGAAGGGATGTTGCTGCTGATGCCGAGCACGTCGAGCAGACCACGATAAACGTCAATCTCGCCCCAGCCCCAATCGTTGTTGGGATAGGTGAGCGAGGAATCGGAACGACGACTGGTGCGACTGATCACGTCGAGCACTTGGCGGGGGGTCAGCGTGGGGCAGGCCTGCAGCCACAAGGCCACAGCACCGCCTACGACAGGAGCCGCCATCGAGGTGCCGGTGTTAGCACCCCAAGCGTAAGTACGTCCCCGAAAGGGGAAGTGGGCAACATGCCAGTTGGTCTCATCAGGGGTGGAGTGACGTTCCAGATAGTAGCTGCTGTAAGCCGACAGAATGTTTACGCCAGGGGCCATCACGTCGGGCTTCATGCGCCCGTCGAGCGTAGGCCCCTTAGAAGAGAAGGCACCAAGACTGCCGTTGCCGCCGGTTTCGAACTCAACATACTCCCCCAGATGGTTCACGAAACTGGTGCGCCAGGTGGTGGCTCCCACACAGATGACAGACGGCGATGAGGAGGGAGAATAGATGGTGTGCGTGGACTCACCGGCACAGAGTTCGGGATTCAGGACATTGGTCTCAAGACTGGCACTGATACGGTGGAACTCGACATCGGCCTCACTGCCCAACACCTCAAGCGACACGAAGAACGAAGAGGCATGACCCAACGAACCAGGCGTGAGACGCTTCAGGTTCACATCGTAGCAGGTGGTCAGGGCATCATAGCAGGAAGGATAGGCGTGGGCCTCAAAGGCCACAGGTAAGCCGAAGATTGTAAGACTGTCGGTGAAGAGCGAATCGGGGCAGGCATCAACCTGCGAGGTGTTTACAACAAGGGTGTCGGTAGCCGAACCGTGATAAGCCACCACGCGAATGGCAAAAGGCTGGGGCGAAGACAGCGTGAAGTCTACAAAGCCATTGCCGCCATAGAGGAAGGTGCCCGCCGACGACTGGCCTGCGGGCTTGCGGAACCAGGCTTTGATTTTCCCCTGATTGCCTGCCGCTGCCACAAGAATGCGGCCCGGACCAACAAGGCTGTCGATCATTTCGTAATAAAGCAGGTCGTCGCCACGGAGATCCTCAAAACTGCCCTCACTGAACGAGACCACACAGGGCTGTCCGCAAGAAGCAGCATAGTCGAAGATGTACTTGAAGCCTAAGGCATCGGTAGCGTAGGTGTACTTATAAAGATTGTCAGGAGAGATAAGATGTGTGTTCTCAGTAGTTCCGTTGGCTACCACGCAGATGTCGCTCTCAGGAGCCATTCCCCGATAGGGCGAATCGTAGCCGCTGCCAGCGGCGATGCCCAGCACATGGGTGCCGTGAGTCTGCTCATAACCGTCGTAGGAATGGCCAACGGCCAGCAAATCATCCTGAGTAACATAGTCGCGCCCCACATAGAGGCTGCTCTCCAGCGTGTCGGGCGACAGCATGTCCCAGAACCTGCGGATGCGGTAATGCTGCGCTTCAGCATCGTAGAAAGTAGGATGGGTAAGGTCGAAGCCAATATCCATGATGCCCAGCACCACCCCTCGGCCAGTATAAGCCTGAGGAAGCTGAAAGCCGGAATAGACGGGCTGGGCACCGATGCAAAGGGCGGTGGTGTCCATCAGCGCATGACCCGACGGCTGTGCTTCAATACGGCTCACACGCTCATCGAGTGACAACCCGGGCAGCTGACTCAAAGGAATATTGGCAATACTGATGGTTCCCACACGGGTCAGCGGCTGGCAATGATGGGAAAGGAGCACTGAGTCGGCATTACCGTCGATGCGCACAAAGGCACAAACAGAAGCAGGATAAGACGTAAGAGATGAGCGGTGGGAGGCAAACGGCGAAGGATAGACATGACTCCGCACCAGTTTGCGCAACATGGGCGACATTTTCCCCCAACGCGGAGTCTGCGCCCCTGCGGAGCTTGCAAACAGCAAACAGTGAATAACGAAAAGTACAGCCAGTAATTTCTCAATTCTCATTTCTCATTTCTCGTTTAATGCGAAGCACTCAAGGGCATCCCGACACTGCTCCATCAGCCATTTGGGCGTGCTGGTGGCTCCACAGATGCCCACGGTAGTAATGCTCTCAAGCCACTCTTCACGGATTTCCTCAGGGCCTTCTATCTGACGGCTGTTGGGGTTCACGCGCAGACACTCATTGAAGAGCACTTTACCATTAGAGCTCTTGCGGCCACACACAAAGAGGATGAGGTCGTGACGGACAGCAAACTTCGAGATGCTGGGCATGCGGTTGGCCACAGAGCGGCAAATGGTGTCGAAGCTGCGGAAAGTAACGCCAGGGGCAATGTGACTCTGGATATAGTCGGTAATGCGGTGAAACTCGTCAAGGCTCTTCGTGGTCTGCGAATAAAGATACATGTCGCGAGTGAAGTCAAGCCGCGTGGCTTCCTCAAAGTTTTCCACCACGATGGCGTTGCCATTGGTCTGTCCCACCAGTCCCAGCACCTCAGCGTGGCCGGGCTTGCCGAAGATGACAATCGACACATCACCGGAACGCTTGATGCGCTTCTGCAACTGAAGCACCACGGGACAGGTGGCATCAATAATCTCGATGTGGTTGCGACGGGCCAGCTCGTAGGTCTGGGGCGGCTCACCGTGAGCTCGCAACAAAACTTTCACATCGTGCAAACGGGCCATCTCGCCGTGGTCGATCGTGATGAGACCCATCTGTCGCAACCGCTCACACTCCATTCCGTTGTGAACGATGTCGCCCAGGCAGTAGAGCGTCTCGCCCCGCGCCAGTTCTTCCTCAGCCTTTCTGATGGCCGTAGTCACTCCAAAGCAGAACCCGCTGCCGCTGTCAATTTCTATTTGTAAGTTGCGCATAATAAGTATCTAACAGTTGTTGGGCAGCTATGAAACTGGTCTTACGGCCAGCTAGCACCTCCTGTTCAGCATCGGTAAGGTGCTGACGGATGAGCGGGTTGTTGTAGAAGTTCAGGCGCAGGTGCTCATTGATACTCTCATACATCCAGTACTTCGACTGCTCATTGCGGCGATAGTCGAAATAGCCATTCTTCTGCACGAAGTCAAAATATTCGTAGATCATGTCCCAGATTTCCTTGATGCCCGTGCCATAGAAGCCGCTGTAGCAAAGCACCTTGGGCAGCCAGCCGCTCTCAGGCATGGGGAAGAAATGCAGGGCGTTACGGAAATTGGTGGCCGCCATGTGGCAGCGATCCACGTTGTCGCCGTCGCACTTGTTGATGACGATGCCGTCGCTAATCTCCATGATGCCGCGCTTGATGCCCTGCAGCTCATCGCCCGTTCCTGCCACCTGAATGAGCAGGAAGAAGTCGACCATCGAGTGACAGGCGGTCTCGCTCTGTCCCACTCCGACGGTCTCAACGAAAATCTTGTCGAACCCGGCTGCCTCGCAAAGGATGATGGTCTCTCGCGTCTTGCGGGCCACGCCACCCAAAGAGCCTGCCGACGGACTGGGACGGATGAATGAATCGGGATGCTGGGCCAGTTTCTCCATACGGGTCTTGTCGCCCAGGATGCTGCCCTTGGAACGCTCGGAGGACGGATCGATAGCCAATACAGCCAGACGGCCACCCTTCTCGCGGAGCACATGCATGCCAAACTCGTCAATCGATGTTGACTTTCCAGCACCCGGCACACCACTGATGCCCACACGGATGCTGTTTCCACTGAAGGGCAGACATTTCTCTATCACCTCCTGAGCACGCTGCTGATGGTCGGGATTCACACTTTCTATCAGCGTCACAGCCTGCGACAAGATGGTCACGTTGCCCTTACGGATGCCTTCCACCATTTCGCCAACGGAGAGTTCACGCCGACGGAAGCGGTTGCGGTTCATGTAAGGGTTGACGATACTGGGCTGTTCCACACCGCTGTTCACTTGCAGACCTGCATATTCTGAGCTGTTTTCGGGATGTTCCATTATTTCACGTTGATGGTTATTACTACTTTCGGATGGTCGGGGTCGTTGGTAATCATGAGCACACGGGGCTTGGTGCGGACTCTCAGCAACTTTTCAAAGTCGGCTGTCACCTTCAGCTTGGCCTGATCGCCCGGCTGAATCTCGGATTTGTCAAGCGTAAGTTTCAAACCACGGGTGAACATCTGGAGCGATGAAATCTTCAGCGGAGTGCGCCCATTGTTGGCAATGACGAGGGTTCCGTTCCTCTGCACCTTACCATCGACCATTCCCAAATTAAGTACGCTGTCGGACAGCTCCATCTGGGGAGCGAACTGCCGGAGGTTGCCTTCATAGTTCTTCAAATCGGGCAGGAGCACCACCGACACAGGCACTTCGTTGTCGGCCTGCACCTTCTCGCCCAACTGACTGGCCAGATAGACCGACGTCTGCGTGAGACCATAGCTGTGTACCTGCGCTGAGTTCAGTGTCACCATGATCTTTCCGGTATGTCCCGGAGCCAGTTTCTCAGGTGTCACGACAGCCGAGAGATAAGGCGGAAGATGCTGTATGTTGGGAGTCATGGTCTGCTCGCTGTTGTTCAGGATGTGGATTTCCTGAAACGGATGGTCGCCTTTGTTCACGTCGTCGAACTCCAACGTCTGCATATCGGCCAGCAGTTCACCCATCGCATAAGGATAGGTTCCGCTGTAATCCTTCAGTTCAGACAACACCACACCCTTCATGGTCAGGTAGACAGGTTGTTCCGAAGCATTGGTATAGAGAGCGGCCTGTTTCACGTAGTGACCCAGCATGCGGGCATCGTAGGTAAGGGCAACGATGGCTTTTTCGCCTGCGCCGAGTTCATTCTTCGACACCTGCACCCTGGTACATCCGCAGTCGGGGCGCACTTCCTTAATGACAAGACGTTTCTGTCCCTTGTTACGAATTTCAAAATTGGCGGTGACGGGTACTTCATAGCCCGTCTTCTCACACTGAATGGTCTGCTTGCTGACCACCAACTTCTGGGCCGAAGCCCCTGAGGCTGCCAGCAGCAGACACGCTGCAATCATAATTCTATTGTTCATTCTTCAGATTTTACGTTGATGGTTTGCGACCGTGTTGTACCGCGGAACTCGGGAGCGTACGCACACTGCACGGTGCAGGTGCCGGTCTCATAGCATCCGGCACGGTCGATGTAGTATTCGGTCTCAATGATGCGCTTACCCTTGGGCAGCAGATGGAAGAAGT
>CAMZBS010000014.1 GCA_947304695.1 uncultured Prevotella sp.
ACTTGTAGCCCAGCTTGCGGAACATATTATATAATAAGGTGGCAATGGTGGTCTTACCGTTCGTTCCCGTGACGCCGACGAGTTTCACCTTTGCCGACGGATTGCCTTGGAACGTGGTGGCCACCGTGCCCACTACGGCTTCAGTCGAGTCTACTTGCACGTAGGCAACATTCTCGTTCAGCTGTTCAGGCAGGTCTTCACACAGGATGGCTGCAGCACCCAGTTCGATGGCTTTGGCAATGAACTTGTGGCCGTCGGTCACAGTACCCTTGACAGCCACGAACAGATGTCCGGGAGCGATGCGTCTCGAGTCGATGTTCACGTCGCTGATTTCCACGTCGGCAGACCCGATGATGGCCTTTGTGCCGATGTTTTTCAGAAGTTCACTCAGTTTCATATTGCGTCTGTTTTCTTTTGTTTCTTAGTCCAGTTTCAGCAGGCAGGTCATGCCTTCGTGCAGTGTTGCACCGAAAGGTATGCTTTGGGTCTTTACTCGTCCGGTACCGCTGAGGTGTACCTTCACTCCGCGTGTCTCCAGCATGTAGACAGCATCGCGAGCACCCATGCCCGTCACGTCGGGCATGCTGTTCTTGGGCAGCTTCTGTTCGGTCAGCCTTACCTCTCTCCGGTTGCTTTCCGACTTTCCCCAGACGGGTGTACCGTCGGCATAGTTGCCACCCCAGCCTCCGAGAGTCTTCACGTTGAGCTGGTTCAGCACGTAGTCGGCTGCCAGCATGTTGCCGTTCTTCACTTCGGGCACCAGGATTGAAGTCGAGTCGTGGGCATCCTCAATGGCCACCTTCATGTACTTGGCCATGATGCCTTCAGAAATCTGATGGAACACAGCTCCGGCCATACCACCACCCGATGCAGGCAAACCCGGCTTCTTCAGGCAGACGATGCACGAATAGCGCGGCTTTTCCGACGGGAAGAAACCGCAGAACGAGAGCCAGTACCACATCTGTCCGGTACGGTAGCCTGCACCACCCTGCGACACCTGTGCGGTGCCCGTCTTGCCCGATACGGAGAACAGGCGTGAACCGGCCTTCTTGCCCAGTCCCTGACTGACCACATGCCGCAGGACGGTCTGCATGGTCTGTATGGTCTGCGGCTTGGCTATGTGCTCCTTGATGACTTCGGGCTTTGTCTCGATGAGCACTTCACCGTCCTTGGTGATTTTCTTCACGAAGCGCGGACGCATCATGCAGCCGTTGTTGGCAATGGCGTTGTAGAAGGTTAGCGTGTTGATGGGTGCAATCTGCGTTTCGTAGCCTATGCTCATCCAGGGCAGTGTGGTCTTGCTCCAGTACAGGGCCTTGTTGGTGGTCTTTGTGTCTGGCCAGCGAATCTTCGGCGGCTTGTAGCCAACGATGGGAAGTCCCAGGTCGGTGCCGATGCCCACGCGGTAGAGTCCTTCTACATACTTCTCAGGATGGTCGTGGTAGTACTTGTCGATGACATAGCTCACACCGATGTTGGAGCTGACCTCCAGCGTGCGTGCTACGTTGATGCTGCCGTAGCCGCCCTTGTGCCAGTTGTGGTCCTTCATGTTGCTGCCGTGCATTTGCATGACGCCGTTGCCGGTGTTAATCACATAGCTGGTATCGACCACACCGTCGTCGAGTGCCACGAGGAAGGAGGCCGTCTTGAACACCGATCCCGGTTCACAGCGATAGCTGATAGCATGGTTCTCCACTTCCCTGTAGCGTCCGTCACTGCCCTGTGTCATGTTGACAATGGCCTTCACGTCGCCCGTTTCCACTTCCATCAAGATGGCCACACCCATGGATGCATTGTCCTTCTTCAGTTCCTCTACCAGTGCGCGCTCGGCCAAGTCCTGCATGCCCACGTCAATGGTGGTCACGATGTCGGCACCGTCAATGGGTGGTGCCACGGTGATATTCATGTAGCGGTTGCGAATCTTCTGATGGTGAGAGATGCCGTTGATGCCACGCAGGATGGAGTCATAGCTCAGCTCAATGCCGCAGTAGCCTGAGTCGCTGGCCACCTTGACCTCGCCCACGGTGCGCTGTGCAAGCGTGCCGAAGGGGCGGCGGCGTGCGTTGTAGGTCTCCCAGTGGAATCCTCCTTTGTTGACTGGCATGGAGAAGAAGGGCAGCTTGCGAATCTCGGCAAACGTGTTGTAGTCGATTCTTCGCGGCCATACGGGCCAGTGGCGGGCACCGAAGGTTCCGTTGCGCATCTGCTTGTGACGGCCTTTCTCCAAGTGTTCGCGGAACTCGGCAGCACTTCGCTCGGGGAATATTTCGTGCAGACCTTTGCAGAGGCTGTCGAGACTCTCAGTCCAGAGCGAGTCGCGCTTGTTGCTCCACACGCTATCGTTCGGATCACCAGGCTGGAAATCCATGAAGATCTTATATTCGGGTATGCTTGATGCCATGAGCTGACCGTCGCAGCTCAGGATATTACCTCGGTTGGGCTTCGTGCTCACGCTGTCGCGCTTCATCTTTGCTGCCACGGTGTCCCAATAGGCTTTCTTGCCGGTCATGATGTAGGCTGCCTTGCCCACGACGGCAAAGCCCACCAGCGTCAGAATCACGGCAATGGCCATGTAGCGCGGCATCACTTTCTTCTTATCGAACTTACTCACCTCTTTTTATATTTAATCACCTATCACTTCTCACTCCTCCGGCACCATAATCTTAAAGGGCGGCTGTTTGCTGACGTGGAGCACACTGTCCTTGTTGAAGCTCAGGGCCTCGAGCACGCGGCTTTCGCGGCTTCGTTCGGTCAGGGTGCTGGAACTCGACAGTGCCTTGTACTTCGCATCGACCAGTTCGCTTTCCAATTGTGCAATGTCGAGCATGTCCTGCTGGCACTGATAACGGAAAGCCACATAGACCGTAATGAAGAGCACAATGAGCAGCAGCAGCCACACCTGACGGCGTACCAACTGTGCCGACAGGATGTCGCCACCCAGAATCTTGCGCAGGGTGAGCGTGCCTATAGGGGCATCGTCGTCTTCGCTGACGCTCTGCTTGATCTGTTCCAGCGTGAGCCGTTCCTGCTTCGGTTTCAGCTCGCTGTCGTCTTGGGTTGCCTCGATGATGGGCTCTTCGTCTTTTCGGGTCATGTCTGCGTTGTTTGTCTTTATATTTTCTCGGCCACTCTCAGCTTGGCACTGCGGCTGCGGGGGTTGCACTGCATCTCTTCGTCGGAAGGTGTTATCACCTTGTTGTTGACGAGGCGGAAGGGCGACTGGGCTCTGCCGAAGAAATCCTGTTCCACGCGTCCCTCGGCATTACCTGCGCGCATCACGTTTTTTACAATTCGGTCTTCCAGCGAATGGTAGGTGATGACGCTCAGACGTCCGCCCGGTCTGAGCAGTTCCTGGGCTCCGGCCAGCATCTCGCGCAGGGCCACCATTTCGTTGTTCACCTCAATGCGCAGTGCCTGAAACAGCCTTGCCAGGTCTTTCTTGGCATTCGAAGGCGGCTGCTGGGCACTTGTGTCGTCGTCGGCTGTCAGGCATTTAATGCCCAGAATGCCCAGCAGGTCACTGGTGGTGGCAATGGGCTTTTGCTGTCGTGCCTTGACGATGGTGGCAGCCATGCGCCGTGCCTGCTTGAGTTCGCCGTAGAGGTAGAACACGTCGGCCAGCTGTTCTTCACTATAGCTGTTCAGCACGTCGGCTGCTGTCTTGCCGGCCCTTTTATTCATCCGCATGTCAAGTGGAGCGTCGAAGCGGAAAGAGAATCCGCGCGTCTCGTCGTCGAAATGATGGCTCGAAACCCCCAAATCGGCCAGCAGGCCGTCGATGTGTTCCACTTCGCAGTAGCGCATCCAGTTCTTCAGGTACCTGAAATTGCTGCGTATGAAGATGAAAATTCCTTGTTTCACCCCAGCGGAGGAATTGAGGGAGGCTATATTCTTCTCGGCATCGGCATCCTGGTCGAAGCTGAAGAGACGGCCCTTGGGCCCCAGTCTGCTCAGGATTTCGCGCGAATGGCCACCTCCACCGAAGGTCACGTCCACATAGATGCCGTCGGGCTGGATGTCCAGCCCGTCGATGCTCTCCCGCAACAGTACGGGAACGTGATATGTCGTGGCTTGTATCATCATCCTTCTTGCGACTTGCTCATGATAGTCTTCAATCGTGAGGCGAAGTCTTTTTGCGACAAGAACGGCTGTTCTGCCTTTTCTGCCGCCCAGATCTCAATCGTGTCGTTCATGCCGATGAACCTCACGCCCTGTTCGATGCCGGCGGCCTGCAACAGGCGTTTCGAGATGAGGAAGCGGCCGTTGCCGTCGAGGGTGAGCTGTTCGGCTTCCGACATCCACTCGCGCAGTACCATCTGCTCTTCTTCGTCCCATACCGACACCTTGGCGGTAATCTCGTCGAGGCGCTTATTCCATGTGCTTTCAGGGTAGAGCACCAAGCACTTGCCGCCCACGTCAGTGCGCAGCACCAGCTGCTCTTCGCCCGCAGTCTGCAACTGCTTGCGAAAAAAGGCGGGCAGGAACACGCGTCCCTTGGCGTCGGTCTTGGCTTCTATGTTACCTAAAAAGCGCATGCGTTCTTTCTTTTAATGAGTTCGGTGCAAAGTTAGTAATTTTCCTCCACTTTCCCCCACAATTCCCCACTTTTTTTTAATTGTAATGTAATTTTTTATTATTTATCTATTTGGGGGAGTCTGTTTTTACACAGATTCGAGGTTTTGTGCAGTGGATTTTGACCGTTTTTGTTGCATAACAGCCCAACGGTCGGCTGACAGCTAAGGCTCACGTTTTTCGATTATCTTTACAAAATAAAATCACGAAATAGAATCGCTATCTGTCGTTTCCGGGCTTGTTCATGGAGCGTAAAACAACGTTTTCACTCCTATTACCCCTCAGACGGCAGTCAACTGAGCCTCTGTTTCTCCTTGACGGTCTCTCAGGCGCCTTGTAGCTATGCCTCCCTTACGTCACAACTAAGCCTCCGTTGCGTCACAACTGAGCCTCAGCTGCGCAGCAACCAAGCCTCAGCTGCACCTTGTTCCGCATGTCGCTTCTCTGAAGCGACTAAAAATCAGACACTTACGAAACCGCCTCAAAACTCAGAAATCACGCACTAAAATATTCCTGATGGATTCTGAGCAAGTTATGAGCAAATTTCGTCATGCATTTCTCTACAGATTCCTGATAACATAGCCCATAGGCGCCAAAGCCATCCCTGCTACTTGTAATTTTGCCGCTTTCTATAACAAAAACGTGTCTTTTTGCACATTTTTACTCAAAAAAATAGTTTGTCTGAAAGTTTTTGCGTATTTTTGCATTCCGAAAGCAAGCATAGAAGTGTTCAAAGATCAATAAGGTCATGGAAACAATAACTGAGAAAACCGTCGATATTGAGAAGATTTTGCGCGGCAAACTGGGGAGCAAGGCACGTTGGGTGCCAGGCTTGCTCGTCAATTGGCTGAAGCACATCATACACGAAGACACCGTGAACAAATTCCTTTGGGAATCACGCGAACTGAAAGGTACACCTTGGCTTGAGGCTTGCCTGGTGCATCTGCAGACAACGCTCGAAGTAGAGGGACTGGAGAACCTGCCGCCGAAGGACGACGGGAAGCGCTACACTTTCGTTTCCAACCATCCCATGGGGGGCATCGACGGCGTTGCACTGGGTTCCATCATAGGTAAGCAGTACGACGATCATTTCCGCTATCTGGTCAACGACCTGCTCATGAACCTGCCCGGACTGGCTCCGCTCTGCATTCCCATCAACAAGACTGGCCATCAGGCCCGCTCGTTCCCCGAAATGGTCGAGACGGGATTCAAAAGCGAATACCACATGCTGATGTTCCCCGCAGGACTGTGCTCGCGTCGGCGTGACGGTGAGATTCGTGACCTTCCGTGGAAGAAGACCTTCATCACCAAGAGTGTCGAGAATCAACGCGACGTGGTGCCCATCCACTTCGGTGGCCGCAACAGCGACTTCTTCTATCGCCTTAGCAATATCTGCGACCGCTATGTGAAAAAGGTCAATATTGCCATGCTCTTCCTGGTCGACGAGATGTACAAGAACACTGGCAACACCTTTCATGTGAAGATTGGCAAACCCATACCTTGGCAGACCTTCGACAAGTCGAAAACACCGATGGAATGGGCAGAATTTGTGAAAGAACAAGTATATAAACTATAAGTCCCATAAGACTCGTACACATGGAACAGCCCATCATCGATCCCATTCCCAAGGAGGTGCTCAAAAGCGAGCTTACTGCCGAACGTCAGCTCCGCATGACCAACAAGAGCAACAACGAAATCTATGTCATTACTGCCCACAACGCACCCAACGTGTTGCGTGAGATTGGACGGCTACGCGAGATTGTCTTCCGCGAGGCTGGCGGAGGAACAGGGAAAGACTGCGACATCGACGAGTTCGACACCTGCGAGAACTGCTACAAGCAGCTCATCGTCTGGAACCCCGACCAGGAGGAGATTATTGGCGGCTACCGCTACTTGGAAGGCACGAACTGGGAGCTGGACGACAAAGGGCAGCCCATTCTGGCTACCAGCCACATGTTCCACTTCTCGGAGAGGTTCATTAAAGACTATATGCCTTACACCATCGAACTGGGACGCTCGTTCGTCAGCCTGCCTTATCAAAGTTCGCGCATGGGTGCAAAGAGCCTCTTCGCCCTCGACAACCTGTGGGACGGTCTCGGAGCCCTTACGGTTATCATGCCCAACGTCAAATATTTTTTCGGCAAAATGACCATGTATCCCAGTTACATCCGTGAGGGACGCGACATGATTCTCTATTTCCTCAACAAGCATTTTGGCGATAAGGACAGTCTGGTTATTCCGATGAAACCGCTGAAAATTGAGACCGACGAGGCTGAGCTGGCCGCTATCTTCAAGGAGGACAACTTCAAGGAGGACTATAAGATCCTGAACCGGGAGATAAGGCGTCTGGGCTTCAACATCCCGCCGCTGGTTAATGCCTACATGAGCCTTTCGCCCACTATGAAGCTATTTGGAACAGCCATCAACTACGGCTTCGGCGATGTAGAGGAAACGGGCATTCTCATTGCCATGGACGAGATACTCGAGGAGAAACGTGTGAGGCACATCGACTCGTTCATAGCTGCACATCCCGATGCGCTGAAGATCACAAGCGGTGCCAACAAGGTGATATACAAGGAGAAATAGCGATTGAAGCTGCCCCGACAGGCAGCTTCAATCATATAATGGGAAGCGATATTCCGCAGATTTTCTGGTACACATCGAGCGCGTAGACATCGGTCATGCCGCTGATGTAGTCTATCACGGCCATCAGACGGGTCTCAAGGTCGGGACTCTCAATGTCATACTGGCTGCTCACACGGCCTATCAGTTGGCGCGAATAGTAACGGTCGGGATGCTCAATGGCCTCAATCATCAATTCCATCAGAGTGGCCATGATGCGGTAACCTGACAGTTCCACGTCGAGCACTGGCTTACTCATGTAGATGCGCGACTTTGAGATCTTGGTGCATCGGATGTAGGCATCCCGCTGTAAAGGAGCAATGTTATCGATGAGCGAGCCTGTGAAACTACCCGAAAGAATCTCGGTTTCATGGTCGACGAACGTCCGCACGCATTCGTTTTCCAGCTTGCCAATGACACAGGCACGCAGGTATTGAATCTTTTCGTTGTCATCGGTCAGTTGTTCATTGGCTATGCGGTTCAGGATTTTTTGTTGTGTTTCCGCGTCGAAGAAATTCAGCATCAGCTCGGAAGCCTCTGCAAACGATAGGATTTTAAGCTTGTAGGCATCCTCAAGATCCATGATCTCATAGCAGATGTCATCGGCAGCTTCGACCAGATAGACCAGTGGATGGCGCGCATAGCGTAGGGGGTGTCCAGGCTCAGAGTGACAGATAATGCCCATTTCATCGGCAATTCGCTGGTAGGTAGGGGCTTCGCTGCCAAAGAATCCAAACTTGCCTTTCTTGCCTGCAAGCAAAGAAGAGAACGGATATTTCACAATAGAAGCAAGCGTGCTGTAGGTCATGACGAACCCACCGGGACGGCGTCCGCAGAACTGGTGGGTCAACAGGCGGAACGCATTGGCGTTTCCTTCAAAATGAGTGATGTCGTTCCAGAACTCATCTGAGACTTTCTCCCGCAGGTAGCCGCCCTTACCTTCGGTGAAAAAGGTCTGAATAGCCTTCTCGCCTGAGTGTCCGAAAGGCGGGTTGCCCATGTCGTGAGCCAAGCAGGCTGTGGCCACTATCTGCCCAATCTCGGCGAACAAAGGGCCGATGGAATCGCTGTTTTTTAACAGAATCTGCTGACTCACATCGTTGCCAAGCGACATGCCCACACTGGCTACTTCCAGCGAATGGGTCAGGCGGTTATGTACAAAGACGCTTCCCGGAAGGGGAAACACCTGGGTCTTGTTCTGCATGCGGCGGAAAGGAGCCGAGAAAATCAGACGGTCATAATCACGCTTGAACTCCGTGCGGTCGTCGTGACGCTCCGGATGCCGGTGTTCTTGACCTAACCGGCGGTTCGAAATCAATTGGTTCCAGTTCATCATCATGATGCAAAAGTACTACTTTTTCAGCATAAAAACACATTTTAGCATTAAAATTATGGCTATTTCACAAGAAATCAGTACTTTTGCACATTATATATAAATATGGAAATGAAAATCAATGTAGTCAACCGTGGTCATCAGCCTTTGCCTGCCTATGCCACAGAACAAAGTGCAGGCATGGACTTGAGGGCCAATATCGACCAGCCCGTCGTGCTCCGTCCCATGGAACGGAGGCTCATTCCCACCGGATTGCACATCGCATTGCCGCAAGGCTACGAGGCACAGGTGCGCCCTCGGAGCGGTCTTGCATTGAAACATGGCATCACCGTGCTCAATGCACCAGGCACCATCGATGCCGACTACCGTGGTGAAGTGGGAGTCGTGCTCATCAATCTGTCACAGGAAGACTTTGTGGTCAACGACGGAGAACGCATTGCACAAATGGTTATCGCACGCTACGAAAAGGCTGAGCTCATCGAGGTTGAGTGCCTTGATGAGACGGAACGCGGCGAAGGAGGCTATGGCCACACAGGAGTGAAATAAGAAGAAGAACGGACTCGGCATGAAGCAGCGACGACTGATAGTCACATTGTTTTTCAGCCTGGCCCTGTTTGCTGTGCAGGCAGACGACCAGGAGCGAAACAGGAAGTACGACGTGTATTTCCTCGATGCCATGTTACAACGACAGAAAGGGAACCACGACGCTGCCTTCGACCAGCTGTCACGATGCATTGAGATTCGTCCCGATGGGGCAGAATCCTATTTCTTCCTGGCTCAGTACTATGCGGAAATGAAGCAGGACGACAAGGCTTTGGCGTTCTACAAGCAGGCATACGACCTCAACCCTGACAATGCCACCTACATAGAGACGCTGGCTCAGGCTTATATCGCAATGGAGCAATGGGATCAGGCAATCGAAGTGGTGCAACGTCTCTATGAGCTGGACAAGGGAAGGCAGGACATGCTCGACATGCTCTACCGCCTGCATCTACAGCAGCGGGACTTTGAGAAGGCAGTGACTGTGCTGGACCAAATGGAACAGATCGACGGAAAGAGCGAGCGGCTGTCGCTGGCCAAGAGCGGTCTTTTCATGCAGATGGAACAGAGAGATAAGGCTATCAGCGAGGTAAAAGCCCTCTCCGAACAGTATCCTAACGACCTGAACTACCGTACGCTTTATGCCAATGCACTCATCATGGACGACCGTACTGAGGAAGCAAAGGACGTGTTGTTGCAGGTGCTGGCCGAGGAACCGTCAAACTACCGTGCACAACTGGCCATGCGCAGCTACTATTTGGGCATCCGGGACACATTGCGGGCCGATTCACTCACCCGGAGTCTGCTACTGAACAGCAATACCAGCTTTGAAGATAAGGTGGGACTGATGCGTCAGGAGATAGGACACAGTGAGTCGCAGGGCGGCGACAGCACGCAAGTATTGGCTCTCTTCCGTGAAATGTTGGCTCAGCCGGATGCCAGTGCAGACCTGGCTGAGTTCTGTGCAGCCTACATGAACCTGAAGAAGATGCCCCGCGACAGTGTCTGTCAGATGCTGTTGCGCGCTCTTCAGATTGCACCTGACCACGCTTCAGCCCGACTTCAGTTGGTGCAGTATGCCTGGGAGGATGAAGACGATGCTCAGGTCATCAGTCTCTGTCAGGCAGCTCGCCAGTATAATCCCGATGAAATGGCCTTTTATTACTATCAAGGCATGGCTTTCTACCGTCAGGATGACCATGACCGTGCCCTGGAAGCTTTCCAGAATGGCATCAGTGTCATTACAAACGAAAGCAATCCGGCCATTGTGTCGGACTTCTATGCTGTCATGGGCGACCTCCTTCATCAGAAAGGCAGGCAGAAGGAAGCTTTTGCCGCCTATGATTCTTGTTTGCAATGGAAGGACGATAACATCGGATGTCTAAACAACTATGCTTATTATCTGAGTGAACTTGGCCTTCAGCTGGACCGTGCTGAGGAAATGAGCTACAAGACAATCAAGGCAGAGCCAAAGAACGCCACTTATCTTGATACATACGCATGGATCCTGTTCATGCAGAAACGTTATGGAGAAGCACGTATCTATATTGATCAGGCTCTACAAAACGATTCTGCCCTGAGTGGTGTAGTGCTTGAACATGCAGGCGACATCTACGCCATGAACGGAGATCTGGAGACTGCCTTGGGATACTGGCAACAGGCACTGACTGACCAACCAGGGAGAAAGATCCTCATGAGGAAAATAAAACGAAAAAAATACATAAGATGATGAAACTATCGAGCATTGTAAGACTGGCTGCACTGGCCGTCACGCTGAGTTTGGTGTCGTGTGGCACACATAAGAAAGCCACCAATGAGAATGAAGAGACTTCACCCGAGAAGGAAAAGAACGCTCTCATACAGTCGGACTTCTTGAAGAAAGTCCTTGAGACGGCTGCAACGAGAACGATTGTTGTCTCGTCGAAGCTCAAGTTTACCGTTGAAATGGGCGCACAGAAGCTCAGACTCACCGGAAACCTGCGTATGAAGCGCGATGACGTGATACGCTTACAGCTCATGGCATTCGGTTTTGTGGAAGCAGGACGACTGGAGTTCACCAAGGACTATGTGCTGATCATGGACCGTATCAACAAGCAGTATTTGCAGGTTCCTTATAAGTATGTGGACTTCCTGCGCAATAGCAACATCGATTTCTACACTTTGCAGGCTTTGTTCTGGAACGAGCTGTTCATTCCCGGCATCTCGGAGATGAAGGACTCAGACCTTCCCAACTTCGACACTAACATGGGCGGTGATGAAGCCATCATCTATCTTGACCGAGGAAAAATCAACTACAGCTGGCTGGCTAACGAAAAGACAGGTCGTATCAAGATGACCAACATCATGTATCGTGACCCCGTTTCGGGCAACGCCCAGCTGAACTGGGACTACGACGGTTACAGTCCTCTGAACGGAAAGTTGTTTCCTGACAACATGATTGTAACCCTGACGTTGCCCCAAAAAGAAGTAAAGTGCGAAATCAAACTCACTTATCTGGGTTCAGATCCTAACTGGGAACCGCGCACCAAGGTGTCAGACAAATACCGCAAGGTGGAAATAGACGAAATACTGCAACGCTTCATGAATCTTTAGTATTTTCCTTTAGACATGAAGAAAGCTGCCATTCTGCTTCTCTTACTGGTATCTTGCTTTTCTGTCAGTGCCCAGAAAAGCAAGACTACTGGTCAGCGTAAGGCTACAACTACGGTCAGACAGACCACCAAGAAGCAGACAACCTCATCGAAACAACAGAAGACAAGCCAGAAGAAAACGACTAAGAGTCAGCCTTCCTCGGCCAAGAAGAAGAGTACTACTGCCCAGAAGCAGCAGCCCACCGTCTCAGGACTGCGTGCCCAAAAGGAGAAAGTGGCCAAGGAACGTGCTACCAACGTGAAGCGCAAGGCCGAACTGGAGCGCAATGTGAAGCGAGGACTGGAGAATCTCATGACGCTCGATACTGAGATTGCCCGTCAGCGTAAGGTCATCGACACCATCCGCCATGACATTTCATCGCTCAGCGACCATATCGCCATGCTCGACAACCAGCTCGTTGTGCTTGGACAGGAACTCGACGAGCGCCGCAACCGCTACATGCAGTCCATGCGCTACATGCACCGCAACCGTTCCATCCAGAACCAACTGATGTTCATTTTCAGTGCCGACAACTTCAATCAGATGTACCGTCGCATGCGTTTCTCGCGCGAGTATGCCACCTTCCAGAAGGCACAGGGCGAGGCTGTGAAATCCAAGCAGCAACAGGTGACGCAGAAGAAAGAAGAACTTTTCAGTGCCAAGCAGCAGAAGAACCAATTGCTTTCACGTGGAGAACAGGAAAAACGCACTCTGGAAGGCAAGCAGACTGAGCAGAAGACGCAGGTAGACCAGCTGAAGAAACAGCAGAAGACCGTGCAAATGCTGATTGAGAAGCAGCAGAAGGAAGAGGCTGACCTGAACGCCCGTATTGACAAGCTCATTGCCGAAGAGATTGCCCGCGAGAATGCCCGTCGCGAGGCTGAAGCCCGTAAGAAGGCCGCTGCCGAGGCTGCCAAGAAGCGTGCTGAGGAACTGGCACGGAAGAGGGCGGCTGCCGAGGCTGCCCGTAAGGAAAACGAGCGGCGCATAGCCGAGGCAAAGGCACAGGAGGAAAAAGCCAAAGCCGAAGCCCGTGCTGCTGCCTCGAAGGAGGAAAAAGCCGCTGCACGCCGCAAAGCCCAGGAGGCCGAGAACGCCCGAAAGGCAGCTGAGCGCAAGGCCAAGGAGGAAGCACGGGTGCGCGAACAGGAGATAGACAAGGCGCAAAAGGCCGAAGTTGAATTCTCCACTCCATCCGACGACCGCAAACTCAGTGGCGGCTTTGAGTCCAACAAAGGCCGTCTGCCCCTTCCCATTACTGGTGCTTACAGACTGGTGAGAGGCTTTGGCCCCTACACGCCAGAGGGCACCCATGTGCAACTCGTGAGCAACGGCTGGCATCTGAAAGGCCAGCCGGGCAGCAAAGCCCAGTGCATCTTCGACGGCGAAGTGAGCGGTGTTTACTTCGACCGTGGCTCCTACATCGTCACCGTGCGCCACGGCAAGTACATCTCGGCCTACATCAACCTGGCCTCTGTCAATGTGCGGAAGGGCCAGAAAGTATCAACCCGCCAGATTCTCGGCTCGCTGGGTGGCGACAACACCTTGCAGTTCCAGCTGCGCAACTGGCGCGATCTGCTCAACCCAAGCCGTTGGTTGGGCCGATAGAAATAACCCTGATTATAATCCGGAAAGCAGGATGCCGTACTTCTGTATGGCATCCGCTATTTCGTTCAGGCCGATGAACTCGTCGGCTGAGTGACTGCGGCTGCTCTGGCCGGGTCCCAGTTTGAACGAAGGGAAGGACATCAGTGCCTGGTCTGAAAGAGTGGGCGAGCCGAAAGGCACCATGCCCATGTCCATACATCTTTTAATAAGGGGGTGAGTCTGGTCGATGCTCGATGAATGCAGGCGGAAGGAGCGTGCCTTCAGTTCGCATTTCTTCATGTGCTTCTTCAAAAACTCAAACACATATTCATTCTGGTAGAACTCGTTGGTGCGCACGTCGATGATGAAGTGCAGCAAGTCGGGCACCACGTTGTGCTGCGTGCCAGCCTCAACTACGGTGACCGTCATCTTCGTCGGCCCCAGGAACGGACTCTCTTTTCTGAAACGGTAGTCGCGCAGCCACACCAGGTCGTCGAGTGCCTCATAGATAGCATTCACTCCTTCGTTCCTAGCCGCATGGCCACTAACGCCATGGGCATAGCCATCGATGACCATCAGTCCCTTTTCTGCCACGGCCGGTTGCATGCCCGTAGGCTCGCCTACGATGGCCACATCAATCTTAGGCAGCAGGGGCAGTGCGCGCACAATTCCGTCCTTGCCCGACACTTCCTCCTCACAAGAGGCCAGGTAGACAAGATTATAGGTGGAGAGTGGCGACTGGCAGCAGATGCGGAACACCTGCAACAGCGACACCAGTCCGCCGCCGCAGTCGTTCGACCCCAGTCCGTACAAACGTCCGTCCTCCTGCGCTGGCAGGAAAGGATTGCGCGTCCAGGATGCCACTGGCTTCACCGTGTCGATGTGCGCATTGAGCAGCAGCGTTGGCCTTTCGGGGTTGAACCCCGGTGCAATCGCCCAGATGTTATTGCCCTCGCGCAGTGGTTCCAGTCCCCAATTTGCCATCCTGTCATACAGCAGGTCGGCAGCAGCCGTCTCCTCACGGCTCACGCTGGGGATGGCGATGAGTTCGCTGAGCAGGCCGACGGCGTCGTTCACATATTTATCCATAACTGCTGGCAAAGGTATGAAAAAAATGACAAAACTTTCTCATAACTCGCTCAGAATCTTTCAAAAATATTTTAGGGCGGAATTTTCGAGTTTTGCGAGGGTTTCGTAAGATGCTGATTTACAGTCGCTTCAGAGAAGCGACATACGGGACAAGGTGCTGCTGAAGCTTGGGTGCTGAACAGGTGAGGCTCTGTTTCGTTGCAAGTAAGGCTCAATTGGTGGACAACGGAGGCTTTATTGTCGCTCGTCAGAGGATGGTTTTTGCGTAAAAAACTCGATGAAAGCGCACTTTTTTGACTATTTATCATCCAAAAGGCGAACTTTCCAGGTCAGCTATACTGCCTAGACAAGTGGTTTCAACACCCGATTTATTCTAAAAGCAAAATTATTTTTGTCTTGACAATCGAAATAAAAATGAAAATAAATTTGGTTTTCTGCATATTTTGCAGTACTTTTGCACTATCATTTAATAAGGTGTCTATGCAGCAGATAAACAGCCATCTGTCACGCCTCGTTCACGACGTAGCCGCCCAACTGGGCGACCGCGAGGCTCTTATCTACAAGGATTTTGGCGGCAGTACATGGAAGAGCTATTCCTGGAATCAGTTCTCAGCCACCGTCAAACAGGTATCGAACGCCCTACTCAACCTGGGAGTCGGGATTCAGGAAAACGTGGGTATCTTCTCACAGAACTCCGTGCAGTATCTCTTTTGTGACTTCGGTGCATGGGGCATCAGAGCCACAACCATCCCGTTCTATGCCACCAGCTCTGAACAGCAGATACAGTTCATGGTGACCGATGCCAAGATCCGCTTCCTTTTCGTTGGTGAACAGGATCAGTTCGACAAGGCCAAGCGCGTGTTCCCGATGTGCAAGACGCTGGAACGCATCATTGTCTACGATCCTGCCGTGCGCGTTGAGCAGAGCGACTCGGTTGCCATGTACTTCGACGAGTTCCTGCGACTGGGCGAAGGACTGCCCCGCCAGAGCGAGGTCGAGGCCCTGCAGGAGCAGGCCAGCTACGATGAAATCGCCAATGTTCTCTATACCAGCGGCACCACGGGCGACTCGAAAGGCGTCATCCTGACCCACGGACAGTATCATGCTGCCTTCGAGGCGAACGGCAAGTGCGTACCTGTCAATGAGAACGACCGCATCATGAATTTCCTGCCTTTCACCCACATCTTTGAGAAAGGATGGAAGATACTTTGCATCACGGTAGGAGCACGCCTGATTGTGAACACCCATCCCCTGGAAGTGCAGCAGAGCATGCGCGAGACCCATCCCACCTGCATGTCGGCCGTGCCCCGCTTCTGGGAGAAGGTCTACATGGGTGTGCAGGAAAAGATAGACAACTCGGGTGCCGTGCAGCGCAAGGTGTTCCAGCATGCACTCGACGTGGGCCGCAAGCACAACATAGAGTATCTGGCCAACGGGCGTCGTCCGCCAGTAGCCTTGCATCTGGAGTATGAAATGCTGAACAAGACCATCTTCTCACTCGTGCGAAAGGAACTGGGGTTGGAGAATGCCCATTTCTTCCCAACGGCAGGTGCCACCGTGTCAAGCCATGTCGAGGAGTTCGTCCACAGCATTGGCATCAACATGATTGTAGGCTACGGTCTCACTGAAAGCCTGGCCACCGTCAGCTGTGACCACCTGGGGAAGCCGTTCACCGTAGGCTCCGTGGGTCACCCCATCGACAGCATCAGCGTGAAGATCAGCGAAGAGGGTGAGATTCTCCTGAAGGGTCCCACCATCACGCGTGGCTACTACAACCGCGACGACATTACCCGCGAATCGTTCACTGACGACGGCTATTTCAAGACAGGCGACTCGGGCTACATACTAAACGGCGAACTGTTCCTGAAAGACCGCATCAAGGATCTGTTCAAGACTTCAAACGGCAAGTATATTGCCCCGCAGATGATTGAGTCGAAGCTGTTGGTCGACAAGTATATTGACCAGATTGCCATCATTGCCGACCAGCGCAAGTTTGTCTCGGCTCTCATCATTCCTGTCTATTCGCTCCTGGAGGAATACGCCCGTGAGCACAGCATCCCATTTGAAAACCGGGAGGATCTCTGCAAGAATGTGCGCATTAACGAGATGATGATGGAGCGCATCGACACCCTTCAGCAGCAACTGGCTCATTACGAACAAATCAAGCGTTTCACGCTGTTGCCCCACCACTTCTCCCTGGAGCGTGGCGAGCTGACCAACACGCTGAAGATCAAGCGCCGCGTGCTGAACGAAAACTACAAGGCAGAAATCGACAAGATGTACGAAGAATAAATAATGATTACACAAGACCAGCTGAAAGATGTGATGGAGCGCACCGAACAACTGAGGCGCTACCTGAAGATAGACGAAAAACAAGTAGAATACGAAGAAGAAGACCTTCGCACACAGGCACCCGACTTCTGGGACGACCGTAAGCGTGCAGAGGAACAGATGAAGAAGGTTAAGGCCATCAAGAAATGGATTGATGGCTATAATGACGTGCGCCTGAAAGCCGATGAACTGCAACTGGCCTTTGACTTCTTCAAAGATGAGATGGTCACTGAAGAGGAAGTGGAGCATGACTACCAGCAGGCCATGGAGGCCATCGAGGAACTAGAACTGATGAACATGCTGCGCCAGAAGGAAGACCCCATGGACTGTGTGCTCAAGATAAACAGCGGAGCCGGAGGCACCGAGAGCCAGGACTGGGCCTCAATGCTCATGAGAATGTACATGCGCTGGGCTGAAGCCCACGGCCATAAGGTCACCGTCAGCGACCTGCAGGACGGCGACGAGGCCGGTATCAAGAGCGTGACCATGCAGATTGAAGGCGGAGAGTACGCCTACGGATTCCTCAAGTCAGAGAACGGCGTACACCGTCTGGTGCGTGTCTCTCCCTTCAATGCGCAGGGCAAGCGCATGACCTCGTTTGCATCCGTTTTCGTCACACCGCTTGTCGACGACACCATTGAGGTCTACGTCGACCCCGCCAAGCTCTCCTGGGACACGTTCCGCAGCTCAGGTGCCGGCGGACAGAACGTCAACAAGGTGGAGTCCGGCGTCCGCCTGCGCTACTGGTACACCGACCCTGACACCGGAGAAGAAGAGGAAATACTCATTGAGAACACCGAGACGCGCGACCAGCCGAAGAACAAAGCCAAGGCACTGCTGCTGCTGAAGTCGCAGCTCTACGACCGCGCCATGAAGAAACGACTCGAAGCCCAGGCCAAAATCGAGGCCGGGAAGAAGAAGATTGAATGGGGCAGTCAGATACGTTCATACGTCTTCGACGACCGCCGTGTAAAAGACCACCGCACCAACTATCAGACCAGCGATGTCGACGGAGTGATGGACGGCAAGATCGACGGCTTCATCAAGGCATATCTCATGGAGTTCCCCGTTAACGACGAAGAGTGATTGATACCCCTGGTTCATGGGGGTGGGGGTCTGAACAAGCGTGGCCCCCAATTGTAAATAATAATCTTAGAACGTCTGATTTGCGCTTGTTCAGACCCACACCCCCTTAATTCAGGGGGCTTAGAAACTATGAGCAAAAAGAATCAACAAGAGAAGCACATGAATGCCAAGCAGCGTGCTCATGAGCAGAAAGAGGCCGCCAAGGCCGAGAAGGTGGTCAAATGGATTTTTGGAGTGCTGGTAGGATTTGCCCTGCTGTGGCTCATCTACACCATTTGGCTTTCTGCATGAGTGGATTGGAGATAGAGCGTAAGTTCCTGGTTAAGGACCGCTCCTACCGCGAACAGTGCTTCGGTAGCAGCCGCATCAGGCAAGGCTACATCTGTAGTGGGCACGGTCGTACCGTCAGAGTACGACTGCGTGACGACCGCGCCTACCTCACCATCAAAGGACCGTCGCTCGATGGTGGTCTGAGCCGGTATGAGTTTGAGAAGGAGATAACCCCCGATGAGGCCGGACAGCTCTTCAAACTTTGCGAGCCGGGCATCATTGACAAGACACGCTACTTGGTGAAATCGGGTGACCACACCTTTGAAGTCGATGAATTCTACGGTGAGAACGACGGACTGGTAATGGCCGAAGTAGAGCTTTCAACCCCCGACGAGCCCTTCAAAAAACCCGGTTTCATCGGAAAAGAGGTCACAGGTGACCGTCGTTTCTACAATTCTCATTTGCGGGAACGCCCCTTCTGCTTGTGGAAGGACGAGTTACCGGCCGACGACCGTCTCTGAGCCATCAGCCAACCGATGCCTGCTGCCAGCGTAACTCCCGTGGCATTGGCCGCCAGGTCGAGCCATTCTCCAGCACGGTTGGTGGTGCAGTAGACCTGAAGCAGTTCTATCACACCGCTCATCACAATCGGAGCCAGCCAAGCGAAAAGGAACAGCCGTGTACCATTCGGGCGATTGTGCTGCCGCAGGTACTCCCACCACATCACCAGACAGGTGCCTCCGTACATAACAAGATGTATCCATTTGTCGATGAACTGCACGTCGTCAAGCTGTGTGTGGGGCGGCACGAAGAAGAGCGAAAGATACCAGATAAGTGCCAAACAGACCACTGTTAACGGGTATTTTCTTGCAATTTGCAGCGTTTTGTGCATCTTTATTTTGATTTTTGATGCAAAAGTAAGAAAATTTTTATACTTTTGCAACGGTTTAATGTTTAAAAAGTGAAATGATGCTTGACAACGAGAGAGCAAACTTTGCCACCAAACTGGGCATTATCCTGGCCACGGCCGGTTCGGCAGTGGGACTTGGAAACGTGTGGCGCTTCCCTTACATGGCCGGTCAGAATGGCGGTGCCGTGTTTATCGTGATCTATATGCTTTGCGTCTTGCTGTTGGGAATACCCTGCATGATCAATGAGTTTATCATCGGCCGACATGCCTTTGCCAACACGGCACGGGCCTATCGCACAATTTCCAAAAGCAGGGGATGGATGCTGATTGGCTACATGAGCGTGCTCACCGGCTTTCTCATCACGGGTTACTATGCCGTTGTCTCGGGCTGGTGTCTCCAGTATGTGTGGGCTTCGCTCGTTGGTCATTTGCATGGTGAGCCTGACTATTACAAGAGTTATTTCGCATCATTCTCTTCAGACCCCGTAAAACCCATCTTCTGGCTGGTCATCATCATGCTCATGACCTACCTGATTGTGAAGAACGGCATCCGCGACGGCATTGAACGGGCGTCAAAGTTGTTCATGCCTACCTTATTTATATTATTGGTGATCATTGTGGTAGCGTCCTGCATGCTGCCCGGTGCCCATGCAGGCATAGAGTTCCTGCTGAAGCCCAACTGGTCGATGATCAACAGCGACGTATTCCTCTCCGCCCTTGGTCAGTCGTTCTATTCGCTCAGCATTGCCATGGGCTGCATTTGCACCTACGCCAGTTATTTTTCAAAGCACACCAACCTGGCCAATTCGGCCATCCAGATAAGCGTGATTGACTCGATAGTAGCCATCCTGGCAGGATTGATGATTTTCCCAGCAGCCTTCTCGGTAGGCGTGAATCCCGATTCGGGTCCCTCGCTTATTTTCATTACCTTGCCCAACGTTTTCCAGCAGGCTTTCGGCGAATGGCCCGTTGTCGGCTATGTTATTTCGCTCATGTTCTACGGACTGTTGACTTTGGCAGCGCTGACCTCACTCATGTCACTGGTCGAAGTGAGCACCGCTTTCTGCCAGGAAGAGATGAAGATCACACGCAAAGCCGCCACGCTCATCGTGGTCTCGTCGGCCACAATCATTGGCGTGTTCTGCTCATTTTCGCTGGGTGCCTACGACGGTTTAGCCTTTTTCGGGCTGTCGCTCTTCGAGATCTTCGACTTTGTCACCGGCCAGATTTTCCTGCCTGTCGTGGGTTTCCTGACCAGCGTTTACATTGGCTGGTTCGCTCCACACAAGGTTGTGCACGACGAGTTCACCAACTGGGGCACCCTGCGAGGCACCTATTTCCACTTATACCTGCTTTTGGTGAAGTACATCTGCCCCATTTGCATCATCTTCATTTTCCTGCATCAATTCGGACTTATATAAGCAATGAGCGATCGAGGTAACTTCGGGACACGCCTGGGCATCATCCTGGCAACGGCCGGTTCTGCCGTAGGACTGGGCAATGTGTGGCGTTTCCCCTTCATTGCCGGCCATAACGGAGGCGCGGTTTTCATCCTCATCTATATTGGCTGCATCTTGCTATTGGGCATTCCCGGCATGGTCAGTGAGTTCATTGTGGGCCGCCACTCCCAGGCTAATGCAGCACGGGCCTACGGCCATATTGCCGGAGGGCGTCGGCTGTGGCGCGCTGTGGGCTATCTGGGCATTCTTACAGCATCCATCATTCTGGGCTTCTATGCCGTTGTAGCGGGTTGGTGCCTGCAGTATCTGGTTGCCTCGCTCTTAGGCAATGTGCAGGGCGATGCGGACTATGTGACCCATTACTTCCAGTCGTTTTCCACCAATCCCTGGAAGCCCACCATGTGGGCCGTTGCCTTCGTGGTCATCACCCACATGGTCGTGGCACGTGGCGTGCAGAAAGGCATTGAACGGGCTGCGAAACTGCTCATGCCCCTGCTCTTCGTGCTGCTTGTCATCATTGTCATTGCCTCGTGCTCGCTGCCCGGAGCCATGGCTGGTGTGGAGTTCCTGCTGCGACCCGACTTCTCGAAGGTGAGCCATTCGGTGCTGCTCGAAGCCTTGGGACAGGCTTTCTTCTCGCTCTCCTTAGGCACGGCCTGCCTGTGTACCTTTGCCAGTTATTTCTCCCGCGACACCAACCTGCTACGCTCAGCAGGCCAGATAGCCCTCTTGGACACGCTCATTGCCATCATGGCTGGGCTTATGATCTTCCCCGCAGCCTTCTCAGTAGGCGTACAGCCCGACAGTGGTCCCTCGCTCATTTTCATCACCCTGCCCAACGTTTTCCAACAGGCTTTCGGCCAGATGCCTCTTGTGGGATATGTCATAGGAGTGCTGTTCTATGCCCTTCTGGTCTTTGCTGCCCTCACGTCGACGATTTCCATGCATGAAATTGGCACTGCCTTTTTCACCGAGGAGTTCCATCTCCCCCGAAAGAAGGGTGCCTGGATTGTCACAACGGTGTGCTCACTGCTGGCCGTGCTGTGTTCGCTCAGCATTGGCAATTCCGATGAAATCAGTCTTTTTGGACTCCCGCTGATGTATTTCTGCGACTTTCTCACGGCACAGATCATGCTACCGACTGGTGCCTTTCTTACCAGTTTGTTTGTGGGCTGGTTCGTTGATCAGCGCCTACTGTACGACGAGTTCACCAATCAGGGTACCATTTCCCTGGCTTTCTTCCGTGCCTATCAGTTCTCGGTTCGCTTCGTTGTACCGTTGTGCATCGGGCTGATCTTCCTCCATCAGTTCGGAATTATTTGACGAAGGCATGCGCATTTCCGAATTCTTCTATCTTCACAAGTCCGACCGTCAGGTCATCTTGGGATGTCTCTGCATAGCCGTCATCGCCGTGCTGCTCATTCAGTTCACAGGCAGTGAGACCACCGTGCCTGCCCCAAACGCAACCGACAGCACTTGGGCAGACACCAACAAGAATGCAACACCCGTCCGATACGTAGGCAACGACCTGCCTTCTGCCCCAAAGGCCGAACGGTTCAATTTCGACCCCAACACTGCCGACAGCACTGCCCTGCTACGTCTGGGACTCCAGCCGTGGCAGGTTCGCAACATTTACCGCTACAGGGCTGCCGGAGGCGTGTATCGCCGGAAAGAAGACTTTGCCCGGCTTTACGGTCTCACCGTGAAGCAATACCGCGAGTTGGAGCCTTACATCCATATTTCCAGCGACTACCTGCCAGCCTCTACTCTGGTCAAAGACAAGCCTTTCGGCATTGACTCCACTATTTATCCCCAGAAGATCGCACAGGACGAGCACGTTGTCCTGAATACAGCCGACAGTGCCACACTGCGCACTGTGCCTGGCATTGGCGTGCATTTCTCCCACGAAATCCTGAAGTATGGCCGTCGACTCGGAGGCTACGTGAGTGTGGATCAGCTCGATGAAATCGACTATTTTCCACAAGAAGCCAAGCGTTTCTTTGTCATCGAGGGAGCTACTCCCAAAAAACTGAACCTGAACCGCCTGTCACTGAACGAGCTGCGACGCCACCCCTACATCAATTATTACCAGGCACGGGCCATCGTTGACTACCGGCGTCAGCATGGGCTGATGCATTCCCTTGACGACCTTAGTCTGCTACGGGATTTCCCCCCTGAAGCCATCATCCGACTGCAACCCTACGTCGAGTTCTGACCCCGTTTTTTACTGAGGCTTAGTTACTTGCTAACTGAGCCTCAGTTGTGTGCTAACTAAGCCTCAGTTGCGTGCTTACTGAGGCTCAGTTGTCAGCTCGTTGTTGAAATTATGTCGGATAACCGTAAAAAATGTGCTTTTTAGGTGATAATTTAATAGAAAATACCTATCTTTGTGCCCATATTTTTGAGTAGAAAGGACAAACAATAACATAATAATCAATCAGTATGAAAAAGAAAAGCGTAATGACATGGGCGTTGACACTCGGTGCAATGGCAGGACTGACGGCGTGCAGTGAAGAAAAGCCCATGATGGAGCAGACATCGTATGAGACGGTGACCGTGGAGAAGAAGGACATTGAAGTGCCCGTGAAGTTCAGTGCCAAACTGAAAGGACAGACCGACGTGACCATCACACCACAGGTGAGCGGCCAGCTGATGAAAATCTGCGTGACTGAGGGTCAGCAGGTGAAGAAGGGTCAAGTGCTCTTTATGATTGATTCGCGCAGCGCACGGCTGGAACTGGAGTCAGCAGAGGCCAACCTGCAGGCAGCCATCGCCCAGGAGAACAGCGCAAAACTGGAATATGAGTCGAACAAGAACCTGTTTGATAAGAAGATTGTAAGTCAGTACACGCTGACCAGCTCGGAGAACTCGTGGAAGCAAGCACAGGCATCAGTGGCACAGGCACGCTCTTCGGTGAACTCGGCCAAGGTGAACTTAAGCTATTGCACCATCAATGCCACCGTAGCGGGTGTCATCGGTGAGATTCCCGTTCGTACCGGTGACCAGGTGTCGCCTGGCACAGAACTGACGATTCTCAGTGGCAACACGATGATGGACGCAGAATTCTCGTTGCCAGAGACAGTCATTGAGAATGCCGTTGCCGAGGGTCTCAGCACACAGTCGAAGGATGCGCTAAAGCATTTCCCCGACGTAACGTTCGTGATGAAGAACGGTACGGAATACCAGCATAAGGGCCGCATCAGCAGTGCTACGGGCGTGGTGAACACGACGACGGGTACCATTGCCGTGAAGGCAACATTCCCCAATCCTGGCGGACAGCTCTATTCGGGCATTCAGGGTACGGTGGTCATACCATTCGCCGAGAAGGACGTGATAGTGATTCCGCAGGTGGCTGTCGTGAAGCTGCAGGACAAGCAGCAGGTGTATAAGGTACAGGCCGACAGCACGGCAACGGCTGTAGAGGTAAAGACGTCGGACATCGGCAACGGTGAGGATTACATCGTGACCAGCGGTCTGAATGTGGGCGACAGGATCGTGACCGTAGGAGCCAACAATGTGCATGAGGGACAGAGAGTCCTTTTCCCGACAGCACCGAAAAACGAGTAAACCATGAAGAACAATATATTTATTAATAGGTACGTGATGGCGTGTGCCATCTCGATTGTGCTGGCACTGGTGGGCTACATATCAATGAACTCGCTGTCCATTGAGCAATATCCGAGCATCGCACCGCCGCAGGTGAGTGTATCGACCACATATAGCGGTGCCGACCCAACAACGATTATGAAGTCGGTCATCCAGCCCTTGGAGGAGAGCATCAACGGTGTGGACGGCATGGACTATATCGTCTCGAAGGCCACCTCAACGGGTAACGTGAGCATCGACGTGTATTTCAAGCAGGGCACCGATGCCGACATGGCAACGGTGAACGTGCAGAACCGCGTGTCGAAAGCCGAGTCGCAGCTGCCTTCTGCCGTGACAAGCGTAGGTATTGAGACCTCGAAGCAGCAGAACAGCATCCTGCGCATCATCGGTGTAAGAAGCATGGACGGCAAGTACGACGACGACTTCGTGTCGAACTATGTCGATATCAATATCAAGCCGCGCGTACAGCGTATCAACGGTGTAGGCAGCGTATCATCATTAGGAAACACCTACGCCCTGCGCGTCTGGTTGAAGCCCGACGTAATGGCACAGTACGGCCTGACACCCGATGATGTCAGCAATGCCATCAACGGCCAGAGTTTCGTCACGGCCGTAGGTTCTTTTGGCGAGCAGTCGACAAACAAATACCAATACTCCATGGAGTACAAGGGTACGCTGAAAGAGATTGATGAGTTCAACGACATTGTGCTCAAGACCACCGACGGCGGTCACGTGCTGTACCTGAGAGATGTGGCCGAAGTGGAGATTGGCGCCAAGAGCTACAGCTATATCTCTAATATCAGTGGCCAGCCGGGAGCCATCATGCTGATTTTCCAGGCACCGGGTTCGAATGCCACGGAGGTGAACGCCCGCATCGACAAGATGTGTGAGGACATGAAGACCACGATGCCTGCCGGACTGGAGTTCGTCACCCTGCAGAACTCTGACGACTTCCTCTTCGCTGCTATCCACAACGTAGTAGAGACGCTCATCATCGCCATCATCCTCGTCATCCTGGTGGTGTTCTTCTTTCTACAGAATATCAAGGCAACAATTATTCCCAGTATCTCCGTCATTGTGTCACTACTGGGCACCTTTGTCATCGTTTCATTGGCAGGCTTCTCGCTCAATCTACTGACGCTGTTCGCCCTGGTGCTGGCCATCGGTACGGTGGTCGATGATGCCATTGTGGTCGTGGAGGCCGTAATGGCCAAGATAGAGGGTGGCGTTACCGATGCTAAGGAAGCTACGCGCCAAGCCATGAGCGAAGTGTCAATGGCCGTAATCTCATGTACGCTCGTCTTCATGGCGGTGTTCATCCCCGTGACCTTCATCTCCGGCACTTCGGGCACCTTCTTCACGCAGTTCGGTATCACCATTGCCTCGGCTGTGGGCTTGTCGTGTCTGCAGGCCATGACCACCTGCCCTGCCCTTTGCGCCATTATGCTGAGGGTAACAGAAGGCAAGAAAGAGGGCAAGTCGCTGTCTTATTATACCAAAAAAGCCTACGATGCCAGCTACAACGCCATCTTCGACAAGTATTGCAAGGGCGTAAAGAAGTTCATCAAACGCCCCGTCTGGTCCTGGGGCTTAATCATCATCACAGCCGTATTGCTGGTATTCTTCATGAAGGAACTGCCATCGGGCCTCGTACCACAGGAAGACCAGGGCTGTTTCCTGGCTGAGGTGCGTGCTCCGGAGGGCTATACGCTGGCGCAGACCGATGCCCTATTGAAACAAGTGGAGGCGAAAGTACAGGATATACCGGAAATGTACAGCTATGCCTTAGTGAGTGGTTACGGTATGATTTCAGGGTATGGCTCCAGCTATGGCTTCCTCGTAGTCCGTCTAAAGAACTGGGACGACCGTAAGGGTACAGAGCACAACGTTGAAACGGTCATGAGCCGTTTCGCCATGTCGTGCATGAGCATCAAGAACGCCACCGTGATACCTTTCCAGATGCCACAAATACCAGGTTATGGTACGAGCAGCAACGTGAACCTCATCGTGGAGGACCCGACGGACGGCAATCTGTCGGAGTTCTCACAGAAGACCGACCATTTCCTGGCCAAGCTCATGGAGCGCAAGGAAGTGAGTATTGCCATGTCCACCTATTCTGAGCGTTTCCCGAAATATCAGGTTGACGTGGATGCTGCCCAGTGCGACCGCGCTGGTTTGACGCCCAAGGACGTACTGAGCACCCTCGGCAACTACTGCAGCGGTTCGTACATCGCCAACTACAACCAGTTTGGCAAGGTGTATCAGCTGTGGATAGCCGCTGCCCCTGAGTATCGTCTTGACCCCTCATCGCTTCAGAACATCTTTGTGAAGGTAAGCGACGGTAAGATGTCGCCCCTCTCACAGTTTGTGACGCTGAAGGAGATTGTCGGCTCGTCGAACAACCAGCACTTCAACCTGTTCTCAAGTATTACCTGTCAGGTGGTGCCCGCCAACGGCTATAGCGAAGGCGAAGTCCAAGAGGTCATTGCCGAAGTGTTCAGGCAGGAGATGCCTCAAACCGCCACGTATGAGTACAGTAGCATGTCGCGTGAGACAGCAGAGCAGGCTGGTTCTAACACCACGACGCTCATCTATTGCATCTGTATCATTCTCATCTATCTGATCATGGGCTCATTGTATAACTCATGGTTCATACCTTTCGCCGTGCTGCTCAGCATACCGTTTGGTCTGATGGGTGCCTTCGGCGTTACCTGGGTAGCAGCCCTGTGCGGCATGAGTGGCATGCAGAACAACATCTACCTGCAGACAGGTGTCATCATGCTGATAGGACTTTTGGCCAAGACCGCCATTCTGATTACCGAAGTGGCCTCAGAGCACCGCAAGGCGGGCATGAGCATCACGGATGCAGCCTTCGCTGCCTGTCAGGAGCGTCTGCGCCCCATCTTGATGACTGTCATCTGTATGATTGTCGGTATGATTCCGCTCATCCTCTCCAGCGGTGCCGGTGCTAATGGTAACCGTGTGCTGGCATTGGGAGTGGCCGTCGGAATGGGCGTTGGCACGCTGGCCTTGCTCTTCGTTGTGCCTGCCTTCTACATTGTGTTCCAGAGAATGCACGAGCGATTCCAGGGAAAGGAAGTAATGGAAGAGGTAAAAGAGTAAAAAGATAAAAAAGTAAAAAGGTAAAAATGAAAAGACCACTTTGTTTTATCGCTGCTACAGCCGTGAGTTTTCTGCTCACGGGCTGTGGCTTATATAATAAGTACGAGCAGAAAGTTGAGGGGCCTGCCGATGCTTTCGGCACGATTGAGAACGCAAACGTAGGCGGCGAGTCGTTGGCCCGGATGTCGTGGCGTGAGTTCTTCACCGATCCCCTGCTACAGCAACTCGTCGAAAAGGCTTTGGCCAACAACACCGACCTGAACAGCGCCCGCATCAATGTTGAGAAGAGCGAAATATCGCTGAAGACCAAGCGCGTGGCCTACCTGCCTTCGCTCTACTTCTCGCCACAAGGCACGCTCAGCAAGTTTGGCAGTGGCTCATGGTCAAAGAGCTACAGCTTGCCGCTACAATTGTCGCTGGATGTCGACGTATTCGGCTCCATCACCAACAAGAAACGTGCCGCCAAAGCTGTTCTCCTGCAGTCGCAGGTGACCGAGGAAGCCACACGCTCTAACCTCATCAGTACCCTTGCACAGCAGTATTTCAGGCTTCAGCTACTTGACCGTGAGCTGGACATACTCATCGAGACCGACAGCCTTTGGGCAGCATCGCTTGAAACACAGACAGCACTGTACGAGAACGGCCAGGCCTACTCTACCGCCGTCAACCAGCAGGAGTCGTCATGGCTCGACGTAAAGACACAGATAGCCGACATCCGCCGCAGCATCCGCTCTACCGAAAACGACATCTGCGACCTGCTCTGTATCACACCGCAGCACATTGCCCGCACAAAGTGGCGCTCAGCTGCCCAGTATCACACCTCGGCTGAAGGACAGCGCATGTTCGACACGACGTTCATCCGCCTCGGTGTGCCTGCCGACATGCTCAACCTGCGTCCCGACATTCGTCTGGCCAACTACTACATGGAAGAGGCTTTCTACAACACGCAGGCCGCACGTGCAGCCTTCTTCCCCAGCATCACGCTGTCGGGAGAGGCTGGCTGGACCAACAACGGCGGCATCATTGTCAATCCCGGCAAACTGCTGTTGCAGGCCGTCGGCTCACTCTCACAACCCATCTTCGCCCGTGGTCAGCTGAAGGCCAACCTGAAGACGAGTAAGCTGACCGAGGAGGACCTGCAGAAGAAGTACGTGCAGGCCGTGATTGACGCAGGCAACGAGGTGAACGAGGCCATGGCCGACTGTATGACTGCCCGTGAGAAGCACCAATACTACCACCGCCAGGTGGAAGTGCTCCACGAAGCCTACGTAGGCACTCACGAGCTGATGGACAACGGCAAGGCCAGCTATCTTGAGGTGCTTACCGCCCAGGAGTCGCTGCTCTCTGCCCAGCTCAACGAGGCATCCAACCTGTACAGCGGTGCCCAAGCCATCATTGCCCTCTACATTGCACTGGGTGGCGGTACAAAATAAGAAAAGGAAAAAGAAATCGTTTGAACATGAAGAAGCTATTTGCAATGGTCGCTGCCGCACTGCTGATGTGCGGCATGGTGAGCGCACAGGAAGAATCCCAACCCCGCAAGAAGGTGGCCGTGGTGCTCAGTGGCGGCGGTGCCAAGGGCATGGGCCACATTGGCGTGCTGAAAGTACTGGAGCGGGCTGGCATTCCAGTCGACATTATTACCGGCACGTCGATGGGCAGCATCATAGGCGGGCTCTATGCCATTGGCTACAACGCCAATGCGCTCGACTCCATGGTGCGCCTGCAGGACTGGAGCTATGTGATCAGCGACAAGGAAGACCTGCGCAACCAAAGTCTCAGCGACCGTCGCAAGCAGTACACCTATATCTTCACCACGGGCATGACCATCGGCAAGCGCGACATGAACGCCGGTGGCTTCATCAAGGGCAAGAACCTGGCCGAGCTGTTCCAGCAGCTCTGCACGGGCTACACCGACTCGCTCGACTTCTCCCGTGACCTGCCCATTCCCTTCGCCTGTGTGGCCACCAACATTATCGACAACAGCGAGGTGGTCTTCCACAGCGGGCGCCTGCCGCAGGCCATGCGCTCGTCAATGGCCATTCCCGTGGCCTTCTCTCCTGTGCGTATCGGTGACAAGGTGCTGGTAGACGGAGGACTGAAGAACAACTATCCTGCCGACATTGCCCGCCAAATGGGGGCCGACATCATCATTGGCGTAACCGTTCAGGGCGAGCCAAAGATGGCCGAGGACATGAACGGCACCATGAGCATTCTCAGTCAGATCATCGACGTGAACTGTAAGAACAAGGTTGACGAAAACCTGGCCATCACCGACCTCCACATGCAGGTCGACACCAAGGGCTACGGCTCAGCCAGCTTCTCATTGGCCGCCATCGACACCCTGATACGCCGTGGCGAGGAAGAAGCCATGCGCCACTGGGACGACATCATCGCCCTGAAGCAGCGCATAGGCATCGATGCATCGTTCCGCCCCACCATCCTACAGCCCCTTCGCCCCCATGTGCTGTCCGAGAAACAGCACGTCACCGGCTACACCTTTGAGAACATGACGCCCCAGGCCGAGCGGTTCATCCGCCAGAAGTTCAGCCTGAACAAGCGCGACAGCATCGATGCCAATCTGGAGCAGCAGCTCACCACCTCCATGCGCGTGGACTTGTTCTATCAGACTGCCGAGTGCCGTCTTGTGCCCGAAGCCGACGGTGTACGCGTAGTCCTTTCGGCTGGCGAGCGCAAATCGGTGCAGTTGCATGCCGGTGTGCGCTACGACAATGAGGAATACGCCTCGTTGCAGCTGGGACTCGACATACCGCTGAAGACGGCCATACCCATCAACACCGACATCACGCTGCGACTGGGCAAGCGCCTCATGGCTCGCGCCGACCTGACCGTCCATCCCCGCAGCTTCACTCGTCCCACACTGAGCTATACCTTCCGCCGCAACGACGTTGATGTCTACTACAAGGGCGACCTCGACTGGAACATACGCTACAACCAGTTCCAGGCCGAGTTCACCCCCATCAACTTCGACCTGCGACACTTCAACCTCCAATTGGGGCTGCGCTGGGACTACATGCACTACCGCAACAAGCTCGGATCAGGGACTGCCAAACAGGTGAACCTCGACAACGAGCACTTCTACAGCTACCGCGTCAGGGCAGAATACAACAGCGAGGACGACTGGAACTTCCCCACGCGCGGTGCCCGTTTCAAGGCTGAATATGCCTACCTCACCGACAACTTCGCCCGCCTTGACAACAAGCCCGGCATGAGCGAAGTCAACGCCAACTGGCGCAAGTCTTTTACCATTGGCCAGCGCTTCACCCTCCAGCCCATGCTCTACGGGCGCATGCTCTTTGGCACGACCATCCCTCCCGTCTTCGGAAACACCATCGGTGGCGATTGGTTCGGCCATTACGTGGAGCAGCAGATGCCCTTTGCCGGCATTGGCAACATGGAGTACGTAGACCACCACTTCGTGGCTGCCCAGCTGCAGGCCCAAGAGCGCATTGGCAGCAACAACTACGTGCTGCTGCGCATGACAGGTGCCCAGGGGTCCGGCCGCCTGAAGAACCTATTAGACAGCAAGACCATGCTCGGCGGTCAGGTGGCCTATTATTACAACACGCTCTTCGGCCCCGCCGGAGCTGCCATCGGCTACAGCAACCGCACCAAGAGCCTCTATTTCTTCCTGAACCTCGGCTATGAATTCTAACCAGAGACACAGACTCCTGAAGTGCTGGCTGCTGATGGCCGTCATCCTCATGGCACCATCCTCAGCCCTCACCGTCAGTGGCCAGAGCCGCGACAAGCAACTGCGCGAAAAGGTAGAAAACACGCTCCTTGCCCGCTACTTTGGCAAGAACAACATTGACACGGCCTACGTCATTCGCCCCAAGACCAAGTGGACAGTCAAGGCGCGCCTCAACGTTTCAGGCGCAGAGCTGGAGACCGAAGGCCGCGAGGAAAACGGGCAGCACTTCAAGTCTGAGATAGAAGCCGAGCGGAAGACCACCGTCAGCCTCGCCGTGAGCTACCTGGGCATCTCGCTCAGTGCCTCGCTCAACCCCAAAAAACTATGGGGCAAGAACAGCGACTACGAGCTGAACATCAACTGCTACGGCAAGCGCCTCGGCTTTGACTTCATCTATCAGGATGCCAAGAACTTCGAAGGATGGTACGACCAGGAAGGACTGCCGGGCCGCATCTACCTACAGCCCGACATGCTGAACGTGAAGACGCTCAACGCCAACGCCTACTACTGCTTCAACAGCCGCCACTTCTCCTATCCCGCAGCCTTCTCCCAGAGCTACATCCAGCGTCGCTCAGCAGGCAGCTTCCTCCTGGGTGCGTCCATCCAGAGCCAGCACGCCAAGCTGAACTGGGAAGACGACAATGGGGATCAGCAGGAGGAAGAGCTAAAGATGGACAACATTGGCATCGGGGCTGGCTACGGCTACAACTTCGTGCCCGGCAAGGGCTGGCTGCTCCACATCTCCGCCCTGCCCACCTTCATTGTCTACAGCAACACCTCGATGACCTTCGCCAACAACAGCGTACCCCTTCACTACCACTTCCCCGAAGTCATCATCACCGCCCGCGCAGCCGTCCTCTATCAGTGGGGCAACATGTTCGCCGGCATATCCTCGGTCTACAACTTCACCAACATAGGCGACAAGGAAAGCCTCAGCGTCTACAACAGCAAATGGCGCACCCGCGCCTTCGTCGGCATCCGCCTGTAGGCCAGCAGCCTTTGTGTTTTGTCAAAATAATTCATAGAAAAAAGCACTCTCCCAACAGGTACTTCTAGACGGACGAAGGCGCAAAAAGCAGTACTTTTATGGTCAGTGACTATCTGCCTCGAAGGCAGAAGGCCACTGACTGCATGGAAGTAAGGCGTAGACGCATCGAAACCTAGGCTTAACCGCGCTTAAACTAAGCCTCTTTTTCATCGAAACCAAGCCTCATTTAGGGCAAAAACAGCTGTTTTTGGGGTGCCAAAAAGCCTCCAAAATCATAAACATCTGACTGTCAATCACTTGCAAAACCGCCCATAACTCGCTCATTTGCGACCGACTGACCACTTGCTGAATTCTGAACGAATCTCAGAGGAGCCATTGTAAAGATTTTTCATAATCGTGCAAAACGTTTTTCATCACCCAAATTGACGCAGAACCAAAAAAAGGTGCAAAAACCTTTCCCCCTTTTCTCTTTTTTGTGTATATTTGCAACCGACAAGCTATTATTCACTAAAAACAATGCAGCCTATGACATAGAACCCAAAGAGACCGCACGCAGCGAACCATTCGCAGGGAGTGCCCCCCAGCACAGAGCAACGAGGCACAAAAGAAAAACAAAGTCTAACCCCGTGACGCTGCTGCTCTCCACATCGTTTTAGATATAACCTGGACTTTAAGTCCTTGTTCTCGTCATCCAAATCCGCCAAGATTTCATAGTGAGAACAAGCGATGAAAAGTTCACGTCCGCAAGGGCGTGGACTGTTTGGCGCTTTTCTACTATAAGGCTACTTGGCGGTGCCCGGATGACGGAAAGGCGAAAGAGCAGTTCCGTCCTTTTTTATTTTCTCAACTATGAAGCAATTTTATCTAAAGTCCCTATTTCTCCTGCTACTCGTCCTAACAGGCACTACCGCCAAGGCGTATGACGCTCTGATTGACGGCATCTACTACGACTTTAATAGCACGAGCAAGACGGCAACAGTGACTTATAAAACAAACTATTTAAATAATAATGTGGATGCTTATTTTGGAGATATCGTTATTCCCTCAAGTGTTACTTACAACGGTGATGACTATACTGTGACAAGCATCGGTGGTTCTGCGTTCTGGGGCTGCAGCGGCCTGACAAGAGTCACTATTCTCAACAGTGTGACCATCATCGGTAGCTCTGCGTTCGAAGGCTGCAGCGGTTTGACGAGCGTCACCATACCTAACAGCGTGACTAGCATCGGTGTCTCTGCGTTCGAAGGCTGCAGCGGTTTGACGAGCGTCACCATACCTAACAGCGTGACTAGCATCGGTGACGATGCATTCCAATATTGCAGCAACTTAACGAGTATACAAGTAGAATCGGGAAATACAGTATATGATTCACGCGAAAACTGCAATGCCATCATAAAGACAAGTGAGAATGAATTAATCATCGGTTGTGCTCGTACAATTATCTCCAACAGCGTGACGAGCATCGGCAACCATGCGTTCAAAAATTGCAGCGGCCTGACAAACATCACCATACCCAACAGCGTGACAACCATCGGGGGCTCTGCGTTCCACGGCTGC
>CAMZBS010000015.1 GCA_947304695.1 uncultured Prevotella sp.
CATGCGCCGCAAAGCGGGCATGCTCTATTGTTATGAATCCCTAATTCAAAGCACTATTTCCTTGGCAAAGAGACACTCAGCGGTTACATGGTTACAACTGTAACCATGTAACCTTTTTGCCTTATCATTACTGTTGTTTTGGTGTAAATATTTGTGTTTCAGTGTATTATATCATTGCTACAATCCTTTTTCCTACTCAGCGGTTACATGGTTACAGTTGTAACCGTAACCGTTTTGTGCAGGGAGAGAATGGCTTTTTTCCATCGTGTGCCTATACCCAAACGATTGTGTGCCTATACCCAAACAACTGTTCGTCTGTACACGAATTGAAATGCTTTTTAATCTTGTGAATTTATTTAGGCTGTTCGGCTTCCAGCTTATCGACGGCACCTGTGACAGGGTTCAGCCACAGGTGGGTGGTGTAGCGCTTGTTGAAGAGGTCACCGCTGAGTAGTTCCACGTTGCCGAATTGAGCACAGGGGAACTCCATCGTGCTGTATCTCTCCTTGCCACGGTAGATGGTGCTGCGCATCTTCCCGGCAACGTTCACATAGATGCCGCTTTCGGGCTGCTTGTGCTTGCTTCTGAGAACAGCTTCCTCGTCAACGGGAGGTACCGTGTTCAGGTCTTCTGTAGCTATATAATAAGGTTCGCCCGCGAGGTCATCGGCATCGACTATGCCTAACTTCTGTGACAGGCGGAAGAGGATGGTGCGGGGCAGCGGACCGTCTGGAGCCACGGTGATAATGGTTTCCGTGGTGTCGCGTGTGGTGACACCGGCAAAGAGCTGCGTCAACGCCTGATTCTGCATGTCCATCTGACTGAGCATCAGCTTCATCTGTGCTCCGTCGTTCGGCATGAAGTCTGCCTGTCCCTTGATGAGCAGGCTGCGGTTCTCGCGTATGTCGTAGATTTCGCGTGCCGTCAGTTCGGCCATCTTTGCCGTGCTGCCAGCTGTCAGTATCTCCTCATTCATATATTCCCGGGGATTCAGCATCTCTGGCTTGTGGGCTGGACGGAAGGCGGGCGGTAGGCTCACAGGATGCGGCTCGGCATTGATGGCCAGCAGGATGCCGTCTTCACTCAGCGCGATGTTGGGGGCCACGGTCTTTGGGTTCAGCTTCACGGAGAAGCCCTTCAGCGAATCAGGGACTCCTATGGCACTCTGGCTCACGCTGACCACCCGGTAGCTCTGCGTTGGTTCCTGTGCTACGTCGTTCAACCGCAGGTAGCGTTGTGCATATTTGCAGAAGTCGCCGGGCTGATAGGTGGTCTTCTCCACCAGCACGCTAATGCGGATGGCTGTCTTGGGAAGAAAGTAGACGGCCCCTTCGGGCGTCACGCCCGGCTGGTAGTCGCTGATGGCGGTTTGTGCCAGGCTAAGCGACAAATGGCTAATGAAAAATGCTGCAACGGTCAATATGCGTTTCATAATCATCAATTATTTCAGTTCTCGGTTGTCCTCCTCACTCTTTCATCTTCATGAATGCCTTGGGCAGATAGTCAATAAGGTCGCTGGCCATCAGACTGTACTCGCCCAGTTCCTTTGCAGCCAGGTCACCAGCCAGTCCGTGCAGGTAGACTCCCATGAGACAGGCTTCCTGACGGTTGTAACCCTGGGCCAGCAGACCGGTGATGATGCCCGTAAGCACGTCGCCGCTACCGGCGGTGGCCATGCCAGGGTTGCCGGTAGAGTTGAAGACGATGTGGCCGTCGGGCATGCAGATGGCCGTGTAGTGGCCTTTCAGCACTACGTAGCCTTGCAGCCGCTCAGCCAGGTCGCGTGCTTTCGACAGTCGTTCGTAGGAGTCTATTGACTGGCCTTCCAGCCTGTCGAGCTCCTTGGGATGGGGGGTCAGGATGATGCCTTTGGGCAGTTGCTGCATCCAGGCGCGGCGGTTGGCCAGGATGTTAAGCGCGTCGGCATCGACCACTACGGGGCAGCTGGCCCTGCGTAGCTGTGCTATCAGCGTGATAGCCGTCTGCTCACTTGTGCCCAGTCCAGGACCGACGGCCATGGCCTGGAAGTCTTCGGTGGCCACACCTTCGGAGAATGTTGTTTCTTCGCGGTCTATCTGTAGCACGGCTTCAGGCACAGTGGCCTGCATGATGCCTACGTTTCGTTTCGGTGTGTGGGCCGTTACTTTCCCGGCTCCTGCTCGCAGGCATGCCTTGGTAGCCAGGATGGATGCTCCAGCCATTCCGTAGCTGCCGGCAATGATGAGTGCGTGGCCCATCTGTCCTTTGTGGGCAAAGATGTCGCGGGGGCGCAGCATGTTCCTAATCTGGCGTTCCTCCAGGATGGTGTAGTTGGCTTCTATCTTCTCAATGCCTTCCTGACTGAGCCGGATGTCGAGGATGCGCAGCTCACCGATGAACTGTTGGTTCTCGGCAAAGAGAAAGGACAGCTTCTTGTGGCCCAGCGTCAGCGTGAGGTTGGAGCGGATGATGTTGGCATTCACATTGTAGGTGTTGTCCTCTGTCATCAGGCCCGAAGGCACGTCTATGCTCACCACTTCGGCCTTCGAAGCATTGATGTATTTCACGAGCGAGGCGAAGCCGCCTGCCAGGGGCTTGTTCAGTCCGGAGCCGAAAAGTCCGTCTACCACCAGCATACCTTCTTCCAGGCGTGGCGGGTCAAACTCCTGTGTCACCTCCGTCAGCAGCGGACGTCCTTTCTTGTCCACCAGCCGCATCTTGTTCTCCGTGCAGTCGGCCGAGAGGTGGCCGGTGATGTTGAACAGGAAGGTCTGCACCTGATAGTCCTGTTCCATGAGCATGCGTGCCACGGCCAGTGCATCGCCGCCGTTGTTGCCTGGACCGGCCATCACTACCACTGGCACGGTGTTGGACCAACGCTCGGTAATGGCTTTTGTCAGGGCCCGGGCAGCCCGTTCCATCAGGTCAATCGACTTGATGGGCTCATGTTCAATCGTGTATTTGTCAAGCTCATGAATCTGAGCACTTGTAAATATTTTCATTCCTTGCAATATAAAAGTGGTGCAAAGTTAGTGTTTTTCTATCAAATTTAAGGCATAATTATACTTTTTTTTGTGGCTTAGTTAAAAAAAATGGTGATAATCTTAATCAAAGAGTTGTAAAACTACGTCATATAGTTCTTCCCATCAGAGGTAGTTGCCGAGCTTTTCTTGGTAACTGAATCTTTTGCCAGTTTACCGCTTGTAAATATGTTTTTCAGATGAAGTCCCACATTGTCCGTTGAACAGTCAAACAGCATCCCCATCGCCTTCTAGGTACACTTTTCCATCAAAGATGGCGAACTTACTCTGTCTCGGAAGAAAAAACAAATCGATTTGTTTTGTTCTTCTCTCGACTTTTCGTAACTTTGCAGCAGTTTTCAGAAATCAATACTGACTATGAGTAGAGTGACTATTAAGGACAAAACGTTTGAGATCTCAATGCCTGGGGCGCAGATTCAGGCAAGGGTAAAGGAATTGGCACAGCAGATTTCAAAGGACATGGAGGGCAAGCACCCCCTGTTTCTGGCCGTGCTCAACGGGTCATTCATCTTTGCAGCCGACCTGATGCGCGAAATGACCATCCCCTGTGAGATATCGTTTGTGAAACTGGCATCCTATCAGGGCACCACGTCGACGGGTAAGATCCAGGAGGTGCTGGGCATCAATGAGGACCTGAGTGGCCGCACGGTCATCATTCTGGAGGACATCGTGGAGACGGGCCTGACCATCAAGCAGATGATTGAGTCGCTTGGCACCCGCAATCCGGCCTCCGTCCACGTGTGCACCCTCTTCTTCAAGCCCGAGCGGTTGAAGGAGGATCTGAAGCTGGACTATGTGGCCTTCCGTATTCCCAACGACTTCATTCTGGGCTACGGACTGGACTACGATCAGGAGGGCCGTGGCCTGAAGGACTTATATACCTTGGTTGATTAAGTTTTAAGTATTAATTCTAAGCTCAAAATTCAATTATATGAAGAATATCGTGATTTTCGGTGCACCTGGTTCAGGAAAGGGCACCCAGAGTGACAAGCTCATCGAGAAGTATGGACTGGAGCACATCTCGACCGGCGACGTGCTGCGTGCTGAGATAAAGAAAGGCTCGGATCTTGGCAATACTGCCAAGCAGTTTATTGACAACGGTCAGCTCATCCCCGACGACTTGATGGTGAGTATCCTCGCTTCCGTCTATGATTCATTCGGTCGTGAGCATAAGGGCGTAATCTTCGACGGTTTCCCCCGTACCATCCCGCAGGCAGAGGCTCTGAAGCAGATGCTTGCCGAGCGTGGCGACAGCATTGCCGCCATGCTGGAACTCGACGTGCCCGAGGACGAGTTGATGAAGCGTCTGCTGTTGCGTGGACAACAGAGCGGCCGTGCCGACGACAATGAGGAGACTATCAAGAAACGTCTGGTAGTCTATCACTCGCAGACGCAGCCCCTCATCGAGTGGTACAGCAAGGAAGGTCTTCACCACCACATCAATGGTCTGGGCGAGCTTGACCGCATCTTTGCCGACATCTGTGCAGTGGTCGAAGCACTGTAAAACGAAGAGATAAATTAAGAATACCTGCCGAAAGTTTAGTGCTTTCGGCTTTTTTTCTTTTGTTATAACGAAAATTATTCGTAATTTTGCACGCAAAAGAACAGACATGCCAGAAAGTAATTTTGTTGACTACGTGAAGATATTGTGTCGCTCGGGCAAGGGCGGCAAGGGTTCTATGCACCTGAAGCACGTGAAGTATAATCCCAATGGGGGACCTGACGGTGGAGACGGCGGCAAGGGTGGCAGCATCATCCTGCGCGGCAACCATAACTATTGGACCCTGTTGCACTTGCGCTATGAGCGGCATATCTTTGCTGAACATGGTGGTAACGGCGGAAAGGACAAGTGCCACGGCACCGACGGCAAGGATGTTTACATCGATGTGCCGCCAGGCACGGTGGTGTATAATGCCGAGACGGGTGAGTTCGTGTGCGACGTGGCTTACGACGGACAGGAGGTACTGCTGCTGAAGGGCGGACGAGGCGGACTGGGCAACTTCCAGTTCCGTACAGCCACCAATCAGGCACCACGTTATGCCCAGCCCGGTGAACCCATGCAGGAGATGACCGTGATCATGGAACTGAAGCTGCTGGCTGACGTGGGACTGGTGGGATTCCCCAATGCAGGTAAGTCTACACTGGTGTCTGCCCTGTCGAACGCCAAGCCGAAGATAGCCAACTATCCTTTTACCACGATGGAACCGAGTCTGGGCATCGTGGGCTACAGAGACAACAAGTCGTTTGTGATGGCCGACATCCCCGGCATCATCGAGGGTGCCAGCGAGGGTAGGGGGCTGGGCTTGCGCTTCCTGCGTCATATTGAGCGCAACTCGCTGTTGCTCTTCATGGTGCCAGGCGATGCTGACAACATCAAGCGGGAATATGAGATTCTGCTTAACGAGTTGCAGAAGTTCAACCCCGAGATGCTGCAGAAGCAGCGTGTGCTGGCCATCACGAAGTGTGACCTGCTCGATGATGAGCTGATTGGGATGTTAAAGGAGGAATTAGCCCCCCTTGAAAACCTTCCCATTGTTTTTATTTCGGCTGTTACGGGCTTCGGCCTAGATGAACTGAAAGATGTGCTCTGGCAGGAACTGAACTCGGAGAGCAACAAGCTTCAGACCATCACCCAGACCGATTCGCTGGTGCATCGCAACAAGGACATGTCGATTTTTGCCGAGGAACTGGCCGATGAGGGTGAAGATGAGGACATTGAGTATCTTGATGAAGATGAACTGGAGGACGTTGACGACCTCGAGGATTTTGAATACACGGAAGAATGAAACCGCAACTACTCTATTACGACTTTGGTCCCCGTGTAGTGGCTTTCAGTACCACTCGTCACGGTGGCTGCTCTGAAGGGGACTATGCCTCGCTGAACGTGAACGCTTTCTGTGGCGATCAGCCCGAGTCGATTGAGAAGAACCGTGAGCAGCTCTGCAAGGAGCTGGGAATCAGAGGGAAAGAATGTCTCATGATTCCCCATCAGGTACACGGTGACTTCGTGATGAAGATTGACGAGGACTTTCTGGCTCAACCTGCCGTCTCTCAACGTGAACTGCTTGAAGGCGTCGATGCGCTTATCACCGACCAGACGGGTGTCTGCATCGGTGTGTCGACAGCCGACTGCATACCTGTTCTTATTTACGACCCTGCGCACCATTGTGCAGCAGCCGTTCATGCCGGTTGGCGAGGAACGGTGAAAAGCATCGCTCAGACAGCTGCCGATCTGCTGGCTGCGTTCTACAAAAGCCGCTATGCCGATATGCAGGTGGCCATTGGTCCCGGCATCTCGCTGAAGAACTTCGAGGTGGGGCAGGAGGTCTTTGATGAGTTTTGTGAGGCAGGCTTCCCGATGGAACTGATTGCCAACACAACCGACTGGCCCAAGCCGCACATCGACCTGCCGTTGTGCAACCGCCTGCAGTTGCAGGAGATAGGCATCCCTGCGGAAAACATCCATGACTGTGGCATCTGTACCTACCACCATGCCGACGATTATTTCTCCGCCCGACGCTTAGGCATCCATTCAGGGCGCATCTTCACGGGCATTGTGCTCCGCTGATTCCTTCTAAAGGCTCTGTTTTTGCTCAAACGTAAAGACAGAGCCTTGTTTTCGTTCATTTGTTGAAAAATTGATGCTCTTTTTTTTGCATTATATCAAAAAAAATAATTAATTTTGCAACGTAATTAATTATTTAAACATTTTTTATTCTTATGCAGAAAAGAATTGCCTTCCTGATGACCATGATGCTGGCCTTCTCGCTATCCATCATGGCACAGATTACCACATCAAGTATGGCTGGTAAGGTGACCGTGGACGCTGGCGAGACCGCCATCGGAGCAACGGTGCAGGTGGTACATGAACCTTCTGGAACGCGCTATGCAGCCGTGACAAACGCTAATGGCCTGTTTGCCATACAAGGTATGCGCTCTGGTGGCCCGTACGCTGTGACTGTGAGCTATATTGGCTACCAGACGAGAACGTTTAAGGGAATTGTGCTGGAGCTGGCCGAAACTTACAACCTTCATGTGGAACTTTCCGAGAATGCCAGTGAACTGGGCGAAGTCGTCGTCAGTGGAAAAGCATCGAAGTTTGCTGCCGAGAAGACGGGTGCTTCGACCAATATCAACAACAATACCATTGTCAACATTCCTACGGTGAGTCGCACCATCACCGATATTTCAAAGCTCTCGCCCTACGCCAATGGCATGAGCTTTAACGGTGCTAACGCCCGTATGTCGAACTTCACGCTCGACGGTGCCAACCTGAACAACAACTTCGGTCTGTCGTCGAGCCTGCCAGGCGGTGGTACGCCTGTTTCGATTGATGCCATTGACGAAGTGCAGGTGGTTGTGTCGCCCTACGATGTGCGTCAGAGCAATTTCATCGGCGGTGGCATCAATGCTGTGACAAAGTCGGGTACGAACACTTTCAAGGGTACGGCATACGTTTATCATCAGAATGAGAACATGCACGGCAACCGTGTGGACAACATGACGATGGCCGATCCGGGCGAAGACCGCAACACTACCTACGGCTTTACGCTGGGTGGACCGATCATCAAGGACAAGCTGTTCTTCTTCGTCAACTACGAGAACACGCAGACACCCAACAACCCGCAGCGCTGGCGTGCCTCTGAGGATGGTGTGGCCGATACCAAGAACCAGATTTCGCGCGTCAAACTGAGCGACTTGCAGCAGGTGTCGGAGTTTGTGAAGACCAATTACGGTTACGACACGGGTTCATGGACCAGCTTCCCTGCCGACGATGAGAATGTGAAATATCTGGCCCGTTTGGACTGGAACATTAACCAGGATCATCACTTCATGGTACGTTTCAACTATACTAATAATAAGAGGTGGAACACGCCAACTAATACCTCAGACGACTTCGGCCATTCATTCAATAGCAGTACCGAAGGACGCTTCTCTCAGTCGTCCATGGGCTATGCCAACTCGATGTATCAGGCCCAGAACAAGGCAACGACCATCTCGTCGAGCCTGAACAGCCGCTTCGGGCAGAAGATCAGCAACGAACTGCTCTTCACCTATTCCGATCTGGACGACTGCCGCGACACTAAGTCGTCGGCCTTCCCCTTCATCGACATTCTTGAACCCGATGCCTCGGGTACTCCCAAGCCCTATATCACGTTGGGTTATGAGTTCTGCACCCCGAAGAACCGCGTGCGCAACAAGATTACCACCATCACCGACAATGCCACTTTCTATCTGGGTGCCCATAAGTTGATGGCTGGTGTGAGCTTCGAGCATCAGGTGGCCTACAACACCTATCTGCGCAGTTTCTATGGCGGCTACAGCTATAACAGCCTGAACGACTTCCTGACGGGGGCTGTCCCTGAAGCCGTGGCACTGACCTGGGGCTATAATGGCGACTCAGAGCCTACGGATAAGATTACCTTCAACCAGTTGGGTCTGTATGTGCAGGACGAGTGGACCATCAATGAGCGCTGGAAGGTGAATGGCGGTATCCGTTTTGATGATCTGATTTTCAGCGACAGCGATTTGATGGCCAATGCAGCCATTGATGCCCTTGACTATGGTGGTGTTCATCTCACCACTGGCGAATGGCCCAAGAGTCATGTCTCCATCTCACCGCGAATCGGCTTTGTCTGGGACGTGTTGGGCGATAAGAGCTTGAAGGTGCGTGGTGGCTCCGGCCTCTTCACAGGTCGTCTGCCGTTGGTGTTCTTCACCAACATGCCCGGTAGCACAGGCATGTCGAAGTATTTTTATAAGAGCAGTTCCGATGCTGACTATGGTGCAGCCGTTGTCAATGCCTTTGCCGGTGGCCTGGTGACCGATCCGACCCAGATGCGTGACATCATCGTGGCCAACAACCCCAATGCCAAGACTACTGTGACACCTGCCGACGGTGTGCTGCCCAGCTCGATTTCGGCTGTTGACCCTGACTTCAAGATGCCGCAGTCATGGAAGACGTCGATTGCCATCGACTATAATGTGCCCGTCTCGTTCCCCCTGTCGGTCACGGGTGAGTTCATCTATACCAAGCAGATCAACGATGTGTTCCTCCGCAACATCGCCATCAAGGATGCCGACGATACCTGGGAGCGCTTCGTGGGAGCCGACGACCGTCTGATTTATCCAACGAACTACCGCTACACTTATACTGATGCAGCCGGTAACACGAGAACCATGCCTGACGCATTGGTTCTTGAGAACACCTCGAAGGGTCATGGCTGGACGGCCAACATCACTGTGAATGCAGAGCCTATCAAAGGGTTGAACGTGATGGCTGCCTATACCCACACGATGATGAAACAGATGTCATCTCTGCCCGGTAGCAATGCCAACGCGGTGCTTACCGCCATGTATACTGTCAACGGTCCGCGCTTCGCTACGCTTCAGGATGGCGCCTTTGTGATTCCCGACCGTTTCATTGCAAACATCAGCTACAGCTATAACCGCGAGCATTTCAGCCTGTTCTATGAGGGATGTGCTTCGAATACACCTTACACCTATTTCTATGATGGCGACCTGAACGGTGACAAACTCTCCACAGACCTGATGTACATTCCCGCTAACGACAACGAGATCCGCTTCCAAAGCGAAGCCGACCGCGTGGCCTTCTGGAAGTTTGTGGAGCAGGACGACTATCTGAGCAGCCACAAGGGCGAATATGCCGGTGCATACGCTGTTCACACACCGATGGTACATCGCTTCGACTTCCGTTATGCGCATGACTTCGTGTTCAAGATTGGCAAGACCGACCATAAGCTGCAACTCTCTGCCGACTTCAAGAACATTGGTAACATGTTCAGTTCACGATGGGGTGTCTTTAAGAACATGGCTCCTGCCAAGGGCGGACAGATCCTGCGTGTGGTCAAGGTCGACAACGGTGTGCCTGTCTATGCTATGAACAAGGTGAACGGCGAATACCCCACGCAGACCTGGGACTACATCCACAGCTACGGACAGTGCTGGCAGCTGCAGGTAGGTGCCAAGTATTACTTTAACTAAGCCTACATTCATTCTTCCATAAAAACGAGTCCTTGCTGCACCGCGCAGCAAGGACTCGTTTTTGATGGGCATACTTTATGCTTCTTTACAGCTTCATGGGTGGGCTTCATCGTTAGTTGTCTTAAGCGCATTTAAGAAGCAGTTAAGCGCGTCTAAGGAGCCGTTAAGCGCGTTTAAGAAGATGTCATATACGAGTAGCTGTCCGAGGGTGATGTTTGGATTGCGGACATGAAAAAGGGACTTTCCTTTTCAGGAAGTCCCCTTTGACGTATTGCGTTGAAAAAGATGTTTAGCTGTATTTCAGAATCTGTCCCGGACGCAGGCGGATGTTCTTGCCAATGCGGTTCAACTTGCAGAGGGCATTGACGGTGGTCTTGTGCTTGCGGGCAATAGCCGAAAGCGTCTCGCCCTTCTTCACCTTGTGATAGCGCACGTTGCCAGTCGACTGGGCAACGCTCTTGCCCATATTGGGGCTGTTCACGTCGGCGGGATTATAGCCGTAAAGACCGTTGGCACCACGCAGCTGTGTGGCAATAGCACCGTCGCGCTCATACTGGTTGCGACGGAACAGGTAGTTGTCGGCCACAACGTCCTGATTGCGGAAGTCGAACATGATGGCGGGGTTCAGTGCTACACCGCACAGACGAGTCTCGAAGTGCAGGTGTGAACCCGTGCTGCGACCCGTATTGCCACCCAGTCCGATGGGATCACCGGCCTGAACTTCCTGGTTTTCAGTAACCAGCCAGCCCGACAGGTGTCCGTAGACGGTCTCCAGACCGTTGGGATGGCGAATCACGATATATTTTCCGTAGCCCTTGCGTGCTCCTTCGTTCCTGACCACACGCACCTTGCCGCTGAAGGCAGCGCGGATGGTATCGCCAATGTAGACCTTGATGTCCAGACCCTTGTGCTGACGTCCCCAGCGTGCACCGAAGTTCGATGTGATGACGCGGCTGGGCGTAGGCATGCAGAAATCGCGCAGGTCGATGCGCATAGAGTCGGGCAGCGTGGTCATCTTGTGGGCATAGCTGTTGTCCCAGTCTTCGTAAAGATCGGCTGCTGGTGAGTCGTATTCCTCAATTTCGATGAGCTGTTGCAGCATCTGTGCGTCTACAGCTTTCATTTTTCGGTCTATGGGTGCTTGGTTGGCAAGCAGATCCTGTCCTGCTGCTGGTAATACGGCCAGAGACGACAAGGCTATAATGGCAAATTTCTTAATTCTCTTTATAATCATAAGAATGTTTTTTGGTCACCGTTAATATATTGCTTTATCTCTTCGAAAAACAACTCATTCAGAACCCAATGAATTGATAAATATCAAAAAGATGCTGCAAAGATAATAAAAAACCTGTTGAAAAGCGAAACCTTCCGGGTTTATTTGGGGCTTTTTAACACTTATACCCTTGCTTTAAGAAATGGCCGCCCAATTGATATTGTTTTTTTTAATTTCTTTCAGACGGTTCCACAGCAGTTGGTATTGTGCCGATTGGCAGGTGGGATCTTCGTCGATGATTTTCTGTGCCTCGTCGCGGGCCATCTGTACCAGTTGGCCGTCGCGTGCAATGTCGGCAATCTTCAGGTCGAAGGCCATGCCGCTTTGCTGTGTTCCCTCCAGGTCGCCGGGGCCGCGCAGCTTCAGGTCGGCTTCAGCAATACGGAAGCCGTCGTTGGTCTCGCACATGATGTCGATGCGTTTGCGGGTGTCCTCGCTGAGCTTGAACGAGGTGACAAGAATGCAGAATGACTGGTCGGCACCACGACCCACACGTCCCCGGAGCTGGTGCAACTGGCTGAGGCCGAAGCGCTGGGCGTCGAGAATGACCATGACCGAGGCGTTGGGCACGTTGACACCCACCTCAATGACCGTTGTGGCCACCAGGATCTGGGTCTCGCCCTTGACAAACCGCTGCATCTCCTCTTCCTTCTCCTTGGCCTTCATCTTGCCGTGTACCTTGCTCAGCCGGAACTCGGGGAAAGCCTGGCAGAGCACTTCGAAGCCCTGCTCCAGGTTTTTCAGGTCGCTTTTCTCGCTTTCTTCTATCAGCGGGAACACAATATAGACCTGACGACCCTGGTGAATCTGCTTGCGGATGCCGTCGTAGAGCGATGTCAGACGGTTGTCGAACACGTGGCTGGTCTGCACGGGCTTGCGACCGGGTGGCAGTTCGTCAATGACGCTCACGTCCAGATCGCCATAGAGTGTCATGGCCAGTGTGCGCGGAATAGGAGTGGCGGTCATCACCAGCACATGGGGCGGCTGCTCACTTTTGTTCCACAGCTTGGCACGCTGTGCCACGCCGAAGCGGTGCTGTTCGTCGACCACCACCATGCCCAGTCGGGCAAACTGCACGGTGTCCTCAATCACAGCATGGGTGCCCACTAAGATCTGCACCTCGCCCGAAAGTAGTCCGTCGAGCACCTCCTGTCGCTTCTTGCCTTTCACGATGCCGGTCAGCAGTTCCACACGCACGTTCATTCCCTTCAGGAAGTCCAGGATGGTGGCAAGGTGCTGTTCGGCCAGTATCTCCGTGGGAGCCATGATACAGGCCTGAAAGCCGTTGTCAATGGCAATGAGCATCGACATCAGTGCCACAAGCGTCTTGCCAGAGCCTACGTCGCCTTGTAGAAGGCGGTTCATCTGACGTCCGCTGCATGTGTCCTTCCTGATTTCCCTAACTACGCGCTTCTGTGCGTTGGTCAGTTCGAAGGGCAGGTTCTGGTGGTAGAAGGTGTTGAAGGTGTCGCCGATTCTGTTGAAGATATACCCACGGTACTTGCGTCGCTGGTCGCTCGCGTACCTTAATATATTAAGTTGCACGTAGAACAGCTCTTCAAACTTCATTCTCACCCTTGCCCGTTCCAGTTGTCGGGCATCCTGCGGATAGTGGATGGCGCGCATTGCCTCGTCGCGACCCATCAGGTGAAGCTGGTTCAGAATGTCGGGTGTGATGGTCTCAGGCAGCGGCTCCTTCAGCTTGTCGAGGAGTGTCTTGACAAGGCGTTCTACTGAACGGGAGGTGAAGTTCATCTTCTTCATCTTCTCCGTCGTGTTGTAGTAAGGTCGCATTCTGAGTTGAGAATTAAGAACTGAGGACAGCGACTCTCCACTCTCCATTTCCGGGTGCTGCACCTGTATGCGGTTGTTGAACACGCCAGGCCGTCCGAACACCAGGTACTCTTGGCCTATCTTGTAGTTCTGCTTGGCATATTTGCCGCCATTGAACCACACCAGGTCCATGATGCCGGTGCCGTCGGTGAAATGGGCTACCACACGCTCCCTGCGTGGCCCCATGTCAAAGGTCTCGAAACTCAGGATGTGGCCCACCACCTGCACAAACGGCATGTCGCCCGTCAGTTCATGCACCTTGTAGATCTTAGAGCGGTCTACATATTTATAAGGATAATACTCCAGCAGGTCGCCATAGGTCTCAATGCCAAGCTCCTGGCTTAGCATTTTCTTGCGGTTGGGGCCTACGCCCGGCAAGTACATGATGTCCTGCTGAAGGATGTCCAAGAGAGGGTTAGGAGTTAGAAATTAGGAGTTAGGAGTGATTCGGCCATTTTCAGGTCGGCGGGGGTAGTGATCTTGATGTTCTCGCGGTTGCCGTCGACGAGGGTGATGCCTTGGCCGTAGGCTTCTACAACGGAGGCATCGTCGGTGAAGGCATCGCGATATGGCTGGCGGTTGGCTGCTTTCAGCAGCTGTATGTCGAAGCACTGTGGGGTCTGTACCAGACGGTACTCGTCGCGCGGCTTCGTTCCTTCGGTCACATGGCGGAGTGTCTCGACAACAGGCACGACGGGAATCACGGCCTTGCTTCTGCGGGCTTCTTCATAGCACCGCTTGATGACCTCGACCGTGACAAAGGGGCGCACACCGTCGTGAACGCCCACCACACCCTGGGTGTCGTCGGGAATCATGTTCAGACCGTTCTGCACGGAGTGGAAACGTGTCTCTCCGCCATCGGCCAGTTGGTAGGGTGTCGTGAAATGATGTTGGCGGCACAGTTCCTGCCAGTATTCCTGCTGTGCTTTAGGCAATACAAGGACGATGTTCAGCTCAGGCATTGCCTCGCGGAACCGCAGCATGGTGCGCATCAGGATGGGCAGACCGCCAACGGGCAGGAACTGCTTGGGCACTTCGCCGCCCATGCGCAGTCCCTTGCCACCCGCCACGATGATGATGTAGTCGGTGCTCATCGAGCCATCAGATGTTTGAAGCGCATGCCTTCGGCCACCTGGTCGCTTACTTCCTGACTGACCAGCTGTGCCAGCAGACTGTAGGCGAAGGGGAAGGCAGCAGCAGGACCTTCGCCAGTGGTGATGTTGCCGTCGACCGTCACCAGGTCGGCTGTGTAGTGTGCCTTCGTCAGCATCTGCTCACAACCGGGATAGCAGGTGGCATTCTTGCCGTCGAGCACGCCCAGCTGGGCCAGGACGATGGCGGGGGCGGCACAGATGGCTGCCACTTTCTTGCCAGCTGTCGTCTGCGACAGGATGGCCTTGCACAAGCCCTTATGGGCGTAGAGATTGGACGAACCCGGCATGCCGCCCGGCAGCAACAGCAGGTCGGCATCGCCGAAGTTGCAGTCGGCAAACATCGTGTCGGCTTCAACCTTTACCTGATGGGCACTCTCAATAACCTTTGAGCCGTCGACGACGCTCACTGTAATCACTTCCACACCTCCGCGACGCAGCACGTCGACGGGTATCAACGCTTCAACATCCTCGAAGCCGTTTGCCAGGAAAACATAAACTTTTGACATGGTCTTTATGTGTATTATGACGTTCTTGATGATGCAAAAATACGAATAAAAATTGATATTCTTGCCAGTTTAAGGAAAATTTACTATCTTTGTCGCTCGAAAGATAAAAGACAGGACTTATGGCATCACTTCGCTTTGCCCTTTTTGGCAATGTTTATCAGCAGCATAAGTCTGCGGCCATCCGCGTGCTGCTCAACTGTTTGCGTAGTCATGGTACGCAGATTCTCATTGAGAAGGAATACTACGACTTTCTTCGCTCGGTCTTCTCTGAGTTCACCGATTCCTCTGACTTCATGGAGTTCAGTGATTTCTCATCGGTCGAGGCCGACTTCGCCATCTCCGTGGGCGGCGACGGCACATTGCTGAAGACAGCCAGTAAAGTGGGCAGTAAGCAGACCCCCATTGTGGGCGTGAACCTGGGGCGGCTGGGCTTCCTGGCCGACGGAACGGCTGGCGGCGACCTCATGTCGATGGTGCAGTCGCTCTATAAGGGTGACTATTCGATAGAAGACCGTTCGCTCATACATGTCGAGACCGACGGTGAACCGATTGACGGCTATGCTAACGCCCTGAACGATGTGTCTATCCTGAAGCGTGACACGGCCTCGATGATTTCCATCCGTGCTGCCATCAACGGCGAGTATCTCACCACCTACCAGGCCGACGGTCTGATTGTTTCCACTCCCACTGGCTCTACGGCCTATTCGCTCTCCAACGGCGGCCCGATTATTGTGCCCCAGACGGGGGTGATGCTCATGACGGCTGTGGCCCCCCATTCGCTCAACATACGTCCCATTGTGCTGCCCGACACAGCCACCATCGAACTGACTGTGCGCAGCCGCAGCCATACCTTCCTCGTAGCCATCGACGGCCGCAGCTGTAAAATGCCCGAGGGCACAACCCTTCGGTTGTCGCGTGCCCCTTATGTGGCGAAGATTGTGAAGCGCACCGGCAGCAGCTATTTTGCCACGCTGCGCGACAAGATGATGTGGGGTGCTGATTTGAGGTGATATGTTCAATATCCGTAAGATTTTATTTGCAGGTCGTTCAGACGCCCAAGCACCTGATTTAAGGGGCTTGAGCCGTTGGCTTTGGGCTGCCTGGCGGGGCAACCGCATGCAGGCCCTGCTCAATGCTGCCGTCGGCCTGCTGGGCGTGGTGGTCAGTCTGGCCACGGTCTGGGCCATGCAGCGGGCCATCGACACCGCTTCCGGTGTGCGACAAGGCTCTGTCTATGAGGCGGTTGGCGTGATGGCTGCGCTCATCCTGTGCGAGTTCGGGCTGGGCATCTCACGGGTCTGGATCCGCAACATCCTGGGTGTGAGGGCACAGAACCGCATGCAATATCAGATGCTGGCCCGACTGCTGCGCACCGAGTGGCAGGGACGTGAGGCCATGCACTCCGGCGACATCGTCAACCGGCTGGAAGAAGACGTGAAGACCGTTGTCAACTTCCTCACCGAGACCCTTCCTTCCGTACTGTCTACACTGGCCATGTTTGTCGGCGCCTTTGTCTATCTGCTCCGAATGGACACATGGCTGGCCGTAATCACGGTCTTCATCCTGCCCGTCTTCCTCCTGCTGAGCCGTTTCTATGTGTCACGCATGCGTCGGCTGTCGCGAAGGGTGCGTGAGATTGATAGCAATGTGCAGAGCCTGCTCACCGAGACCGTCCAGCACCGTATGCTGGTGAAGACGATGGAGGCCAGTCAGCAGGTGCTGGGCCGTCTCGATACAGCCCAGTGCGAACTGCGCAGCAGGGTCAGACACAGAACGGTGTTCTCCGTGGCTTCCAACCTGACGATCAACATGGGCTTCTCCCTCAGCTATCTGCTGGCATTCCTTTGGGGAACCGTGCGGCTCAGTCAGGGCACGTTGTCGTTTGGCGGCATGACGGCCTTCCTGCAACTGGTCTATCGCATTCAGGGCCCAGCCCGTGACCTGACACGACTGGCTCCGGCCTTTGTCAGCGTGATGACGGCTGCCGAACGTCTCATGCAACTGGAGGAACAGCCCGAAGAAGAGCAGGGCAACCCTGTTGTCATGCCCGCTCCTTGCGGCGTGCGCTTCGTGGACGTGACCTATAACTACGGTGCCGAAGGGCAGCAGCCCACCATCCTCCATGCCTCTTACGACTTCCGTCCGTGTACTTGCACGGCCATCCTGGGCGAGACCGGTGCCGGAAAGACCACCCTCATCCGCCTGCTGCTGGCACTGGTTAAGCCGCAGGAAGGGGAAATCGTTGTTTATAGTGGAGCGTCGGGTTCGTCCACTCCCTTATCTCCCCTTCACCGCTGCAACTTTGTCTATGTGCCGCAAGGCAACACGCTGCTCAGCGGCACCGTGCGCGAAAACCTGCTGCTGGGGCGGCCCGATGCCACCGATGAGGAGATGACGGAGGTGCTGCAGAAAGCCTGTGCCGACTTCGTGTTCGACTTGCCCGACGGACTCGACACTGCACTGGCCGAGCAGGGTGGGGGACTCTCCGAGGGACAGGCTCAGCGCATTGCCATTGCCCGTGCGCTTCTCAGGCCAGGCAGCATCATGCTGCTTGATGAGGCTACCAGTGCCCTTGACCCTGAAACTGAGCGCCGACTGCTCGAAAACATCCTTTCCTCCCGCCAGAAGACGGTCGTCGTCGTATCGCACCGTCCCGCCGTTGTCGACTATTGCGACAACGTCATCCATCTAAGCCGTTAATCCTGGTCTTGCAACTGAGGCTCAGTCATCTTGCAACTGAGCCTCAGTTGTGTCGTAACTAAGCCTCAGTTGCAACATAACTGAGGCTTAGTTGTCAGGTGCATATAATTAAGGTGTAATTGTTAAACTATGTATAAGCCATGAAAAAAAGTCCCGAAAAATTTGGAGCGTATGCTTATTTGTTCTACTTTTGCAGTGTTCTATTAAAGTAGTACACTAAAACACCAATATTATGATAGAAGTAAACAACATCCATTTCAGCTATCCCGGTCAGAAGGAACGGGTATTCTACGATTTCAGTCTCCGACTGGAGGAAAACAAGATCTATGGTCTGCTGGGCAAGAACGGCACGGGCAAGTCAACGTTGCTCTACCTGCTTTCAGGTCTGCTGCGCCCCGTTCATGGTTCCGTGTATTGCGACGGCATCGCTACGTGCAAGCGAGATCCGGAGATATTGCAGGAAATCTTCCTTGTGACCGAGGAGTTCGAGATGCCTGCCATCCGTCTCTCAGAGTACGTGAAACTCTATAAGCCTTTCTACCCCCGATTCTCCGACGAGGTGCTGAAGGAATGTCTGGCCGACTTTGAGCTGCCTGAGGATGTTCACCTCAACGAACTCTCGATGGGTCAGCGCAAGAAAGCCTACATCTCCTTTGCTATGGCCACCAACACGAGGTACTTGCTCATGGACGAGCCTACCAACGGACTCGACATTCCTTCGAAGTCGCAGTTCCGCAAGGTCATTGCCCAGCACATGGCCGAGGACCGCACCGTCATCGTCAGCACCCATCAGGTACACGACGTGGAGCAGATGCTCGACCACATCCTCATCCTGGACCAGCGCAGCGTGTTGCTCAATGCCTCGATGCAGGAGATTATTGACCAGTACACCTTTGAATACCGCACGCCGCAGGAGATGGACGCCTCCGTGCTCTATGCCGAGCCCACCCTGCAGGGCAATGCCGTGATTACCCAGCGTCAGGAGGGAAGTGCCGAGACGCAGGTGAACCTCGAACTGCTGTTCAACTACAAGACCCAGACCAAGAAATAACCATTAAAAAACGAAAGAGAAATGAAAAACTTCAATTCAAATAGATTCGGTCAGGCACTGAAGTGCCAGTTCCTCATACTGCGCAAGATGTGGATTCGCCTCTTCGGCATCTTTACACTTGTCATGTTTATGGCCAACCTGTTCTTTACCCGAGTGGCGGGGAGGGGCTATGATCATTATGTAAGCAACTGGCCGGAGCATGTCGTCGACATGTATAGCAACTGTGTGGAGGAGAGCTTCGGCTTCGGCGTTATCTTTTTCTGCTTCTCGATGCTCTTTGGTGCCAGTTCCTTGTTGTTAGGCATGAAGGATACGCGCAAGCGCTCGGCCTTCCTGCTCTGGCCTGTATCCAACCTGGAGAAATATACCATCAGTCTGCTGCTCTCCATCCTTTGGGTGGCAGTGATCACGATTGGTGCCTACATGTTGGCAGATGCCATGCGCGTCTTTGTGGACTGGGTGACAGGTCGAGTCATCATCTGGGGCATTCCCCTGATAGTTACTAATATTTTTAACCTAGCGCCTTTCGATTATTGGCAGACGGGCTGGATGTTCTTCACTTGGGTGTTCTATACCCATTCGCTCTATATCGTGGGCGGCACCCTGTTCCGTCGCCAGCAGTTCCTGCTGACCAGTGTCACGATTGCCGTTGTCGGCATCCTGTTGATCATGCTGCTGAACCAGATCCACCCCGATGTGGAGTTCATCACGGGTACGTGGGACGAGAGAACGAAGACATACACGCAAATTTTCCATCCTTTCTTCTATATTCTTAACACGACGATGTGTGCCCTCATTGTCTTCCACTACTGGCTCTCTTACAAGTTCTTCTGCCGTATGCAGGTTATTAATAACAAATGGTTGAATATATGATTTTTACAAACGATAAGCCCATCTACATCCAGATGGCCGACCGCCTCTGCGATGAGATACTGGCCGAAAAGTACAGGGACGACGACCGCATCCCGTCGGTGCGCGAGTATGCCGTGCTACTTGAGGTAAACACCAACACCGCCGTCAAAGCCTACGACGAGCTCTCTCGCGCGAACATTATATATAATAAGCGCGGCCTGGGCTACTTTGTCACCCCCGGAGCAAAGGAGCAGATATTGAAAGAGCGCAAGCAGTCCTTCATGAAGGAGAAACTGCCCGAACTGTTCAGGCAGATGCGGTTGCTGGGCATCACAATGGAAGATGTTAAAGAAGCGTACAAATGATACACTTGGAAAACGTCAACAAGACCTACTTCGGTGCGCAGCCGCTGCATGTGCTGAAAGGCATCAACCTCGATATTGAGGAGGGTGAGTTTGTCAGCATCATGGGATCGTCAGGATCTGGCAAGTCCACCTTGCTCAACATCCTGGGCATCCTTGACAACTACGACTCCGGTGTCTACGAACTCAATGGCGTGCACATCTGGAACCTCTCCGAAACACGGGCTGCCGACTACCGCAACCGCATGATAGGCTTTATCTTTCAGTCGTTCAATCTCATCTCGTTCAAGAACGCCGTGGAGAACGTTGAGTTGCCATTATTCTATCAGGGCGTGGGTCGCCGCAAGCGCCACACCATGGCCATGGAGTATCTGGAACGGTTGGGATTGAAGGACTGGGCAACCCACTATCCCAACGAGCTTTCGGGCGGTCAGCGGCAGCGTGTGGCCATTGCCCGCGCACTGATCACGAAGCCGCGCGTCATCCTGGCCGATGAGCCTACGGGTGCGCTGGACTCGAAGACTTCGGTCGAGGTGATGCAGCTGCTGAAAGACCTGAACCAGAGTGAGGGTATCACCCAGGTCATCGTGACCCACGATCCTGTGGTGGCCGAGAAAACGAACCGAATCATCAGAATCATCGATGGAGTTATTGAATGAAATATGGCAGACGGCACGCCGCAACAAGCTGCGTACCTCGCTCACGGGCTTTGCCGTGGCGTGGGGCATCTTCATGATCATTGTGCTCTTGGGTGCAGGCAACGGCCTCATCAACTCGGTGACGCAGTCGAGCGACCGTTTCCTCATCAATTCGATGAAGGTGTACGGCGGCTGGACCGACAAAGCCTACAATGGATTGCAGGAAGGCAGGAGCATAGATCTGGACATCAACGACCTGCACATCACCGAGACTGACTTCCCTGAGAACATTGACGACGTGGGTGCCGAGATGAGCCAGTCGGCTGTGGTCAGCTATGGCAAGGAATACATCAACGCCTCGCTCACGGGTGTCTATCCCAACCACATCCGCATCAACAAAAGCGAAATGCTCCATGGGCGTTTCGTCAATGAGATTGACATCAAGGAGAAGCGCAAGGTGGTAGTGCTCAGTAAGGCGCAGGCCCAGGAACTGACCTCCCAGTTCTCTGCTCTCAACGCCCAGCTCTCAACGCTCATTGGCCGGTACGTCAAGGTCGACAACTTCGCTTTCCGCGTGGTGGGCATCTATAAGGACGACGAGAGCCGCCAGAACAACGAGGCGTTCACCTCGTTCACAACCCTCAGAACCATGTATGGCCGTGGCGTACAGGTGGGCAGCATTGAATATTCGTTTCATGGACTGCCTACCGAGGCCGACAACGATGCCTTTGAGAAACGCTACCGTCAGCGGCTGAACGCCAATCACCAGGCGGCTCCCGACGATGAGAATGCCGTGTGGCTGTGGAACCGCTTCACTTCGGCCATGCAGATGAACAAGGGCATGCGCATCATCCGCACGGCACTATGGATCGTGGGTCTTTTCACACTGTTGAGTGGCATCGTGGGTGTGTCAAACATCATGCTCATCACTGTCAAGGAGCGCACCCATGAGTTCGGCATCCGCAAGGCCATTGGTGCCCGTCCCTGGAACATCCTGCGCCTCATCATTGTGGAAAGCATCATCATCACCACCATCTTTGGCTATATCGGCATGCTGCTGGGCATTGCCGCCAACGAATACATGGATGCCACGCTGGGCCATACACAGATAGACTCAGGACTGTTCAAGGCCACGATGTTTGTCAACCCCACCGTGGGACTTGATGTCTGCATCGAAGCCACCATGGTCATGATCATTGCCGGCACCATTGCCGGACTCGTTCCTTCGTTGAAGGCTGCCCGCATACGTCCCATTGAAGCACTAAGAGCAGAATGAATCATGAGAATTGACTTAGATACCTATCGCGAAATACTCGACACGCTGACCCGCAACAAGTCGCGTTCGTTCCTTACAGGCTTCGGCGTGTTCTGGGGTGTCTTCATGCTGGTGGCACTCATGGGTGGCGGACAGGGCGTGAAACAGTTGCTTGACGAGAACTTCGAGGGCTTTGCCACCAACTCGTCAATGATCTGGGCACAGCCCACGACCAAGGCATACAAGGGCTTCTCGAAAGGCCGTCGGTGGACAATGGTCTACAAGGATGTAGACCGACTGCAGGAGCAGGTGCCCGAACTCGACGTCGTGGCTCCGCTGCTACAGAGCTTCAGCGGCACGGCTGTCTATGGCGACCGCAAGTCAAACGTGTCACCGATGGGCACCACGCCCGACTACCAGCGCATCAATGAACCGAAACTCTACTATGGCCGCTATCTGAACGACATGGACATGGCGCAGCGCCGCAAGGTGTGCGTCATTGGCAAGAAGGTCTATAAGAACCTCTTTCCCGGTGGTGGCGATCCCTGTGGCAAAAGCATCCGCATCGATGGCATCTATTACCGTGTGGTGGGCGTCGATTATAATATGTCGGAAGGCATCTCGATAGGCGAGCGCGGCACATCGGTGGTTCTCCCTATCACGCTCATGCAGCAGGCCTACAGTCGTGGCAATTCGGTCGATATGATTGCAGTGACAGGCCGTCCCGGAGTGGTGATGAGCACACTGGCACCAAGGATGCGCAGTGTGATTGCCCGTGCCCATGCCATCGACCCGCTCGACGAGAAGGGTGTCATGGTGTTCAACACCGAGGTGCTGTTCCAGATGCTCGACAACCTGTTCCGTGGTGTCAACTTCCTGATCTGGCTTGTCGGCTTGGGTACACTGCTGGCCGGAGCCATCGGTGTATCGAACATCATGATGGTCACCGTGCGGGAACGGACCACAGAGATAGGCATCCGCCGTGCTATCGGTGCCACACCGAAGATGATTCTCTCGCAGATTATCTCTGAAAGCATTGTGCTCACACTGGTGGCAGGCATGAGCGGTATTCTCTTTGCCGTGTCCATCCTGCAGATGCTGGAACTGGCCAATACCGAGGACGGCATTCTGAAAGCCCATTTCCAGGTTGGCTTCTGGACGGCCATCCTCTGTGCCCTTATCATTGCCGCCATGGGTGTGCTCGCCGGTTTGGCTCCTGCTGCCCGTGCCATGGCCATCAAGCCCGTCGATGCCATGCGCGATGAATAAGCCCATAAACCCCATAACCCCCATAAGACCCAACAAAAAAGAAAAAAATATGAAAAAGTACTTCAAACTCATCATTGCCGCCATTGTGGCACTGATTTTCATCGGAACCTTTGTGTTCCTTTGGCAGAAAAGCCGTCCCAAGGAAATCTTCTACTCGGAACTGACGTCGGAGGTAAAGGATATTCAGCGGACTACTATCATCACAGGTATCATCGAACCGCGCAATGAGGTCAGCGTGAAGCCGCAGATTAGCGGTATCATCGCCGAACTGCTGAAGGAACCCGGTCAGACGGTGCAGGCAGGCGAGGTCATTGCCAAGGTAAAGGTCATCCCCGACATGGGACAGCTCAGTTCCGCAGAGAGCCGTGTGCGCCTGGCTGAGATCAACCTGCGTCAGGTGGAGACTGACTATAAGCGTATGGAGAACCTGCACGAACAGAAGCTGGTGAGCGACGAGGAGTTTGAGAAAGCCCGTCAGCAGCAGAAGCAGGCCCGTGAGGAAAAGGCGGCTGCCGACGATGCCCTGCAGGTGGTGCGCGACGGTGTGTCGAAATCGAACGCCTCGGCTTCCAGCACGCTCATCCGTTCCACCATCAGTGGCGTCATCCTCGACATTCCCGTCAAGGTGGGCAACTCAGTCATCAACTCCAACACCTTCAACGACGGTACGACCATTGCCACGGTGGCCAACATGCAAGACCTCATCTTCCGTGGCAACATCGACGAGACCGAGGTGGGACAACTCCTGATAGGCATGCCCATGCAGATCACCATTGGTGCTTTGCAGGACATGAACTTCGATGCCACCCTGGAGTACATCTCGCCCAAGGCCATCCAGAGCAACGGTGCCAATCAGTTTGAAATCAAGGCTGCCGTGAAGATAGCCTCCGGCAGCACTTCCCTCCGTTCTGGCTACAGTGCCAATGCCGAGATTGTGCTGGCCGAATCCAAGCAGACGCTGACCATTCCTGAAAGTGCCATTGAGTTCAGTGGCGACAGCACCTTCGTCTACGTGCTGGTTGGCTCTCCCAATCAGAAACCGCAGCAGTACGACCGCCGTTCCGTGCAGACAGGTCTGAGCGATGGCGTGAGCATTGAGATCAAGCAGGGACTCAAGGAAGGCGAAAAGGTGCGTGGCCCGCAAATCATTACTGACAATGAGGAGGAAAAGTAAAATGGTAAAAAGGTAAAAGGGTAAAAAAGTTAGAGAGATGATACACAATGTTTTATTCAATATAAGGTTAAAGGCAACGGTAAGAAGAGTTTTACCTTTTTACCTTTTTACCCTTTTACCTTTACATTCAGCTGCCCAGCAGCCATGGACGCTACAGCAGTGCATAGACTATGCCTTGGAGCATAACATTTCGGTACGCCAGCGTGAGAACATGGTGTTGCAGCAGCAGGTGCAGGTGGCCAACGCCAAGAGTCAGCGACTGCCCGACCTCAGTGCTTCGGCAGGCCAGAACTTCTCCTTTGGCCGTGGTCTGACGTCGGAGAACACGTACACCAATACCAACACCTCGTCGACATCGTTCTCCTTGGGCACCAGTGTGCCTATCTTCACTGGCTTCCGTATTCCCAATTCCATTGCTGTGAACCGCCTGAACCTGCAGGCAGCCACGGCTGAGTTGGAGAAGGCCAAGAACGACATCCGCATGCAGGTGGCTCAGGAGTATGTGCAGATTCTCTATTACATGGAAATCAGCGAGGTGGCACACCGCCAGATTCAGATAGACTCCGTACAGGTAGCCCGTCTGCAGGCGTTGATAGACAATGGCAAGGCCAGCCTGGCAGAGTTGTCACAGCAGAAGGCCACGTTGGCTCAGAGCCATCTCACTGCCACACAGGCCGACAACAACACCCGCCTGGCCCTGCTCACATTGTCGCAGTTGCTGGAGCTGCCCACGCCGGAAAATTTCACCGTTCAGAGTTTGGTGTGGAAAACGGAGAGTGGAGAGGTTCCCACTCCCGACCAGATTTTTGCTGAAGCCCTGACTACGCGTCCTGAGATTCAGGCTGAGCACCTGCGTCTGTCAGCTGCTGAGAAGAACATTGACATTGCCCGTTCCGGGTGGTATCCGCAGCTGTCGTTCAGCGCAGGACTGGGCAGCAACTACTATCGCACGTCGGGCTTTAAGGCCGATGGCTTCGCCAAGCAGCTGAAGAACAACTTCAGCCAGTACCTGGGTCTGAACCTGAGCGTGCCCATCTTCGACCGTTTCTCGACCCGCAACAGCGTGAGAAGTGCCAAGCTGGAGCGCGAGAACCAGTTGCTGTCGCTCGACAACACCAAGAAGCAGCTCTACAAGGAGATTCAGCAGGCTTATTTTAATACGGTGGCTTCCAGTGAGAAGCTGAAGAGCAGTGAACAAGCCTGTGAGAGTGCGGCCGATGCTTTCCGTCTGGTACAGGCCAAATATGAGAACGGAAAGTCTACCATTACCGAGTTCAATGAGTCGAAGAACAACTACCTGCGGTCGTCCAGTGACTTGACCCAGGCCCGTTACGAATATCTTTATCAGCAGGCGCTTATCCGCTTTTACCGGGGACAGCCACTCAGCTTCTGAAAAGGAAATGGCCTGAACGCATCCATCGTTCAGGCCATTTCCTTTTATGAGTGTCCGCTAAAAACGTTTTTTCTTACTTCACCAGCACTTTCCGGGTCTGTCCCTTCTCGTCGGTCACGATGTTCAGGCCGCGCTGTAGCTTCTCCAGACGCATGCCGCTCAGGCTGTGAATGGCCTTGCGGACAACCTTCGTCTCGTTGGCCACCTCGCTGATACCGGCAGCTGACTCGTTCAAGGCAATGACGTAGATGTTGTAGAAGCCGGCCTTCGAACCGCCGTCGGCATGACGGGCACGCAGATAGACCTCATCTTCACCGCCGTAGATGCGCACGAACTTCTGATACAGACGCTGGCCCTTGTCAAGTACGCAGGTATCGCCAATCTGGTTCCATGTCGTCTCGGTAGCGTCGCCCTCAATGTCGTCGCCCGTCTCGAACACGCACTTTGGACCCGTGCCGCTGTTGCCGTTCGAGATATAGCTGATGATGGCAAACGGGCCCTTGAGCTTCTTTGTGGTATAGATCATGGCACTGCGCGGGTCACCGCCATTGGTGTTCCACTCGCTCAGGTTCAGGTAGAAGTCAGTGACAGGATACTGGTCTGCAAACTCAAACTCGTCGACCGTAGCGGGGTTATAGGCATTTCCGTTGCCCACTTCCTTGCCAGGCTTGATGGTGATTTCCTCAACGATCAGCTGTCCGCGTGAGCGAACGGCCCAGCCGTTCTGGAAGTCGAACTTCTCCTCGGCATTCTTCGGGTACACATATTCTATGTCGCCAGCCTCATTCTCCACCGAGTCGATGGGTTCGGCCTCCGTGTTCCAGTAAGGATAGGTCGTCTTGCTCTTACCCCAGCTGAAGAAGTAAGCTGTCTTCGAGTCGCTGTTGGTCAGTGTGCCAGTGGCGATGGGTGCTGTGTAGTATTCCTCTTTGTTGGCATCCATCTGAGCCAGCGTCTCACCGAACTGGATGGGCTTCTCGATGGTAATCTCCTGCTGTGCCAGCTCCGAGGCCACCAGCTCCTGACTGGCTGTGAAGGCTGTGAGGGTCTTCGGGGTCATCAGCGTGATAGGCTCCGTGTACTTCGTCGACTTGGTGCTGTCGTTGCTGCCTTCATAGTTGTAGAAGATGCTCACGTCGCTGTTGTCTGTAGACAGGGTCACCGTGGTGATGATACCGTCTTGTGTGGCAGCAATCGTAGGCACGGGAGCCTGATCCTTCAGGTCTACAGCCTGTTCGGCCACGTCGCTCAGCAGATAGCCGTCGCCTTGGACTACGGCCTTCACCGTCACACCGGCGGTGCTGATGTTGATAGGCTCCGTATAGAGCGTGCTCTCAGTGGTGGGCGTGGTGCCGTCGATGGTGTAGAATATCTGCGGACTGGGCACGGTACTGCTCAGCACAACATTGGTGTTCTGGTTCTTATATTGCAGTTTGATGGCAGGCTTCGGAGCCGGAGTCACCTTCGACTTCGAGTTCATGACGGTCTGCAGGGCGTTGGCCAGCAGTTTCTCGTTGTTGGCATTGGGCAGGTAGAGGTAGCCGTTATGACTGATGTTATGGATGTGGATGGCTGCCAGGTCGGGGTTCTCCATGTCGGTGGCCAGCACCTGGTCGTTGGCAAACAGACCAGCCAGCGTCACACACTGGTAGTTGCTTCCCAGCGAGATGCCCGTGATGCCTTCGTCTTCAATGATCTCCACGTCGCGGAACAGGGCGTGATTCTTGTCCTTCAGGATGATAAACTCCGACGAGCTCTCCGTCAGCGTACCCATGCCCCAAGCCTCATAGACGGCAGGATTCAGGTTCAGCGTGGGAACGAACGGACGGATGTCCTTCAGCGAGGCGATGGCCTCGGCATTGTCTACCGAAGGACTGACGACGATGGCGTCGTAATCCTCCAGCGCTTCCAGCGTGAGGGCGGCGGTAGCAGCCACAGGCTCCACCACGTAGGTCTCGCTTCCGCTCAGTGCGGTATAGGCAGCGTCGCTGGCATAGTCACCTCCATGCAGGAAGGCCACCTTCGACTTCTGGTCGGCTGTGCCCACCTCGATGTTGTAGATGTGGCAGCCGTTGGTGTTGTACACCTGGATGTCCACGGTACCGTCGTCGTTGGTCGTGGCACCTTCAGGCAGTTCCCAGTTCTCCCAGGTGTAGGTGTCCTGTGTGGTGGGCTTGAAAGCCTCGCCAATCTGGTTGGCATCGTTGGTGCAGTCACCGGCATAGAGGGCCACACCGCGGGAGTCTGATGCCTTATGGCTTTCCACCGTCATGGTAATCTTCTGGCCGATGCGTACCTTGGGAATGACGAAGCAGTAGATGCGTGCACTGGCACTCTTGGCATTGCCACCGCCTAACCACAGATACTGCGGACCGGCATAGTCGTTCAGGGCCGTAGGATAGTCCACGGCAAGGGCCAGTGAGCGTTTGGCCGTATAAGTGGTGTTCCACACCAGTCCTTCCGTCTCGGCAATCACAGCACCGTTGGCCATCAGATAGCCGTCGGCCGACACGTTGTCACCGTAGGACCAGAAGCAGACGCCGTTGCCCGGGGTTGTGGCACCGGAGGTGCTCTTCTCAATATCCGACCAACTGCCACCCAACTGGCCTTTCAGGGCCTCCGTGTTCAGGTTGTCAATGGTCTGGGCGCTCCACTGCGTGAAGTCCCACTTTCGATAGCCCTGTGCGTTGACTGTCAGGGCCAGCGCGAGGAGCATGGTTAAAGTAAAGATTTTTTTCATATCGACAGTTTTTAGTTTATAATATAGTTGTATGATTGCAAAATTACACAAAAAAGCCGAACTTCCAAAGGAAAGCCCGGCTTTTTCGTCTATTATTTTGTACGTAAACGTTTACGCTTACTTCATCATCACCTTGCGCACCTGACCGTTGCCCGTCACCACGATGTTCAGGCCACGCTGCAGCTTGTTGGTACGCATGCCGCTGAGGCTGTAGATGCCGGCGGCAGCCTTGGTTGTTGCGGGTGCAAGGATCTCCTCGATGCCGGTCAGCTCCTGATTCAGCTCTTCAAGCAGGGCCTTCGACTTCTCGCCCTGGTTGGCCACGTAGATGTCGAACACCTTCGGGCCTCCCGAAGCTGCCTCCTCAGTCACACGCACATACACCTCGTCACTGCCGTTGTAGCTGTTGGTGTACTTGCTCCACAGACGGCTCTGGCCCGTCTTCGCAATCTCGCCGATGGTCGTCCACTCCAGACTGTCGGCCGACACCTGCACGAGCAGCGGACCGCCCTGCATGTTGGCCAGCACGACCACGTCGAGCGGGGCCTGGTACTTGTTGATGGACTGGATGGAGCCGTTGCCAGGCTCGCCAGACTGGAACTTATAGAATTGGATGTCGTTCTTCGTGATGGGGAACAGCGGGTCTACGTCGGTGGAGTACATCGGGTTGTAGTTGCTGTTATCGCCGAAGTTGGTGGTCTGTGCCGTGGTGTTCTGCCAGATGAGGCAGGTGCCGCGGCTGGTGAGCACCCATTCGGGATTCTCGCCCGCCTCGCTCACGACCTCGTAGGGACGCAGGTCTTCGTCGCTGTGGGTGACCACTTCAATCTCGTCGCCCGTCTCAGGGTCGGTCTCGATGGTGGTGGTGCCTTCGCCGATGTACATCGAGACAGCCGAGGCACCCCAGGAGAACATGCCCTTGCCGTTGGCCACCGACAGACCGGCAGCGTTGTTGTCGCCTGTCCACTGTGGGGCAGCGAAGTGTCCGGCCACGTCAATCACCACGCGGGGCTGCTGAACCAGCACGCGCTGGGTGGTAGGCTCTGAGAACACCTCTCCGCCCGTCACGGCAAACGCGGTCACGTTCTGCGGCATGGTAATCTCAACGGCCACCGAGTCCACATACTTCGTAGACTTCAGCGTGTCGGTTCCGGCATCGGTGAAGTTGTACCAGATGTCGGCATCTTCGCTCTCGCAGGTGATGGTCACGGTGGTCTTCTCGCCCTGCATCTCATAGCTGATGGCAGGTGTCTTGGGCTGTTCCTTGATGAGCACGTCCAGCGAGGCCACGTTGCTCAGCGTGTAGCCTTCGGCAATGGCCACGGCCTTCACCGTGCAGGGCTGTGTCAGTGTGATCTCACCCTCGTAAAGTGTGCTTTCCAGCGTAGGCTCCGAACCGTCAGTGGTATAGAATACCTGTGCCTTGGGCAGCGACGGGGCTTTGATGCTCACGAGTGTCTGTTGGTGCTTGTACACCCGGTTGATGACAGGTGCGTTGGCAGCTGTGATGTCTGCTTTCGAGCTTTGCAGCATGTTGATGGCGTTGTCCACCATCAGCAGGGCCTCGGGGGTGATGTCGGCATCGTCGAAGGGCAGGAACACATAGCCGTTGTGCCGGATGTTGTGGGTGTGGATGGCCACGGCCTCTTCATTGTCGTAGGCGGTAGCCAATACGGGATCGTCAGCGAAGTACTCGCCCAGGGTCACGCCCAGCATGGCCTCACCGTTGTTCACCTGCATGCCCACAATGCCCTCGTCTTCAATCACGGGCACGTTCTGGAACAGTTCGCTCTTCGTGTTCTTCAGCACGATGAGGTTGCCGCAGGGCACGGTCTCACCGTAGCCCCAGGCTGCATAGAGACTGGCGTTCAGGTTGAGCACGGGCGTCCAGGGCAGAACTTCCTTCAGCACGTCGGCGGTCTTCCCGGCGGTCACGGTGCGGCCCACCACGGTCACTGCGTAGTCACGCAGGGCTTCGGCTGTCAGCTCGGTGGCATCTGCCACGATGGGGTTCACGTCGTAGAGTTCATTGGCCTGCAGGTAGGTCAGCACCTGGTCGCTCTTGGCACCGTCGTAGAGGTAGGCCACCTTCGTTGCCTGGACGGCATCGCCCTCGCCGATGACAATCTTGTAGAAGTGCATGCCGCCTGTCAAAGCTGACAACTTCACGTTGGTGGTCTCGGTGTTGCTGTTGATCAGCACGACTGTTGCTTGTCCTGCCGACCGGAACTCGGTAGTACCCTCTTCGTCGGCAACACCAGCCGTCGACACCTTGAAGCCGCGGTCGGCCTTTCCGCCGTGTGAGCTGTAGGTCACGGTGATCTTCTCACCTGCGGGCACGTCGGGAATGGTGATGGCATCCTCGCCCTTGGCACCGTTCAACCACACATGGGTGTCGTCGCTGCCTTCCTGATACACGATGTTCAAGTGCTTGGCCGATGCAGCATGGAAGATGATGCCCTTGGTCTCAGGGATGATCCACTCTTCTCCGTTCACCTCGCACGAAGCCTCGGTATTGCCTTTTCGTGCTTTCGACTCTGCCCATTTCTTGGCTCCACTCTCGCTGGGCGTCCAGTTTTTTGTGTCGGCCTCTAAGTTGGCAATCGTCGTTGCACTGAAGCCTTTGGTGAAGTCCCATGTCTTGCGTTGTGCATTGGCGCATACGGCCAGGCACATCAGCAGTGTTAAAGTAAAGAATTTCTTCATTTGTTTTGTTGTTAGTTATTTATGCGGTATATTTTGGCTGCAAAATTATATAAAAAAGGTGGGAACAGCAAGCGGAGCATACATCACTTTTTGATTTTGTACCTTGTTTTTTGGTCTTGGCATCTACAAACACTCATCCCTAAAACGACCCGAAGGCCGTTTTAGGGATGAGTCAAGCAAAGACTTAAAGATTAGTCAAGAGAGCCAATCTGTTCTTCGGTCAGACCAGTTGCTTTTGCGATGTCTGCAACGCTAAGTCCCATTGATTTCAAGTTCCGGGCTACAGCCATCTTTCCTTCAGCGACACCTTCTGCCTTCCCTTTCTCATGCCCCAAGTCCCATTGTCCTTGCATCACGGCCACGGTGTCTCGGTATTTGCGGAGGTTCTCATCATAGTTCCGGCGTTCCTCTTTCGAGAGAGAAGACACGTCGGCAATGCTTGCCATCTTCTGGAACACGGCATCCTGGGCCAGCCAGGGCAGTCGCTTCAAAACATCCATATTCTTCAATGTATAAATAATCTTTTCAAATATCGTTACGCAGTCATCGACATCCTTGTTGAAATAGGGCAGCTGGAGGTATATCAGTCGGATCTTGTCGCTGAACTGTTTCTTGTGGACGAAGTCCATCAGTCCGACATCCGTACGGAACTCTGATGAAATGTCCGCCAGCTTGAAGTTCAGGAAGGCGATCAGATAGACTGCCTTCACATCATTGTAGTTCCACTCAGACCCTGGCTCCCCCTGACGGGAGATGGAGCGGGCAATGTAGTAGATACTTCGGTTCTTGAAGTAGGACTGGTAGCGGTTCTGCATCTCTACCAGGATGTGCTCGCCTGTGTTCGTCTCACAGTAGATGTCATAGATCAGCGACCGGTCGTCAACAGACTCGCCGGGCTGTTCCTTGTCCAGGAACTTCAGGTCAAGGATATGATGCTCTCCCTCCAGCAGGGCGTTGAGGAAGGTAATCAGCACTGGCTTCGAGACTTCCTGCCCGAAGATGCGCTTGAAACCTACGTCCGTGAAGGGATTGATGAATTTGCTCATGATGACGCTTTTTAAAGTGTTCTCTGCCGACAAAAGTAAGAAATTATTGGGAAACATCCAAAGAAAAAGCCGATTTTTTACACAAA
>CAMZBS010000016.1 GCA_947304695.1 uncultured Prevotella sp.
CAGCTTCTTCCTGAGCGTTCTTCACCGTTCCGGCGAAGGTAGCAGGCTCGGCAACCAGCGTCACATAGAGCAACGGATTGGCCTTGGCCGTCGTTGAACCATCCCAATACAGGTTCTTATAAGCTTCATCATAGTCAAAGCTGAGAGAAGCCCAGCCACCCTTCTTTCCTTCGAAGTAGAAGTGCAGATCGGACGTTCCGTCGTAAACGAGAGGCTCAGCCAGGGTAATGGCAAATTCATTAGAACCATAAACAATATCCAATGAGCTTTCAGCAATTTTCACCTCAGTCATATTTTCCTTATCAGGAGAGCCTGGAGTGATTTCACCTGTTGACATGCCATACCATGCCGTCAACGCACCAATAGTCTTAATAGAAGAACTACTACCGTAGAAAGCGAACTTCACAATCTTGGAGCCTTCTGTGATACCAAAGGCATTCAGCTGTTCAGCCGTATAAACGACATCACCAGTTTTGTCTCCGCCATCAAGATTGTAGAAATCTATAATTGCATTGTTCTTGTTGCTTGCGCTCTTTTCGCCAACTGCGATAGCATCGGCCATCGGAACCTCATCGGCAAATGTCACCTGAACGGTCTCAGTAGCAACAGTGTAGTCACCAGCCTTTACCTCCACAAATACGGGGAAGGTACCAGCAACAGGCGACTGCAAGTTCAGATTAATCTGCTTGCCAGTTTCAGCATACTTCGGATGCATGGGAACAGCTTCCTCACCAGCGATGGTTGTAACCTCATCGCCCATGTGCAGGACTATCTCATAATTCTCCTCAGCAGCCAGACCACGGTTCACGATATTGATGCTTGCAGCCAGAGGATAGTTCTGCATGCCCTCAGTGGGAATGTTACTGGAAGCAATGACAAGCTCATGAGCCACAGGAGCAACGGTCAGACCGTAGATCTCGTCAAGACATGCACGGTTCGAAACCTCAAAACCGATGTAATAGTCACCGGCATTAGCCAGAGCAACCTCAAAGGTCTTATATTCGTCCGTAATTTTCTTTACCTCATCCTGATCAGTATTGATGGTGGCAAGCAGTTCGCGTGTTCCTTCTTTACCCAGAACGGCCTCACGGGTAGCAGCTGCCCACACCTTCACAGCACCAGTACTCCAATAGGAACTTGAGCTGAACAACTTAGCATCGAACTGAATCTTGTCACCAGCCTCAGCCTGGAGCTTCGGTGTGATGAACATATTGTCAGTTTCGCTCGATGAGTAGATATAATAATTGGGAGCATTATAGGTGCCACCATTGCTGGAGCTGACATTGCTCTGATAGACAGAACCTGCGGGCCAGCCTTCACCTTCAAAGTTGGCATAGAACTTTGAGGGATCGAGCATCGTGCCGCTAAGAGCCTGCGTGAAGGAAGCATCCTCGCCAGCACCGTTGACGTAGGTAATCACCATTTCACCACCGTAGTAACCTGCCTCGGTAGCCGAGAAAGTAATCTCAACAGCCTGGGCGGCAACGCTCATATCGTTCTCGTCGAAAGGATTCACGGTGAACTGCTCAGCAGGTGTAGCCGTGAAGCCATCGGGAACGACAATGCTCTTCACAGTGAGAGGAGCCGAACCCCAGTTGTAGACGTAGAAGGTCTTCTTATCGGCAGTATTAGTGCGGCCGAAGTCAATGGGAGTCGTATAATCCGTAGGCTCGTTCCACTTGCTCGAAGGCAATGTGCTGACAAAGTGGAAGACAGGCTCATTGGTCACAGTGAGATCGAAGCCTTCAGTCTCGAATGTCGTTCCATCAGTGAACTCAAACACCACCTTAGCGCCTTCAAAGGTCGTGGTCTGCTCAGCATTGGGCGTCCAGTTAAAGGTGATGGTCTTGGTGCTGTTGGCACTGGCAGTCAGTTCCACAGAAGTAGCCTCAGCCAAAACGGTCTCACCGCATACAAACTTCACAGTATAAGCATCGGCTGCTTCGCTGGTCAGCGGGAGGAACTCAACAGTGGGCTTCGAAAGCGACGTGCCACTCTTCACCGATGCATCGGGCCAGTTGACCTTCTTGATATAGAGGTCATGAGCCACGTCAACCTTCTGCAAACCAACAATATTGTCAACCTTCACACCGAAAATAGCAAAAGCTACATAGAAGTCGCCAGCCTCGTCGAAGCTAATGACCTTCTTGTCGTATGAAGAAGTCAGATCGTTGTAGTAGTACTCAGCCACAGGCTCACCCCAGTTCTTACGGTCAGTTGACTTGTAGACCTTTACGAAGTAAGCATTAGAGGATGTATAAGTGTTCTGAGCCACATCGAACGACAACTGGTCACCAGCATTGGCATGCAGCTTCGGAGTGATGAACTTGTTGTTCTCCGTAGCATAGCTGTTACTGGTGTACGATGCCAGATAGTAGTTATAAATACCACTTGAATAGTTATAATCAGGCTTTATGCCACTTTCTGCAATACTGCCCTCAGGATAAAGCGGTGTACGTTCTTCGGCATTGTCGAAATCAGCAAACCATGTGCCAGCTGCCAACACGTTACCCGAGAAGGACAGTGTATAAGTCTGCTCAGCACCATCCTTATCAAGATAGACAATGGTCAGATTGTCGTTGAAGGCACCTGTGGTAGTGGCAGGCAAAGTAATGTCGATAGCCTGCACTGCACCCTTCTGAAGCACGAGCTCGCCAGTGGGAGCATTGGCCGAGGTGAAGCCTTCGGGCAAGGTAATGCTCTTAATGGTAAGCGGAGCCACACCCAGGTTGGCAATCTCAAACTGTTTGGTGGTCTCCTCAGAGATCGTTCCGTAAGCCTGTGCGGTAGTTAAGCTTGCGGTGGCCGTTCCCTCAGCTACACGGAACACGAACTTGGGCTGATAGAGCGCAGTCTTGGCATAGCGTGAAGAAGACGACGTTGTGCCAGTGACATTCTCGCGCACGAACCAATTATAAAATACGCCATCGTAAGCCGTTTCGGGAAGATCAACCAGGAACTCCACATCGACGGTGTCAACAGCACCTACAGCAAGATCGTTTGTCAGCGTAGCAATGGCCTCCTCGCAATAGGTCTTTGCACCAGCAGAATAAGTATTGTAAGCAGGAGTCAGCGAGAAGCCATCCATACCAGCGGTAAGGGCAATGTCACCCGTGTTTTCAAGAGCAACCTTCAGCACAACCTTCAGCTTGCCATCGGGCTGCTGTTCGAAGACAGGATTCGTACCAACAGTACCAGTCTGTTTGTCTTCATTCATCACACCCGTAACAGTGAGTGACTTCATCGGAATGATGGTGGCAGCTTCAGCTGTAAAGTCATCCATGATGACATACTGGGCACGAATACCGATGCGCTGCTCTTCATCAAGAGTAAGCGAGATCTGTTTCCAGTCATCCTGGCCCTCAATGTCAGCATAGCCTTCATCGGGTGTGAACTTCTGAATCAGTTCACCCTGCGTTCCGTCCTCATTAATCTGATAGATTTCAACATACGAAGGATAGCTGCTGGAAGCACCGTTGACCTTCACTTTAAGAGTAATCAAGCCATTTACCAAAGGAGTAACGAGCAGGTCGGTACATTCAGAACCTCCCCAGCTATCGCCTGCATACTGGCGGGTAGCATAAAGCGCGCCCGTACCGTCAAAGCCGTCAGTAGCCTTGTAATAATAGGACATGTAGTACGGACCATAACCGTCATAGTTGCCCGTTCCTACAATGTGTCCCCAGTTGCTGCCCACAATAAAATCATGGTTGGATACAGCAATGGCCTTGTTGAAGTCAAAATTGTAGGCACCAGCTACTGCGCCCAAAGACACCTGAGCCGTAGCATCGGCTACGGTCTGTTCAGCACCAGCAGCGCTGACAGTCACGAAAGAGTTAGACAGCGAAATGGTGCCAGCCTCAAACGACTTGGCAGCCGTCACTGTCAGAGAGATCACTTCTGTAGCAGTGGCACTGAAAGCGGCCCTCTGCTCAGAATAAACCATGACGCGGGTTGCGCCACTTGCCAATGTCTGCGACTCAATCTTTGCATCACTGGCAACACCTTCAACAGCAGCAACGCCATCAAGCGACAGACCTTCACTCAGTGTGATGTCGGTCTGAACGCCATAGATGGCCTGTTCACCCTGCGAAAGATTAATCGTAACGGTTTTCGAATCACCTGCACCGATGGTGAAGTCGGCAATGGACAGCGACTGGGCAAAAGCCGTCGACAGTCCTGCCACCATCATGATAACAAGCATCGAGAACCATCTGGTAATCGTGTTTTTGTTCATCTGGTTATTATTTTAAATTAGTATTATTTTGGTCTTAGAGAAGGGGGTGCAGAAGCGCAAAGCTCCCGCATCCCCCAAAGTCATTGATGCTTATCTGACAAAGACTTTCTTCATCTTGCCGTCAGCACCGCGAACAACATTCAGACCCTTACGAACCTTGTCGCTCTTCACACCACCGAGGTTGTAGACCTCTGTAGCGGCAGCACCGGCAACGACACTGTTGATGCCTGTCGTAGCAGCCATCTCAAGTGCGTAAGCACGGGCAGCGGCATCGGTGAACTCAACGTTCGAAACGGTTACGTTGCTGTTGCCTGCGATGTTGAGTGAGAAGAGAGCACCCTCGCTGCCCTGGATAGCGGCCTTGTCGGTCGAGAAGGCAACGATGCGATAGGTGTTGTCAGCCACGCGGTTGTAAGCCACCGTGAGACCAGCGGCACGCTGAGCCAGCTCTACGCCGTTGAGCACGGCACCCTGAGCCAGCGTTACATCCATCTGGAAGCCCACGAACGTGGTGCTGTTCATCAGGCTAACCTCGGCACCGTCCATGGTGAGGAAGTTATTGGCGTTGTCAGCCATCGTGCGGGCGTCAAGTTCTTCGTCGAGTGCGATGTTAATGATACCAACGACATCAGACACAGTGATCTTACCCGACTTGTTGATGTCGGCAGCTTCGAATGCCTTCTCAGAAGGAACAGTCCTTTCGAGAGCGAAGCCCACAGCAGCCACAGCATCACCCGTGGTCACCAGACCATCAAGGTTGGCATCACCAGCGATGATCAGCTCATCAACCTTTGCATACTTCACGTTGCCAGCAATGAACCAACCTCCACCAATATGTGCAGGATTGTTCACAATCAGATTAAGATTGCCGTCTTCACCCACATAGGTGTAAACCTCGCTGACATATTTGCCAGCATCAAACTTAGCCTTAGCCTGATCCATATTATCTGGATTATTACCATCTGCATCAACAGCCCAGCTCTGCACCTGCACCTTGTTGCCATTGGCCTCAAGATAAGCCAATACGGTGTTGTAGCCAGTAGCATAGCGAGTTCTGCACTCGGAAGTGTTACCACTGCGGTAGAAAGCCTGAATGGTCACCTTATAGAGTCCAGCAGGCAGGTTGGTGACAGTCTGAGTGTAATTACCCGTGGCCTGCCACATCTCTGTGCCATTGCCATTGGTTACAGGCTGTCCACCCTGTGTGCGAACTACGGTCTGTGTCCAGCTGTGCCCCGAAGCGAAGGTCAACATTGTAGGCTCAGCCACCTCAACCTGGGCGTTTTCAGCAATACCTGCAGCCTCGAAGGCAGCAGTTTTAGCAGCTGCCTCACGGTCAGCAACCATCCTGTTGCGCTCTTCAGGAGTCAGGAACTGCCAAACGGTCTGAGCATCATTGGTGTAGTTGTCGCCCTTGATGGCATTGCCTGCCACACGGAACTTGTCACCATTCTCATTGGTGTAGACATAGACCAGCATGTTGTTGTTGGTGTTGGTCATGGTGAAGCCGTTTGCCACCTTATTTAATATATAAGAACGGGCACGGTCGCCACCTGCATCAGAATACATCCAAGTGTCATCACCATAGGTAACATTGTTGTCGAAGCCAGTGAGTGTGTACTTGCCGTCGGCCAAAGCAACCTTGATAGCCACGCCGTAATCGTCAACCACAGCACTGGTACCCCAGGCATTACCACGGCTCAGGAACTTCTCAGTCAGCGGGTTGTAGACATAGTAAGTACCTTCAGCCAGCAGAGGCTTAGCTGCCAGTGTGAAGTCCTGCGTCTTGCTTTCGCCACCGAACTCAACAGTAGCAGTGCCATCTTCGTATCCCTCAGCAACAACGGTCACGTTGTAGTTACGGGTAGCCTGAATGACATTGATGCTATAAGCACCATCTTCGTCAGTCGTTCCAGTGTACTGCACATTGTCGCCATCAGCGCTAACGAGCGTAACAGTAGCACCCTCAACAGCTGCATCCTGAGTATCCTTAACCGTTCCAGCGAGGGTAGCAACAGAAGCCTCAAGTCCGAAGAATGCTACGGGGTTGCCAACCTTCGAAGAGAAGGCACCAGAGCCATGAGCATAATAAGCATTCTGATAATTGCCGTCAACATCAAAGTTGATTGTCTGATACTGACCACCACCATTAATATTAGTGAAGATACGGATGCCAGAAGTACCGTCGTATACAATCGGATTGTCCACAAGATCAATCTTGAACTCGTAGGGAGTACCAGAAGTAAATGTAACTTCTTCTGCATTGTGGAGGGTGACGTAGGTCATATTCTCCTTATCGGGAGAACCTGCCGTGAAGTCAGCAACAGCCTGCTGTGCAATCCATGCCTCACTTGTCAAAGAGTTGATGGTTTTCGTTCCAGTGGGAGTTCCAGAGAAGGTGATGGAAATAATCTTGTCCCCAGCACTAATGCCAGAAGCAGCAAGTTGCTCAGGCGTATAGATGAAGTCGGACATTGATTTACCTTCTGAATCATCCATCCAGCTTGTATAGAACGGAGTGGATGAAGATGTGGTAGACTTTGTGCCAACCTGTACTCCAGCAACAGCAACTTCCTCAGCAAAGTTGATCTCAGAAACTTCAGTACGTACGCTGTAGTCACCAGCCTTCACTTCAATATATGCATAGAACGGACCAGCCTTCGGATAGCGGAACGGGATGGTTACGGGCATACCCTTTTCGTTGGTCTTGTGGTTCAGAGGCAGGGCAACAGTGACGCCAGTACCAGCAGCCACATCGTCATCTAATGCGGGATCTTCCACATAGAGCGTTGCAGTATATGCATCGGCAGCTTCCTCGGCCAAACCGAAGTTCTGGATGCTTACGGTAGCCGTAGCCTGCACGTTCTGCATAGCCTCAGCAGGAATGCTAACAGCTGCAATGGCCAGGTCGTGGGCAATAGCAACAGGAGTCAGGCCATAGATCTCGTCAACATAAGGACGACCGCTGATTTCGAAGCCGAAATAGTAGTCGCCAGCCTCGGGCACAGCAACCTCATAGGTCTGCCAGTCGGTGGTCATCGGATCAATTGAGTCCTCACCGCACACGCTGAACAGCGGAGTACGGGTGTCATTCTCAGGATCGAAGTTCACCAGTTCATCGCGGGTAGCAGCAGCATAGACCACAACCTTACCCTCGTCCCAATATGAGCTGTACAGCTTGGCATCAAACATCAGCTTGTCGCCAGCAGCGGCAGTCAGCTTCGGAGTGATGAAGAGGTTATCGGTAGTACTGGAAGAAGTGACGTAATAGTTAGGCTCAGAATATGTTCCACCATTGCTCATGTTGACATTGCTCTGGGAAACAGAACCTGCGGGCCAACTTTCATCGTCGAAGTTTGCATAGAACTTCGAAGGATCAAGCTTCGTACCACTGATAGGCAGTGTAAAGGTCTTGTCGCCACTGTAGGTGATGACCATGTCGCCACTGTAATCGCCTGCAGCCGTAGCCGAGAAGGTAATGTCGAGTGCCTGGCAGGCAGCGTCGATACCATCGTTCTCGCCATTGAAGGCAGCCACGGTGAGCGGGAACTCAGCAGTGGTGGTGAAGCCCTCGGGCAACGTGATGCTGTTGACAGTCAGAGGAGCAGAACCCCAGTTGAAGATGATGAACGACTGCGTGTCGGCAGTGTTGGTCTTACCGAAGGTAATCGGAGCCGTGCGGTCGGTTGGCTCATACCACTTGCTGCTCGGCTTGGTGTTGAGGAAGTGGAAGATAGCCTCATTGGTCACAGTGAGGTCGAACGGTTCGGTTTCATACGTGGTACCGTCGGTAAACTCAAACACAACCTTTGTTCCTTCGAACGTCGTGGTATTCTCAACCTCCGGTGTGAACGAAGCGGTGAAAGTGGTGGAGCTGCTTGCACTGGCAGTCAAAGCCTTCGAAGCAATCTCTACCTCATTCTCACCGTAGATGTACTTCACGGTGTAGTTGTCGGCAGTTTCGTCGGTCAGCGGGATGATGTCTACGCTGGGCTTCGACTGAGCCGTGCCACTCTTGATAGAGGCATCAGGCCAGCTAACGCTCTTAATATAGAGGTCATGATCCACGTCAACCTTGGTCAGGCCAACAATGTTGTCGACAGCGAACTCGCCATAGAGCGAGAAGGCTACATAATAGTCACCTTCAGCGTCGAAAGTAATGGTCTTGGTAACCCAGTCGCTACCAATGGCCTCAGCGCCTTCAGCCTGAGCATAGGTGTAGTAAGCCACAGGCTCACCCCAATTCTTGCGATCGGCAGACACATAGACCTTGGCATAATAGTTAGAGCCGGAAACGCCCTTCACATCAAAGGCCAGCTTCTCACCAGCAGCTGCATGCAGCTTCGGGGTGATAAACTTGTTGTTCTCCGTAGCATAGCTGGAATAGGTGCGGCCCTTAATCCAGTTGTTATAGTTGCTGGAAGAAATGTACTGATAGCCACTGTTGATGCCGCCCTCGGCAACACAACCGACAGGATAAGCAATCGACGACGAAGTGTTGTTGAAGTCGGCCGTCCAGGTGTTCTCACCGATGACCGTAGCCGAGAAGTCAAGGCTATAGGTCTGAGATTCACTGTCCTTGTCGAGATAGACAATGGACAGCGTGCCAACGAACGTACCCAGAGCCGAAGCGTCCTGCGTAATGTTCAGAGCCAGTGTCTCGCCCTTTGCCAGTGTGGTCTCAATCAGAGGAGCGTTGTCGCTGGTGAAGCCCTCGGGCAAGGTGACACTCATAATGGTGAGCGGAGCCGTACCCAGATTGGCAATCTCATAGCTCTTTGTGGTGCTTTCCGTAATAGTGCCCCAAGCCTCAGCAGCAGAAATGCTGGTGGTGCTGGTGCTTTCAGCTGCGCGGAACACGAACTTCGGCTCATAGGCCGTGTAAGTAGACTGTGCGCGCTCAACAACAGAACCGAAGAAGTTCTCCTTCAGGTTCATGTGAATATAAGTATAGCTGTTGGGCCAAATTGAAGTTTCCACTTCAGCCGAAACAGTGAATACAGCCGAGGTGTCGCCCTTAGCCAAATCCTGCGGTACGGCAACCGTTCCGTAGACGTCGCCCGTACTGCCATTGATGATTGACACACTGAAGCCCTCAGTGCCCTGAGTCAGATCGACATCACCTGTATTAACCACGGTGACGTCATACGTCACGAGTACCATTCCATTGGACTGCTGCTCCCACTTAATAGTTCCAGTGGTGGCAGAAGGTACAGCCGATGCAATGGAAATCTTCTTTTCAGGAATAATCGTAGCCTCGGTGGCAGTAAAGTTGTCAAGCCAGACATACGAGCTTCTGATACCGATGCGCTCACCAGCCTCAGCAACGGGAATCGTAAGGGTGGTGTAGTCGGTTGAATTCACAGTAGAAACGTCAACAGTAATCTGGTCACCACGTGTGAAGGTACCATCACCGTTGTCAATAACCTTAAAGAATGAAAGCTGCGGGGTGTAATAGCTTGCTGTTGCCTTAGCATCAATCGTAACCGTACCCTTCACAACCGGTGTCACCAACAAGTCATAGAGACTATTGCTGTTCTGGTTGGTGCTGCACGACAAAGCGCCAGAACCATCCACACCTGCGGTAGCTGAATAGCTATAGCTGGGATAAGTCTCAGTATCCCAATAATCAGTGTAAGTGTCAACAATGTGTCTCCAGTTGGAAGCCACCTGGAATCCATGGTCACTCGTCGCAATCGGAGTGTTGAAGTCAACGATATAGAGGTCAGAAGAAGGCTCATAGGTGTACTTTATTCCATAGAAGCCTAATTTTGAACCTGTACAATAAATCTTGTAAGTTTTATTGGCCTTTACATCAAAGCTATATGAGCCGTAGTATTTATCTGTTACAGTGATGCCATTGTAGTCAGAAAGTGCAACATCGTCCTCAAGCACATAGAAAGACTTCTTTGCATTTAAAACAACTCCTGCCTCAATTGTTCCATTATATTTAGGAACAACGATATAGACAGTGCCTGCTGTTGCGCTACCATTTACTCCATTACCTTCCGTAAAAGCAACAAAGCCTTCTATACCTGCATGTTTTTTTGCGGCTTTGAAAGCTTCACCTCCATCGAAACCAAAGGTGAGAGTGGCAACAACATCATCTCCGTTCTTTACTTCCACGACATCTCCAGAAGCATGGGATTCATTCTCTTGAATGGCATAGGTAACGGTGTCTGCCCACAAACTACTGGGTAACACCAATGCCATCAATGTGAATAAAAATGATGTGATAATCCTTTTCATCATATTGTTAGTAATCATTTTTTGCGCCTTCCGGTTCGTCAGCGCGTAAATTAATTAGGTTGATTGGTTGCTTCCGTGTCAGGCTGCGAACCTCTTACAGCTTCCCAGTCTTAGTGGTAAAGCCAGCCACGACACACATTGGGTTCATTACAGTTTAGTAGTGTTCGTTAGTCGTTGTTGTTTTAAGTTATTATTTATTTTAGTTTGTAAAAATAGGCAATACGGTGACAAAATTACGAAAATTTTTAAAACAAACAAAAGAAACCGACATTTTCTTTTAAAGAAAGCGTCGGTTTCTGCATAAATTCTTTCTGTGGTCTTGCTATCTGACAGCCACCTTACGCACAGTTCCGTCGGCATTTCGCTGCAGATAAATACCGCGTGCAGGGCGTTCCACGGCCTTGCCACCCAGCGAATAGTAGCGTTCTGGCACGGTCACCGTATGGAGGGAACTGATGCCCGTTGTCTGCTCGATGCTGGCCGTGTTGCAGTTAACGACATCCATGTCGCGCACATTCTCCAAGGTCACCTTGTCGGTCAACTTCGTGAGCAACGCCACCACATTCATGCGGTCGGCATTCCACGATGGGTCGAGCGTCACAGTGCGAGTGAGCGAATAGCTGTTGCCTTCAACCTGAATGGCATCGCCCGTAGGAGCTGTCATGTAAGTACGCAGTACATGGTCGTGTACATAGTTGCGGTTAGAGGCAGTGCGCTGCTTCACTTGGTCATAATAATACTGTACGGCAGTGACACCGTCTTCTGTGACCATCAGCGTGAGTGCCAGGTCACCATAGATGGCAGTGGCCTCGGGCAACAACTGTCCTGTGGCAGATACGGATAACTGACGGGTAGACGCATCGAAGTCGGTCTTAAGCGCAACTGAGGCAAACGACGGTGAGAGCAGGTCCTGATAGAGCATGTCGCCAATGATGCCAGCAGTCATATCTGCGCCAATCACGGGCAGGTAGTCGTTCATATCATAGGCAATGGATGCCTCACCTGGGAAGTAGGAGCGGTTGACCGTGAACGTAGGCCAGGTGTAGGCATAAAGCTCATGCAGGTAGTTGGCTTCGCTGACGGCCAACGGCATGCTGGGTCGCTGCACGTTGACCACCGCCAGCTGAGGAATGTTAGCGGTGAGCAGCTTGACACCTTCGTCGAGCCAAGGCACGTATGGTGAGCTCTGGTCGGTATAGATCTCCATATAGACCTTACTGCGGCTGAGCGTATCGTGATAGACACCGAAGGTTGCGGTAATGGTGTCGTTGCGCGACAATTCCGGCAAGGGTTGACCGTCGATCTGGCTGACAAACACCTTTAGCGTATGCAGACCTATCGCCATATTGTTCGGCAGGCTGAAGTCGAAAAGCCTTACAGTGCTCCGTCCTGACTGGAGCGGTTCGTCCACGATGGTCTTGACTGGCTCAAAGTTGTCGAGCTGGTAGCCCATCTGGTAGGTACTGGCACGCTCTCGTCCCACGTTGGCCAGTGTGATCATCACATCGACATCCTCACCGGGCTGCTTGTACTTAAAGCCAGCATCAATGTCGAGCATGTCGAAGTCCTTTTCAGGCAGCGAACTGACATCGACGATGAGCTGCACGCACAGACAGCCGATGCCACTGATGGAGAAGAGTCCGAGGCCATTGCCGAAATCGCCATAGATATAGAAGCCGCCGTCAACGGGTTCTGCATCGCCATAGCCGCACAAAGCACCCTCTTCGGCAGCGACCATTTCTTCCGTCTCTGTGTAGTCAAAGCCAAAGAAAAGGTATTCTTCGCCCGTAATCTCATACTCTCCGCTATTGAAGAACACGTTGTTCCAACCATTATAGATCTTCTGACGCTGCTCTCTGACAGTCGTGAGCTGACTGTTGGCTCCTATATTATATATAAAGGTGCGCGCGCGACCCAGGTTGAGGCCAGCAGCCAGACGGATGCCCACCACCTTACAGCCAGCATAGGCCGAAAGTTCTTTCGGTGTGAGCACGGCACCAACGGAATAAGTACCAACCTCACCGAAGGCTCCATTACTGACGGTAATGCTGTCGTCTTCAATATAGCCCAGCAGCCGCTGGTTGGCAGAGAGTCCTTGCGCCTGGGCTGCCAGTGAGAGCAGCACCACTATAAGAGACAAGATATGACGCTTTGTATTCATAGCTTCAGTTTTTTAGTTGTTCCGTCTTTTCTTACAACATAGATGCCGGCAGGCAGGTGGTCGGTGCGACGTCCCACATATTGGCCTGAGAGGCTGTAGACAGCATCGGGCTGCAGGTTCTGCAACTGTATGGCGGTCACGCCAGCAGTAGCGTTGATGACATATTCTACCACCTCTGACTGACCGTTCTTGTAGATGGCCACGATGCCCACAGTGTGTTCTCCATTGGAGAGAACGGGAAGCGTGAAAGTCGGAGTGGTGCTTTCGCCCACCTTCACCCCGTCGACCAGGATGTCGAAGCGCACCACGTTGCCGTAGTCGACCATCTCACCCTGTCCGTCGTCGCTACCCACAGTGAAGTCGTCAATCTGAGCCAGGAAGGCATCATAGCTAGTGTAATGGACAGCCAGGCGGACGGTCTGCCCTTCATAGTCGGACAGGTCGGTGTTATAAATAGTCCACTGGGTGCTGGTCAGTTGGTCAACCTTGCTCAGCGGTATGAAATCGGTAGGCAGAGTGCTGCCGTCAGAGAGACAGAACTCCATGGACTCCGGGTACATTTCCGAATAGCCCTTAGCCGTAACACGGAGCGAATATCCCCTGCGTATATCAAACAGTGGCGAAATGAGCCACTTGTCGTTCTTGGCCTGCTGGGACGAGAAGAATACAACGGTCTTGTCGCCCGACGGAGCCTGAATGGCGGGATCGGTAGGCAGCATGGCAGGGGTAGTATTCCAAGGATTGAACACCATCGGAGCCAATGGCGTGGGGTTGTTAGCTGTACCCGAGCCGGGGAATGACACGATATTGGTCAAACCGCCCAAAGCGATAGGATAGACGGGATTCTGATCAAGGTCCAAGCTCTTCCACTCGCCAAACGTGCCAGTAGCAAAGTCTGGATATTCCTCAAAACTGTCGCAGAAGCTCAGTTCCTGGTTCCAGCGCAGGACGTACTGGCCCTGCTCGTTGGCCGAAGCCGTAATGTTGTAAGGAGCCAAGATGCGGTCAGCCAGCTCGATGTCGAAGGTCTGGTTGCCTGTCACAGTGATGGTCTGCTGATAATGAACGAAAGCCCCTTCTTCCACATTCACAAGATACTGTCCCATGGGCAGCGAAGGCAGCTCGGCCTTACCGTCGGTCAAGGTCAGCACATAGGTATTGGTGGTGGTCATGCTGGTGAGCGACAGCTGCTGTCCGTCAGGTGACAGCTGACTATTGGCCGTGACCTGAAACACCACATGGGCATAGTCAGCCTCAGGCACCTCGACCTGCAGGGTGGCCGTTTCGCTCTCGGCCTGCACGTAGAAAGCCTGAACGCCAACGGTATGCTGTCCGGCAGCAACGCCCTGGATGAGATAGCTATAGGAGTCAGTGGTACCCACTTCCTTGCCGTCGAGCAGGACGCGGAACAGCTCGTATGGATTGGCAGCCGAACGGCGCGAAGCACGAGCCTGCATCTCTTCCTGCAGCTGTCCCACATAGACATCGTCGACCATGAGCATGAACGATCCGTAACGGTTGTAGTCGCTGATGTAGCGTATAGCCAACTTAACCTGCTGCCCTGCGTAGGCCGAAAGGTCATAGACATACTCGCGCCAGCCGGTGTAGTCAGCGGATTCGTAGTTGCCTTTGTCCAGTCTGTGGAAATCCGACTGCACGGGATTATCGAGTTGCGTGGTGACATAGACCATGAAGCGCTCAGGATAGCGGTCGGCAGCCTTGGCCATGAACGAGAACACATTGTCGGTGCCCACGGTGATGACGGGCGATATGAGCCAGTCATCATTGGCGTTGCCCGAGTTGGTACGGGTGAAACCCACATACTGCTGTCCGTCGTAAGGACGCAGAATGGGATAATCATACCACCAAGTAGGCTCGACAGTGAGCGGGTTGATAATCTGTGCATACTGCATGACACCACGGTTGGGATAGTTTCCGATGAGCGGTGCAGCAGCTTCCTGGTCGGCATCAATGCCTGTCCACTCGCCGAATTTAACTGCAAACGGCTCGTAGCTCTCGAAGTCATCGAAGAAAGCGGGCTTCTCCGTATTCCACGTCAGCAGGATCTCGTCGGTGCCGTTATACACATTGTGGCTGACGGTAGCCTCAAGGGCGTAAGGAGTACGTGTCTGTTCGACAAGCGTCACGCTGACCGTCTTCTCTGTCTCGGTCTCCAACACCTCAAATGCCTCAGAGACAGAGACAAAGCCTTCGCGTTCAATAGAGAGCAGGTGATGGCCGGGATAGACTTTCACGGCACACTGCCCGGCGGCATCGAGGGAAAGCGAGCCATAGCTGACCTGATAGTCGGTCTGCATGAGCGTCACCTTCTGTCCTTTCAGATTGACACCCTTGATGGCAGTGACCTGAATGGTCAGGTTGGTGCTACGCTGCTGTGCTGCAACAGGCAGGGTTATCAGCAGCAATAGCAAGGAAAGAAACTTAAAGATTCTCATTGTATCTGTAATAACGATAAAAATGAGGTAATGAGCGACTTTCGTCCACCCATTACCTCACCTTTGATTATTTGTTTACTTGCAAATCATGCGATGGGCCTGGCCGTTGGCGGGCTTCACAATATAGAGGCCCTTACCCAGCTGCTGCATGACCTTGTCGGCTCGTCCGGCTGCCACCTTCACACCGTTAATCGTGTAGACAGTGACCTGGTCGCTGGCAACCATCGTGGCATTCTGAATGCCTGCAGGCTCACCCTCACCTACGTGAGTGAAGGTAAGGTCGTCGAAGAAGGCAAACCAGTTGGCGTTGACTGTGGTATGACGCAGAGCCACATAGATGGGCTTGCCTGCGTATGCTGAGAGATCGACCGTGAAGTGGTGCCACTCGTTTTCTCCAAGATAGGACATCTCGGTGGCGCTCATCACGCTCTTGAAGTCGTTCTTGTTGGTGTTGCCAGTCTCGCTAACCAGTACCTGAACGCTGTGCAGGTCGTTGTCGCCAACAAACACAGAGCCAGTCGTTCCGAGGTTGCGGGCATAGAAGTCGAACGTAGCACCGTCTTTCGGTGTGAGCTGCTTCGAGATGAGCCAGTCGTCGGCAGCCGAGTTGTTGTCGGGAGCGCAAGCTGCAGCAGTACCCGTACCCGAATGAGCCGTCAGGTTAGGATTGCCGTGGACAACCTGCGTGAAGGCATAGCGGCCACCGTCGTTCTCAACGGTCGTCAGGTAATAGTTCGAACGGTAGTTCGTCTGTCCGTCAGCATCAATCTGGGTGAAGTCGGTCTTCCAGTTGTATTCCAGCGGGTTGATTTCAAAAGCATAGTAGAGCACATCCTCGGCTGTAGTCTGTCCCTTCACAGGGAAAGTAGCCTCAAAATCGTTCTCGAAGGTAATGGTCAGCACGTCATCGACCTTCTTCTCAGCTTCCTTGGCTGTGAAGGTGATGTCGAATGCAGCACCCTCACCCTTCTTCAGTTCCTGACCAGCGGCCAAAGAGGTTGTAAAGAAGTCGGTATTGAACTTCACACTCTTCACCTTCAGGTCATTCTTGCCGTTATTGCGGATGGTAAGCAGATCACCGGAGTTGCTGGCCTTGCCGAAGTTGATCAAGGCTGCATCCCAAGACTCATGGTTGAAAGCAACACCGTCTTCGACGAGGCCATTGATGACCACGTTGTCAAGGGCTGCACCATCATGACCACTTCCATAACTGTTGGTCACCCAGCGGAACTGCACCTTCTTACCTGCATACTCGCTCAGGTCGATTGACTCATTGCGCCAGTATTTCTTGCCGTCCTTACCGGCAATGTGATTCTCAGAAAGATAGGAAGCCTGCTTCCACTCTCCATCAGAATAGATTTCGAAGATAACTTCGCTCACGCCATTTCCACCAGGCACATTCTCCTTGGTGAGCAGGCCACTCTCGTCAACAATCAGGTCGGCAGGATGCTCGTCACCCCAAACGAAGGAGATGTTCATCAACTTACCACCAGAAGGAAGGATGAACTCAGGCGAGGTAAGCGTGGAACTCAGACCCGAGGCAAGCCAGCCTGCAGCAAGCGAGGCACCATTGCCACCATAGGGGAAGATTTTGTTGGGAGACCACTTCTGGAACTTATAAGTACCTGTAGTGGTGGAGAGCCAACCCGTCGGAACGGGCTTCTCATCCGTACACTCGTCGAAGTTCTCACTCCACGGGAACTCCATGACAGAAGCATCGGGCTGGGTGGTGAAGCGCCAGGTGCTGGCAGTGGTCGACTCGCCCTTGTCGTTGTAGGCCACGACCTTCCACTTATAGGTAGTCTCATAGTCGGCCTGCGGGATGACGATGGAAAGGTCACCCATCACGTCGGCACCGTTGACAAGGTTGTTCACCTCGCTATTGCTGCCCACATAGACCTTATAGCCCTTGGCAAACTGAGCGGGTCCCCACTCCAGTTTGATGTTCTTCGGATAGACTTCAGTAGCGTTATTGGCCGGAGAGACCAGCGTGCAGTTGCCGGGCACGCCGTCAACGCCGTAGACATTGGGCAGCAGCACGCGGTCGAGCGTGAAGTTCGAATGATCGTAGGCGCCCTCATCATCGCTTTCGATGGCAGGATACTTGAAGCGGATAAAGCTCTCATCGCTTCCCTTGGGCAGGTCTACCTCAGCAGTAAGCAGCTGGTTCAGTCCGTTCAAGTAGTCACTCGTCCAAACGTTCTTCCAGGTTTCACCGTTGTCATCACTCATTTCCACGGTGATGTCATATTCGGGAGCGCTGTCACCGTCGTACTGATTATAATAGGTGAAGATGAGCTTGCCGCCTTCGCTCAGGTCGAGACGCGGCGAGCGCAGGGTCGATACGGAGAAGTTGCCGCCACAATAGGCGCTCTGGTCGCCCTCAATAGCCGCAGAAGAACCGGTCCAGCCGTTAGCACGCCAACCGGCAGGGGGGAAGTAGCCATTGAAGCTCTCCAGCACGTAGCCATCGGGCACGAGCTGCTTGTCAGCCGTGAAGGCAATCTTCACGTCGCCGCCAGTCGTATGGATAACAGCATCGCCACTGGCTACCGATGTCATCGAAGCCTCATAGGCCAGACGGAAGTCAACATGATCGTAGGCTCTCAGGTCAACAGCATCGGCATTCAGCGTGGTGCTGATACCCTGGGGCAGGTCAAAGCCCGTAATCTTCAGACCATTCTTACCCACATTGGTCAGGGTGATGAGTTCACTGTAGACTTTCTCACCAATATAGACATCCTCAAAGTTGTAGCGATCGAGCGTCACGGCAGCTACCGGACCAGTAGCCGGGGTGAACTTCTTCACCGTGATGTCGTCTATCCAGGCAATGTTAGCGATGGGCTGCATCATCTTGAAGACGAAGGCCAGCTTCACCTTCGAACCCTTGAAGTCGCTCAGGTCGATCTTCGAAGTGTGGAGATCCCATGTATCGATGGGGAACACGGTGACACCGCTCTCACGCAGCATCTGCTCGTTCTGAATGGAGAACACGGTCTCGGCACTTCCAAGGTTATCGCCCTCGACCACACGCACCTGAAGATCATAGCGCGAGTTGTCGCGGTTGTTCATGGGGCTGACCTTCCAGGAGAACTGCAGCTGATAGGTATCGTCAAGGTTCAGCTCGGGCGAAAGCAGGATTTCTTCACGCGGACCTGCACCCTCGGGGTTATTGCCACCAGTGGGAGCATCACAAGCTGCACAGCCTGCACCGCTGATAGTCGAACCCGACTGCGACTCGGGGTCGCTGTAGTAGTTGAACCAGTTGAACTTCCACTCCGTTCCCTTATAGGAGCTGACAACGGTCCATCCTTCGCCACGGGTAAGCGGCGTCGACTGCGACTTGGTAGCCCCAGTCTCAAAGTCTTCTTCCAGAATGGTCTGTGCCTGCAAGGCTACCACTGAAAGAAGCGCACATAACATGATGTAGATTTTTTTCATACAGATACTTAATATATTTTTAATTTGACCGCAAAAGTAAGAAAAAAGATTCAATCCTGCAACAAAAGAATATAAAAAACCATTAAATTAGTAGTTTGACGTTTTCAGACAGTCATCTTAAAGTTAGACCTGCCACATACAAAAAGTAGAGAGAAGGTTTGCTTGTTTCGTTTTTTTTCAGTTACTTTGCAGCTGATTTCATGAAGAAAGCCCTATTGTGGGCGGTGCTCGTACTGCTGAGCCCGTTCCTTCTCTTCGCAATACTGACTGCCCTACTCTATCTGCCGCCCGTGCAGAACTGGGCAGTAGACAAGGTGGCAGAGATTGCTTCCGAAGAGACAGGTATGCAAATCACAGTAGGCCACGTAGACCTGAAATTCCCGCTCGATCTCTCTGTCGACGACGTTTTGGTAACAAGACCTGTCTCCCCCCCCGACACCATTGCCTGCATCGGCCGCGCTGTCGTCGACGTACAGCTACTGCCCCTGCTCCAAAAGCAGGTGGTTGTCGACGAGCTGACCCTGGAACAGGCCCGCATCAACACTTTCGACTTTATCTCCGATTTGCAGATAAGCGGCTTTGTGGGCCGTCTTACTGTGGCTTCACATGGCATTGACTTAGGCAATGGCACCGTACAGCTGAACGGAGCACAACTGAGTGATGCGGACGTGCTGGTGGTGCTGAGCGACACAGCTGCCGTCGACACAACCACCTCGGAAGTGCCCTGGCTTATCAATATAGACAGTCTCAACATTCTGCGTTCAAGAGTCGAAGTCCACATGCCGGGCGATACCATGCAGGTAACGGCCACCATGGGACGGCTCACTGCTTCCGAAGGCAAGGTCGACCTGCTGAACGGCATCTACTCCGTGCGCTCACTGAATTGGCAGGACGGCACCCTGACTTATGACCAGACACGCGAACCGCGCATACTGCAGGGGCTGGACTACAACCATCTGGCACTTTCAAAGGTGAACATCGGGCTGGACTCGGTTTATTATAGTGACCCCAACCTGTCGGTAAAGGTGCGCAATGCGGCACTGAAAGAGCAGAGCGGACTGGAAATCACACGTCTTTCAGGCGATGTACTTCTCGACTCGACGGGCATACGCCTGCCCAATATGCTACTTTCCACACCTTATTCTAATATACGTACACGCGTGGAGATGGACTTCGACGCATTCGATGATGTCAATCCCGGACAGCTGCATGCTGATATTCAGGCATCTATAGGCAAACAAGACCTGCTACTGTTCATGGCCGACGCACCCGAACGACTGCGGACGAAATGGCCGGAATGGCCGCTGAGCATCGAAGGCAGCATCGACGGCAACCTGAAAGAGGCCAGCATTGACCATCTGGACATCACGCTACCCACCGCCTTCCACCTCAATGCTACGGGCACAGTAGGCAACCTGCTCGACACCGACCGTCTGAAAACCCAGTTAGACCTGCAAGCCGAAGCCTACAGTCTGGACTTTGCCACAGCCCTGCTGCCACCCGAAGCTGCCAACGGATTGCGACTGGCTAAGAGCCTGCGACTGAAAGGCAACATCGATGTCGACGGCCAACGCTATAAGGCCGACCTCACCGCCAACCAAGACGGCGGGACAGTGAAGGCACGGGGATGGCTGAACGCTCGCAACATGAGCTATGAGGCCGACGTGGACGTACGTAACCTGAACCTGCACCACCTCATGCCCGACATCGAACTGTACGACCTGACAGCTCAGGCAAAGGCCAAAGGCCAGGGCACAGACTTCTTCAGTCCAGCCTGCCAGCTCGACGCCACGGCCAACATCAGCCACCTGCGCTACGGGCAGCTGCCCATTGACAGCATCCAGGCCACAGCCCTGCTAACCAATGGCCACGCTCTCGTCACGGCCAAGGGCCACAACCGCCTGTTCGACGGTACTATAACGGCCGATGCCCTGCTGGGCACCAACAACCTGAGAACCACTTTCGGTGCCGACCTTCGACGCGTAGACCTGCAGGCCCTGCAAGTGGCCGACAAGCCGCTGGAAATAGGACTTTGCGGTCACCTCGACGTGAACAGCAACCTGGACGACCGCCATCTGGTGTCGGGCCTCATCGGCGAAATCTACATCGACGACTCACTCCGCATCTACCGTCCCGAAGATGTGGGAATCACCATGCGAACCCAGCCCGACACCACCCTGCTGCGCATGCAGAGCGGCAACCTGATTGTGAAGGTCGACGGCAGCGGTGGCTACAAGCCCCTGTTCAGCCAGCTGTCAGCCCTTGCCGACACGCTGACGGCACAGTATAAAAACCGCATCATCGACCAGCCGACACTGAAAAGGATGTTGCCCACCATGCGTCTCTACGTGACAAGCGGGCAGGAGAACCCGTTGGCCAACATGCTTCGCGCCTCGGCCAACACCTATTTCAAGGACTTGCTCATCGATGTGACCACATCGGCAGAACAGGGTGTGAACGGCCATGCCCATATCTATGCCCTCAATGCTGACTCCACACGTATCGACACCATCACGCTGAACCTGAAGGATAGCGACCACGGACTGACCTTCCAAGCCGTGGTGGCCAACAACAAGCGCAACCCGCAGTTCGTCTTCCGCGCACTGGCCGACGGTCATTTATACGAACGCGGAGCCAGGGTGGGTGTACGCTTCTTCGACGAACACGGACGCATGGGTCTGCGACTCGGTGCTACGGCAACTATGGAGCCGAACGGCATCAGCTTCCATCTGATGCCCAGCCGCCCCACCATCGGCTACAAGGAGTTCCAACTGAACGACGATAACTTCCTGCTCATCCGCGACGACCTGAAGCTACAGGCCAAGGTCGACCTGATAGCCGACGACGGTACAGGCGTGAAGATCTATTCTGAAGACCAGGACTCCACCCTGCTGCAAGACCTGACCGTCAGCCTGCACCGCTTCGACCTGGAGAAAGTCACCTCGGTGCTGCCCTACATGCTGCCCCGCATCAGCGGCATGCTCGACGGCGACTACCACCTTATGATGAACCAGCAGAAGCAGATCTCAGTGGCCAGCGACATGCAGGTGAAGAGCCTCACCTATGAAGGCAACCCCATTGGCAACCTGAGCTCGGAGTTCGTCTACCTGCAGCGAGAGGACGACACCCACGCCGTGGAAGGCGTGCTGATGCTCGACAACAAGCGGGTGGCCGTACTACAAGGAGAATACGTAAACCGTGGCAGTGGCTATCTTGATGCTAACCTGGCACTGGAACGGTTCCCGCTGAGCATGGTCAACGGCTTTGTGCCCGACCAACTCATCGGCCTCGAAGGACTGGCCGAAGGTGAACTGGCCGTGAAAGGTTCGATGAAGACACCGAAGGTCGACGGTGAAGTGATGCTCGACTCGGCTTTCCTCATCAGCAAGCCCTACGGTGTAAGGTTGCGCTTCGACAACGACCCCGTGCGCATCGTCAACTCACAACTGCTGCTTGAGAACTTCACCATGTATGCCTTCAACGACAACCCGCTGAACATCATGGGCAACATCGACTTCCACAATACCGACCGCATCACCCTTGACATGCGCATGAGAGCCCAGAACTACCAGCTCATCAACTCCAAACAGACCAAGGAGTCGGTGGCTTTCGGCAAGGCTTTTGTGAACTTCTACGCCAGGATGAACGGACGTCTGGACCAGCTGCACATGCGCGGAAGGCTCGATGTGCTGGGCACCACCGACCTGACCTACCTGCTGTTAGACTCACCGCTGTCGACCGACAATCAGATGGACGAGCTGGTGAAGTTCACCGACTTCACCGACTCCACACAGACAGTGGTCACCAAGCCCACGCCTGAAGGACTGGATGTCGACATGACCATCTCGGTAGACCAGGGGGCACACGTGCTTTGTGGTCTGAACGTTGACCAGAGCAACTACGTGGATCTTTTTGGCGGAGGCGACCTGCGCATGCGCTACAACAACAGCGGCATCACCCTGACAGGACGCTACACCGTTCAGAGTGGCGAGATGAAATACTCAATGCCCATCATCCCACTGAAGACCTTCAATATCCAGGACGGCAGCTACGTGGAGTTCACAGGCGACCCGATGAACCCCACACTGAACATCACTGCCACCGAGCACACCAAGGCCAGCGTCTCAGTCGAAGGACAGTCGGGACGCAGCGTGGCCTTCGACTGTGGCGTGGTCATCACCAAGACGCTTCAAGACATGGGTCTGAACTTCATCATCTCAGCTCCAGAGGACATGTCGGTGCAGAACGACCTGAACTCGATGACCGCTGAACAACGTGGAAAACTGGCCGTGACAATGCTCACCACCGGCATGTACCTGGCTGATGGTAACACCAGCGGATTCTCCATGAACTCAGCCCTTAGCTCGTTCCTGCAAAGCGAGATTAACAACATCACAGGCAACGCCCTGAAGACGCTTGACCTGAGCATCGGCATCGACAACACCACCGATGCCAGCGGCTCCATGCACACCGACTATTCGTTCAAGTTTGCCAAGCGTTTCTGGAACAACCGCCTGAAGGTGCAGATTGGCGGCAAGGTATCGTCGGGTGCTGACCTACAGGCTGGACAGAAGCAGTCCTTCTTCGACAATGTGACGATGGAATACCGTCTTTCCCCCACCTCCAACCAATACGTGAAACTGTTCTACAACCAGAATGTCTACGACTGGCTGGAAGGCTACACCAGCGAGTATGGCGGTGGTTACATCTGGAAGCGCAAGCTCGACAAGTTCTGGGACATTCTCAAAATCTGGAGCAGCGAGAAGCAGCCCACCGCCCCCACTCGGCCAACCAACGACTCGATGATGCCGAGACGCATGACTAACGATTCAATCCAAGCAAGACCATGAAGCGGATCATCACATATTTCCTAATGCCGTTGCTGTTGGCTGCCTGTTCCACCACCAAGAACATTCCCGACGACGACCAGCTGTTCGTGGGCCTGACAAAGATAGAATACAAGGACTACGAACCAAGCGACCACTTCACGGCCACACAGGAAGAGATCGAGGCTGCACTGGCCACCGCCCCCAATGGTGCCCTGTTCGGTTCAAGCTACTACCGCACTCCGTTCCCCTACGGACTGTGGGTTTGGAACTATGCCAACGGCTCGTCGGGCAAGTTCAAGCAGTGGCTGAACCGCTCGTTCGGCAAGCCGCCAGTGCTCATGAGCCAGGTCAATCCGGCCCTGCGTGCCTCGGTGGCAAGGTCAGTACTTCAGAAGAACGGCTACCTGCATGGCGACGTAACCTACACCGAAGTACCGCAGAAGAATCCCAAGAAGGCAAAGATAGGCTACACCGTACGGCTCGACACGCTCTTCACGGTCGACACCATGCAGTATGTGGGCTTCCCTCCGGCCATGCAGACACTCATTGACTCCACCCGCAATGATGCACAGATAGTCAATGGCTCACCCTTTGCCGTGTCCTACTTAGACGGTGAGCGCAACCGCGTCACCCATCTGATGCGCAACAACGGCTATTATTACTATACTTCGGGCTATGCCTCCTACCTGGCCGACACGTTCCAGACTGCCAACAAGGCAATGCTACGCCTGCAGATGGCCGACTCGCTGCCAGCCGAAGCCCTGCACAAATGGTACATCGGCAACATGAGCATCAGCCTCAGAAGAAACATGCGCGAACAGCTAACCGACTCTACCGAACGACGTTTCCTCAAGGTGCTCTATGGCGGCAAGCGACCACCACTGCGACCGCGAGTCATTCTGCGTGACATGAAGCTGCGCCCCCGTCAGGCCTACAGCTACGACAACTACGTGCAATCCATGCAGAAGGTGAACTCCTCAGGCGTGTTCAGCCAGACCGATTTCCAGTTCACCCCACGTCCCGGCACCGACACACTCGACATGCACCTGAGCTGCATCTTCGACAAACCCTACGATGTCTACTTCGAGACCAGTCTCATCAACCGCACCATCGGCCGTCTAGGGCCTGAAGCCAAGATAGGCTTCACGCGGCGCAACCTGTTCCGGGGAGGCGAGAAGCTCGATGTCAACCTGCACGGTTCCTACGAATGGGACATCAAAGGCAACGGTTCTTCATACAACTCCTACCAGTACGGTGCCGACGTTGCCATCGAGTTTCCGCGCATCATCGCACCCTTCGTAGGAGAGAGCAACACCCCCCGACGGAATAAAGACGGCACCGTCAAGCGTCCGCGACGTTTCTTCTCCACACCCTGGACCATTGCCAAGGTCAGCACCGACATCGTGCAGCGCCCGGACTACTACAAGATGTACGTCGTCAGTGGCGAGTGGACCTACCGCTGGCAGACCTCCGAACAGAGCCAGCATGAGTTCTCACCACTCACGTTGCAGTATCAATTCAAGAGCTCGATGACAGACAAGTTCAGGGATATTGTCGGCAAGAACCCCTACCTGCTGTCGTCGATGAACGACTATTTCATCCCGAAGATGCGCTATGCCTATGTCTACAACAGTCCCTCCAACCTGCGCAACCCCATTCGCTGGGAAGGCAGCATTGAAGAGGCAGGCAATGTGACCGCACTCTGGGACCTGATAGGAGGCCACCGCTGGAACGAGAAGGACAAGACACTCTTCAAGACACCCTACTCGCAGTTCATGAAGTTCGAGACCAGCCTGACAAAGACCTGGCAACTCGACACACGCACACGTCTTGTGGGCCATACGGCAGCGGGTATTCTGTGGTGGTTCGGCAACAGCAGCGACTTCCCCTACTGCGAAGGCTTCTATGTGGGCGGTGCCAACAGCATACGTGCCTATCCCGTGCGAAGCATCGGCCCGGCCGACTGTCCCAACCTGGGCGACCAGCAGCTCTCCTACCTGATGCAGACAGGCAACTCAAGGTTCGAGGCCAACCTAGAGCTGCGCCGCCAGCTTTTCGGCAATCTCCACGGAGCCATCTTCCTTGATGCCGGCAACATCTGGAGCACCCGCAGCTGGCTCATCGACATCGAAGACTATGAGGCCACCTACGGTCCCACCGACGAGACCACCAAGGCACAGATAGACCTGTGGAACTCCATCTTCAGCGACACAAAGTTCTATCCACATAAGTTCTTCAAACAACTGGCCACCGGCACCGGCATCGGCCTGCGCTACGACCTGGAGTTCCTGGTCATCCGCGTTGACTGGGGCTTCGGTCTCCATGTGCCCTACGAAACGGGAAAGTCGGGCTATTTCAACATCAAGCGTTTCAGGGACATGCACACCCTGCACATCGCTATAGGCTATCCTTTCTAAGCGTATGAAACTATCTCCTTTTATCTGCCAACTGCTCGCCACGCAATGCGGCCGTGACCTGCGCTATTCGGCCGACTGCGATTTCCTTGCCCTCGACATTGAGTCGAAGACGGGCGAACACATCGGTGTGAACACCATGAAACGCCTGTTGGGCTTCATCAACGATGAACGTTCGCCACGCATGTCGACCCTCGACGTCATTGCCCGTTACTTGGGTTATGAACATTGGGAAGCCCTACGGCTGAGCGATGAGAACTATAGCAATTCGGTCTTCGACGACCGCGCTGAACTCCTGGCCAGCAGTCTTGTTGTTGGGCAGCAAGTCGCCATCAGCTATCCGCCCAACCGCCGTCTGACCATTGAATACACTGGCGACAACCACTTCCAGGTCGTCCAAAGCGAGCACAGCAAACTGCTTGCAGGCGACCTGTTGACACTGACACACATTGTCAAAGGCTATCCCCTGTTGGTCAGCGACGTGACAAGAGACGGCCTGAGCCTCGGTTCCTTCACCGCAGGCAAGTCACAAGGCATCGATTTCGAATTAATACATGAGTAGCACGTCATCGTTTTCCCATCAGCAAGCGTCCTTTCCCGATGCCGAACTGTTGCCCATAGGAGGTTCCACCTGTCTGTGCTACCGCGTTCGGCTCTACGGCAAGCTGCACTTCCTGAAACGGCTGAAGCCTCAGCTGCGCACCAACCCGCGCTACGTAGCCGCCCTGCAAAAGGAGTTCGAGACGGGCTACCCGCTGGAGCATCCCCACCTGGTGCGCTATGCCGCCAAAACAGAAGACGGCATACTGATGGACTACGTCGACGGAGAGACACTCGACCAGTTCGCCAACAGCCACCCCGACTATTTCCGCAACCGCAAGAACGCCAACCGTTTCCTGCGGCAGTTGCTCGACGTGGTGGGCTATCTGCACCAGCATCAGATTGTACACCTCGACCTGAAGCCCCAGAACATCCTCATTACCCGCATCGGCCACGACGTTAAGCTCATCGACCTGGGCTACTGCTACACCGACACTTATAACGACACCACAGGCCGCACCGACAAATATGCCGCCCCCGAACAGCTCAACGAATCAGCAAAGGTAGATGCCCGCACCGACATCTACGCCATTGGCCGTATCCTGCAAACGCTGCCCTGCGCCCATTATTATAATAAGGTGATACAGCGTTGTACGGCCAAAGAGATGGAGTCGCGATATGCCTCTGCCGACGAGATACTACAGTCGATGCACAGCAGATGGCCGTGGTGGACAGCAGCTTTGGCAGTCATGTTCATTGCCGCTTTAGTCATTTATTATGTACTGCATCTTTCCTCTGATGTGACCGAAACCACAGCAACCTATCCGCAAGAAAGCACTCAGCATTCTCAATCCGACAGCCTTACGAGCAGAGAATCCCCCACTGCAATTCCAGAAGCCGTCACTTCATCGCCCGAAATAAAAAACCCGCAGATAAAAACCGAACAAAGTACGCAAACAGCAGATGCCCCCTCGGAGGTTCCAACGGAGCCTTCCGCAACCACACAAACAGAAGACACCTTGGCATTGCGTCGCGAACTACAAAGCATTGCACAGCCCATCTTTGACAAGATGCTGGCCACCTACCGCGACAGTTCTTACAAGGCTGCGAGCAAGCGTTTTGGCGAACTTTCCGAAAACTTTCGCGAAGCCATTATGGAGCACTACCATCCGTTGTGGTGGAGGCGTTATCGGCAAAAGAACACCATATCTGAACGCACATTCTATCGGGAATGTGCCGAGACATGGCTTTACTATGTCAACAACCTGTTTTATCAAATGCTACGGAACGACGGAAATACAGAATATAACGGAAAACAATATCACTATTACGATAGCCAAAAGAAAAACTACTGGCAATAGCTTTTCAAGTGGACGAAATGGATGATTGTTTTCCCAAAAGAAGTACTTACCTTTGTGCTCGTTTTTTTTAAGTCTAACTAAAAAACAGCAACGACATGAAAAAGTATTTCTCCATCTTGGCTGCCATCGGCTGCACCGCATTCTTCACCTCCTGCAGCACCATGAGCTACATCAACACCGATGTCCTGAAGCAGAACTACGAAAAGAAGATTCATCACACCTCGTTCATCAGCAAGGCACTCTTCAAGACCGACAAGAAGAAAAAAGACACCTACGACAACGTAAAAGTGTTCTTAAACGAGAACGAAGTGAACCGAGAGTTTGAAGTCACCGCCTACGGTGCCTATCGACCAGTGATCATCCCCCTCATACGTTCCGAGCGTCCCCGCCTTGAGAAGAACCTTCTCTGGAAAGGAGCCCGCAAGGCCCGCAAGCTAAAGGCCGACGCCATCATCATCGACGACAAGAACAGTTTCCGCGTCATCAAGTTCAAATAATCCAAGAATTTTCATCTTTTGATAAAAATAGTCGCTCACAAATTTGCGTTTCTACAAAATTCTTCTTATATTTGCAGCGTCGCAACAGAATTGCGGCAAAGACATAATTAGGAAGCGTTTAGCTATTCCGTACCTGTGAATCTCGACAAGTCACTCGTGTACCAAAGAATAGACAAGTGCGCATCCTTGGGTAAGCGTATACTCAACGTATATGACTGCCTAAGGTGTGAGCGACTTTTCTTATTCGGTACACAGGCAGTCGAGAGCCTACAGGTAGAATATGTTAAGTAGGCTCACACTTTCTTTTTGTGCCTTACAAAGAACCTAAAACAATTTAAAGTGTCCGATGGGCCGGAGGATACAGAAAGAGAGGAAGATATGAGGAACATCCTATCCATGACCCTTTTGATTATAACAATTGCAGTTGGTGCCCAAAAGAAGCCAACACTGATGATTCTTCCGTCTGACAACTGGTGTACACAACGCTATTTCACTACGGAGTATGACAATCAAGGCGTCAAAGAGCGTGTAGCTAATTATCGTCAGGCTTTTCAGGAAGATTTGGAACTCAGTCCTGTTATCAGCAAGATTGGCGAACTGATGACAAAGATAGGATATAGTCTGAAAGATGCAGAAATGGAACTGAAGAATCTTTCTGCCAGGACAGCTGAGGATAATGTAACATTTAGCAAGTCGAGTGGCGCACAATTGTCAGAAAGCCCTCTGGACATATTGAAGCGAAGGGCAAAAGCAGATATCATAATTCAGATTGGCTGGGTTGTGAATGCTTCTTCACTAACCTTTACATTAGAGGCGTTTGATGCATATACCAGTAAGCGTGTAGCCACATCCAGTGGAACTGTTAACAGAACAGCCGACGCCATTCCTATCCAGTTACAACAGGCCGTAGAACGAAACATCAAACCGTTTGACAAACAGATGGATGCGTTTTATTCAAAGATGCAGTCAAATGGTAGAGAGGTAGTCCTGACGGTTAGGACTTGGGATAATTGGGATAATGACTTGGAAACGGAATACAGCGGTGATGAACTTCTAAATCATATTCAGCAATGGTTGACACGAAACACAGTCAAACAGCAGTTCAGTCTGACCGACGCAACAGAGAATGTCGCAAAATTTGAGCAAGTAATGATCCCCTTGAAGAGTGACAAAGGGATTGCTATGGATGCCAGAAGTTTTGCACGTGATTTGCAGAAATATTTGAATGCAGCTCCTTTCAACATTACATCAAAACTTATGATGAGAGGATTGGGCGAAGCTATTCTTGTATTAGGTGAAAAATAGAAATACGTATGAAAAAGATATTCATTATTATTTCGTTTCTTTGCATATTAACAGCAAATGCACAAGAACGACTTGACGACATCGGGCGCATTACCATTCATACTTACGTTCCCGATAATGAGAATCTTCCCCCAGAGTCCCAGAAGTTCTTGGAAACGAAGCTGTCACAGATTATCACAGCCAATGGCATTTCTGACAATGAAAACTGCGTTCGCTTTGTGCTAACTGCAAAAATAAATGTCATTTCCAAGGATATCGTTGCTGGGCCACCACAACGTATCTCACAGAAACTCGACATTACCATCCTGCTTGGCGATATTGAAGTTGACAAAGTGTATGCGCAGACGACTGTATCAACATTGGGAATCGGCCAGAGTTTGGAAAAATCGTATATATCGGCCTTCAAGAACATCAACCCCAAGAACACGGCTATTACTGCTTTTGTCCAAGAGGGTAAGCAGAAAATAATTGACTACTATCAGACAAATTGTGAAGATGTGATAGCCGAGGCCCGTAAACAAGCATCGCTCCAAAACTACGAAGATGCTCTCATGTTGTTGACATCCATACCTGATGTCTGTTCATCCTGTTTTGATGAAGCGTCACAGATTGCCACACCAATTTATAATGATATGATAGAGGTTCGAGGAGCAGAATACCTGAACGAAGCTCGTGCGATATGGGCAAAGAATCCAACAAGGTCAGGAGCGCAAGAGGCAACACGGTTGCTGTCGCAAATCAACTTTGCAGCATCATGCCAACCCAAAGCAGCTGCTCTGATAAAAGAGATTACTGCTAAGATGAATGAGATAGACCGTCGTGAGTGGGAACACAAGATGCAGGTCTATCAGGATAATGTTGAAAGGGAGAAACGTCAGTGGGTTCAACGTGTGCGTGAATACGAAGACCGCGTACAAACTCAGCGTATGTACCTCAAAGCTTGCCGAGACGTGGCTATCACGTATGCACAGAATCAGCCCAAAGTAATAACAAGAGTCATAAATTATAACAGAGTATTATTATGGTAGAAAAATTCACAGTAGACAATTGGATCCAATTTGTTATTGCAATTCTCTATGGAGGAACAATAGTAGCAACACTTTATGTCTCTATAAGAGAAATAAAGAATGTAAACGAAAGGGCATTAATGCAAACAAGAAAAATGTTCTTTGCA
>CAMZBS010000017.1 GCA_947304695.1 uncultured Prevotella sp.
AATTAAACTATTCACAAACTTTTCACAGAGGCTCAAACTTTCACATTTTTCCTCGTAGGAAGTGCCTAACTGCCTCATAGGAAATGCCTATCTGCCTCATAGGAAATGCCTATCTGCCTCATAGGAAATGCCTATCTGCCTCACCGAAAGTGCCTATCTGCCTCATAGGAAATGCCTAACTGCCTTGCAGGCCGTTTTTAGCATCCACAATGCTGTTTGTTATTGATTATTGCGAAAAATGGGCCGAATCGCTTGGAGAATTGGATAATTTGTCGTATCTTTGCCCCGTAAACAATCTAATTATTGTTAACTTATGAGAAATTTCAACCGTATAGGTTGAGAAAATGCAGTTCATTGAAGCTAAATAAACTATAAGTATGAATAGAATAGTGAAAAATGTCATCATGACGCTTTGCCTGCTGACAGGGCTGTTAGCCAGTCCTTTCGTGCCGATACACGCAACAGACTTACCCGACCCTGTCGACGGCGTACTGACCATCACGGTCACTGCCGAGGGCGAGTTTTACAACAATTATACCGTCAATGCTATTCGGGGAACGGGTGCCACACGCCTCAAGGTCATCGGTCCGCTGAACAACAGTGACATCCAGCGTGTGGCAGGTGTATTCATTAGCAGCAGTTCGATAGATATCCGGCAGTTAGACCTCAGCGAAGCCGAGTTCACCACGATGCCGAACAGTATTTTTTATATTGCCTCTAACTACGGCACCTGCTATCTCACGGAGATTGTGTTCCCTGAAGGACTCACCGCCATTCCGAGCTCGTGTTTTTACAACTGTCGTTATCTTTCGTCTGTCAACATCCCCTCGACAGTGACCCGCATTGGCTCGAGTGCATTCTTTGGTTGCAGTAGCTTGCCTGCCACGCTTACCATCAACGTCAGCGGGCCGCTCGAAATCGAAAGTGGTGTCTATAGTAACGGCGTTGCCTTAACCGCTATCAGCATCACTGCTGGCGGCGATGTAACGCTCGGGAACAGCAATACACAGACACAGCCCTTCACCTCCGGCAAACTGACGAGCTTTGAACTGCACACGCCCGGCAAGCTGACTACCTGCAATGAGCTGTTTACCAGGGCGGCAGGTACGTTGCTCACCGCCACGCTCGATGCCCGTGGAGAAGGCAGTACTTTGGGAACAAAAACTTTCCAGAGTTGTAGTAATCTCACCTCCGTCACCCTCCCCGCAGGCCTTACTGACATCGGGTATCGGGCGTTCTATCAGTGTACTTCACTGGAAAGCCTCACCATCCCCTCGACGGTGACTAGCATCGGGCAGGAGGCGTTCAAAGGTTGTACTTCACTGGAAAGCCCCACCTTCCCCTCATCGTTGACCAGCATCGGGCAGGAGGCGTTCTATCAGTGTACATCGTTTGGTTCGCTTGACCTGAGCCAGACGCAGCTCACCACCATCGGGCAGCAAGCCTTCCGCGATTGTTCTGCCATCACCAGCCTATCTCTGCCTGACGGCATCACCTCGGTCGGTGCTAATGCCTTCCGCGACTGCTCGTTGCTCACCGCCCTCGACCTGAGCGGTGCCACGATGACCGAGATACCTGCAAGTATGTGTGAAGGATGCCTTGCACTCAGCAGCATCCTGCTGCCTGCCACAGTCACCAGCATCGGCAACTGGGCGTTCTACAACTGCAAGGCGCTCACCACCCTCGACCTGAGCCAGATGAGCTTCACCGCCATACCGGAAAGCGTATGCTATGGCTGTGAGTTGCTCAGCACCCTCCTATTGCCTGCCAACTATACCAGCATCGGCAATTATGCGTTCTCCAAATGCAAGGCGCTGACAACGTTCGGCATTCCCTCGACAGTGACCTCTATAGGCAATTATGCTTTCTCCGAATGCAGCAGCCTGCAGGCCATCACCATTCCCGAAGACGTCACTGAGATGGGCACTGAAATATTCGAGGATTGTACGGCCCTGACTACGGCCAGCGTGCAAGCCAACGTCGCCTTATTGCCTTACGAAACATTCCGCGGCTGCACGTCGCTCGCCACCGTGACGCTCAACGACCATATCACCGAACTGGGCAGCAACTGCTTCTTGGGCTGCTGGGCACTCGCAGGTATCACCCTGCCCAGCAACCTCACCACCATAGGCAGTAGTGCATTCAACCAATGCTATTCACTGAGCCAGATTCTGCTGCCCGCTTCGCTGACCTCCATCGGCAGCAGTGCTTTCAGATCCTGCTCCAGCCTCACCGTGCTTGAGGTGCCCGAAGGCATTACCCAAATTCCAAACGCTATGCTGCAGTACTGTACACACCTGCAGTCGCTCTATCTGCCCAGCACCATCACTGAAATAGGTGAATATGCATTACAATTGAACTCCCACCCCCAGTATACGGTAACCCTTGATGAACTCATTGATGTGCATGTGGCAGCCACCACACCGCCTACTGTTGGAGCTCAGTATGGGGTTTCATTCTCCAATGTGACGCTCTATGTGCCGGAGGCCAGCGTTGAAGCCTACACGGCAGCTAACTTCTGGAAGAGCTTCCGGGTCATCTACGCCGACCAGACCACCCTTGCGACGCTCGATGACACGGAGTATGGCTTATTGCAGACGCTTTACACCGCATTGGACGGAGAAAACTGGACGCGCAAATGGACCTTCGGCGCCACGAAGGACGAGACACCCTTGCCCTACGGCGTGAGGCTGCATAATGGCCATGTGGTGCAACTCCTGCTGAGCGGCAACAACCTGAGCGGCACGCTGCCAGTGGAGCTGATGCAGTTCCCGCAGCTATGGCTTATAGACCTGAGCAATAACCAGCTCAGCGGTAAGGTTGACGATGTATTCAACAGCATGCCGGTGAACACGGCACTGACCAGCCTCAACCTGAATGACAACCAGCTGACGGGTAACATCGGACTCATGAGACAGTACGTGGGTAATGATAGGGTGGATAAGCTGCCCAACCTTTCCACCCTGAAGATAGCCCGCAACAGGATTCGCGATGTGAAGCCCGAGCTGGCCACCCATATCAGCACCAGTAGCAGCTATTTTGACATTGGAGGACAAGACCTCACCAGCGAGGTGAACCCCGTGACCGATCAGCCATATACTTTCACTGACTTTGCACTGGCGAACAGAGAGGCTTTTGCCAATCTCTTCCCCTCTATTCTGGCTTACTATCACAGCAACAACTCTCCCGGCTACTACAACACGGACTACGTGATAAGGCCGATAGACAGCGACAACCCGTGGGCCGTCAGACTGTATAGAAACTTCTGGGGCAATGATTACAATCCTGCCAATGTGTATATCTATCAGACAGACGTGAGCACATGGAACTACGATGCTCCGAACACACTGGTGTACTTTAGCGAAAGGACTTCAGGAAGCCAGATGATCATCACCTTCGACTTTGCCATGGGCGATGTGAACTACGACGGCCATGTGAATGTGAGCGACCTGCAAAAGCTCATCAACTTTGCCATGCAGTTCGAGACTATGCAAACGTCAACGCCCTTCAACTTCTATGCGGGCAACACAAGTACCCTCGACGATGGCGAAACGCTCACGATCGACGTGCTCGATGTGATTAGTGAGGTGAACCTGCTTCTGGATCGGGACATCGTGCCCAGTTTGTCAAGCAGAAAGGCCCATCCTCTCCCAGTGGCAGAGGAGGATGTCTATCAGGCTGCACTCAGCATTGAAGGTGGCCAACTCGTATTGGAGAGCGAGCAGCCAGTAGCAGCCCTCGACCTGACCGTTTCGGGCGGCAGTGTTGAGTGGAGTCGCGAACTGAGCCTCTTCAGCCGCAAGAGTCGTGGCAGCCGCACCATCTTCTATTCGCTGATGGGCAATGTGCTGCCAGCCGGACGCACAGTGCTGGGCACCATAGGAAGCGGTGTCGACGTCCTGTCGGCTCAGCTTTGCGATCAACAAGGCCAGCTCATTGCTACTGCCTTTGGCAGCGAGACCACCGGCATCAGCACGGTGACAGTCCATTCCGCTGTCGACACTCCCTTCGACCTGCAGGGCAGAAAGACCCAAGGACAACTAAAGCATGGTGTCTACATCGTAAACGGTAAGAAAATAGTGAAGTAACGAAAGAATCAGCAAGATATGAAAAAGACCATACTATTTCTTTTCACGTCACTGCTGCTTATCGCAGTGGGAGCGCAAGCACAGCAGGTGAACAAACTGTATGTTGGCAACGTGAGTTGCATGAAGAGTGTGTCGGTAGACGTGCCCTTTTATCTTGACAACACCAGTCTCAACGTGGTGGCCGTACAGTTTGATGTCACCGTGCCAGAGGGCACCAGCATCGGCACCTCGTCGTCGGCCTTCAATATGGATGCCAATCGCGTGGTCGATCATCAGCATAGCATCGTCTCGCTTGGTTCCAATAAGTACCGCGTCATGGTGCTGTCGCCCACCAACTCGTCTTTCCGTGCCAACAAGGGAAAGCTGTTTACGTTGACTACCAGCGTGGACGGGAATGCCGACCTGCAGGTGGATGAGACCTATCCGATAACAATCAGCCATGTGGTGATTGGCGACGCTGATGGGCGTAACGTGATGACAGGCTATGCCGACGGTTCACTCACCATTGCCCCCAGTCCCGACTTCACGGTGAACAATGTGCAGCTGACGGCTGTCAACGACCAGACGGGTGTCACCACCTTGAAGCCCGGCGATAACTTCACCTTGGAGTGGACGGTGAATAATATCGGCACTGTGAAGAGCGATGCCGGATGGAGTGAGCAGATTGTCCTGGTCTCAACAGCCACCAACGAACGCTGTCTCGTTGCCATCAGCCGTCATGTCGACGAGCGGTTGGAGAGCGGTGCCTCGCTGCCGGTGAGCGAGAAGTTCACCGTGCCCCGCATTCCCGGTCTCGACGGGTCTTTCAAGGTACAGGTGGAGCTGGTGCCCAATAAGGAAAGCGGTGAGCACATCGGTTATCAGAACAACAATACAACTGTCAGCTCTTCCTCCTACACCATGGGCAAGAGCCTCTTCCTGACGTTGCAACGCAGTGACATTGCCGAGCCGGGCAATGGAAATCAGAATCGCTATTATGTCACGCTGGAACGCAGTGGTAGCCGCCTGCAGGCGCAGACCTTCAACGTGAGCCTTACGCCAGCCGATCCGCGCCTCTCACTGGGAACCAACTCGGTCACGATCAGCCAGAAAAACTCGTCTTCCTCGTTCAGCTTCTTGGTGACCGACGACGATCTGCTCAACGGAACCTTGGAAGACATTGTTGACTTTACCATTACGGCTGCTGCCGCTAACGGTTATGCGGCCGCGTCGGCGACGGGTCACCTGATTGACGATGAGCATCCCGACTTGCATGTAATCCTCTCGAAGACCCTTATTGACGAAAGCGACGAACTGACGCTCACCGTCATCGCCGACACCGCCCGTTTGCCCCAGTCCGACCTCAAGGTACAGCTGACCAACAACGCATCCTCACGCTTCAAGATGCCGTCCAGTGTGACCATTCCCGCAGGCACTGCATCGGCATCAACCACTATCAAAGCCTACGACGACAATGTGGTGGCCGACACGGTTGCCGTGCGCTTCACGGCTTCTGCCACAGGCTACAACAACGGTCATGCCGATGCCTTCCTGAGCGACAACGACATGCCTCAGCTCACCCTTACGCTCAGCTCCAGCACCGTGAGCGAAGGGGCCGGCGCCAATGCCGTTGCCTGTGTGCTGAAGCGCGACAAGACCAACGCACCGCTTACTGTCTACGTGAGTACTTCCAACGAAAGCCTGGTCTACGGCAACTATAGAATCTTCACCATGGCCAAGGGCCAGAGCCAGTATAAGTTCTACCTGCACGTCATCGACAACTCCATGGTGGAAGACGACCGTGAAGTGACGCTCCGCGTGGCGGCCTACTACAGTTCATGCAGCTGTCAGACCACCGGTAAGGTGGGCGGCACGGCTGAAAAGACGCTGACCGTTGTCGACGACGACGGCCCTACGCTGTCCCTGACAACGACCATGCCCAACATCTTGGAAGGCAGCATCGGCAACATGTTCACCGTGTCGCGCAACAACGAGACCACCTCGCCACTGACCGTGACACTGAGTACCCTTGGCAATCATCCTGATATGCAGTTCCCCGCTCTGGTGACCATTCCTGCCGGAGAAAGCAGCACCACCTTCGAAGTCAGGGTCGACCAGAACAGTCAGAACGGCGACTCCCGCACCATTACCCTGGTGGCCAAATCCGATGGCTATGCCCGAGGCTCGTGCCTGGTGATGGTCACCGACCAGACCCTGCCCGATGCCACCATTGAGATGAGCGTGGAGAGCAGCGAGGTCTATGCCACCGTTCCGGCTGCGGTGAGGCTGACCGTACACAACTACGGCTACGCACCGCTGCCAAAGAAAACACCTATTTCCATTGTCGTAGACGGCAGAGCGGTGGAAACCATCTATACAAAATCAGCATTGGGAGCCGGAGAAATATCAGTGATGCCCATTGTGGCGACCGCTGTGCTGAGCGACAAGCCTCGTCAGGTTTCCGTCTACGCCGTGGTGAACGACGGGGGTGAGAATCCTGAGATAAACTATGCCAACAATGCCAGTCCGACGGTGACGGTGAATGTGCTGCCCCTGCTGGAAGCCACCCAGGTAGAGACCGTCGAGGACGATTATCAGAGCGAGGAAACCGTGCATATCAGCGGTGAGACAACAGGCATGGTGAACCACGAAGCCGACCTCGAAGTCTACATCGTGCAAGGCGGCACCCGTATTGCCCTGCAGACCAAGACCGACGAGGAAGGACGCTTTGCCGTGGACTGGACGCCCTCCTTGGGCATGGCCGGACCCTTCGGCATTGGTGCCTGCATGCCAGGCGAGGACCTTACCCGTTCGCTCAAAGACATCTATGTCTATGGCATGCGCCGTGCTGGGGGCACTTTCCTGGCCAACGAAATGGAGGTGGGCGAGAGTCAGAACGGCTATATTGACATTGTCAATCCCGGCACGAGAACCCTCCGCAATGTGCAAACCACCATCGTTAGTTGTCCCGACAACGTAACCCTGACGTTCGAAGAAGTAGGCATCTTGGCACCAGGACAGACCAAGCAGATGACCTACCACCTGACGGGTCTGGGCGTTTCACCCAGCTTCAAGGAGTGGCAGACAGCTCAGCTGCGCATCACCTCAGACGAGGGTGCTGTGATGCTGCAGACCATTAATTTCGTGATCTATCCCTCCGTGCCGCAGCTGAAGTCCACCGTTAGCAGCATAAACACCACGATGGTCATAGACACCCTGCGCACCTACGAGTTCACCATCTATAACGAAGGACGCAAGGAAACGGGTGAGATCACCGTCGATGTGGGCAACACCGCATGGCTCACCACAGCCACACCTCGCCGCATGGCGTCGCTGGCTTCGGGCGAGGCAGCCACGGTGGTGCTGCAGATGCGCCCGACGAGCGACATGGAAGCTAACAGCGTGTGGCAAGGAGGCATCTTTATCAGTGCGGCCAATGGCGGCAACGACTTGTCGATACCCATGCGTGTGGAGTGCGTCTCGGAGAAGACCGGCACACTGACGGTCGATGTGTGGGACGAGTTTACGGCCAACACCGAAGAGGCTCCCCATGTGAGTGGTGCCACGGTGGCCGTGCTGCATCCCGTCACCCAGAAGCTGCTGCGCCAGGACGTGACCGGCGAAAGCGGCATCGTGACCTTCGAGTACCTGCCTGAAGGCCAGTACCTGCTGAAAGTTACCCATCCCAAGCATGACAGCTATTTAGAGACGGTCATGGTGTCGCCTGCACGCACCACGAGCCAGCGCGCCTTCATCACCTACAGTGCCATCACCATTGAGATGGTCTACGAACCCACCGAGGTGGAGGATGTCTACGACATTACCACCGTGGTGAACTATGAGACGCAGGTGCCTGCCCCTGTGGTGAAGATGGACATGCCCGAAAAACTATTGGTGGAAGAACTTCAGACACCTTATATATATTATGTGACGCTGACCAACGTGGGACTCCTGACCGCGAAGAACGTGGAGTTCGAAACTGAGACGGAGTGGGGCGACTACCGGTTCACACCGCTCATTGAAGGCCCGTGGAACATCCTTCCGCAGCAGAGCGTGATCATTCCCGTGGAGATTACCAAGGTGAGCGATGGTACGGCTCAGGCCCGTGGTGCTTGGGGGCCGGGACGCAGAAAGCTTGGCAAAACAGGAACCGAATGTGCGCTGGGAGCCATGTCGAAGTGGAAAGGTTCTTGCGCAGGCTTGGCCAACAGCGATGACTCGCAGGAATATATGGCGAAGCAGTTGATGCAGGTGAACGACGGCTGTGCCGTTGTTTCCGACGTGGTCAATCTTATCAACAACGTGCTGAGCTCCTTTGGCTTCCGTCCTTCGGGCGGTGGCTGGACTTCCAAAACGCCTAAGGCCTCCAACTTTTCGAAAACTCCGTCGGGTAAAGGCGTGACTCATGTGAGCTGTGACCCCTGCCTGTACGACAATGCCGATGACTATATTGATGCGGTACAAGACATGAAATGGAGAAAGAAAGGCGGTAAATTGCGCATGGTCAAGGGAACAGCAAGACTCTTGAAGCCATGTCCGAATGGCACACCGCCTCCCGGCTGGCCTGGAGAAGGTGGTATGGAAAGCCGTCAGCAGACCAGAGGCACGAAAGTGCTCTACAATATTATCCCCGACAGCATGAGCAACGCTTCGCTCATGGACTGCTATCGTGAGATTGTGAAGGTCATCACGCCAGTGGAAGCTGATGTCATAGAGATTCCCGGACTGGTTATCACCACCGATGCACTGGTGGAGATTCCTTCCTGGCATCCGTCCTACCTGAGAGCTTGGCTGACGAACACGGGCATTGCCCACGACCTGAACTACCACGACATGGGCTATATCTACTATGTCATGGGCAACACGAAATACCCGCTCATTGAGACCGAAGAGGCTCAGGCACTGGTGGCAGCCTTCCAGGCGGCGATATGGCCCACCGACGAACAGATAGCCGCACTCCATCCCGAAGCCCTCAACGATGAGCAATATGCGGCTGTCGTTGACCGCCTTCGTAACTTCAACACCCAACAGTTCAACCTGCTCGACTCGCTGGCCGAACGTGTCCAGGCAGACCGGATGGAGCTCAACCGTCTGGGCTACTATGACGCTCAGGAGCTTTGTGAGACCGAGGCCGATAAAGCACTTGAAGGACTCAACACCAATCAGACCTCATCGTGTGCCAGCGTGAAGCTGCAGATGTCGCAGCAGCTCACCATGACCCGTCAGGCCGTGCGCGGCACACTTACCGTGGTGAACGGAGCCCAGACCGGCGACATGACCGACGTGAAGCTCAACCTTGTGGTCACCGATCCCTACGGCAATGTGGCTACTTCCCACCTCATGGAGATTCACACCGAGAGCATCACCGGCTTCGAGGGCGAGGCTGACTTTGAGAGCGGATGGACGCTGGGAGCCGGTAAGACCGGCGAGGCCAAGATCATCTTCATTCCCACGAAGTATGCTGCCCCCACCGAGCCGCTGCTGTACACCTTCGCTGGAACCATCTCGTTCGTCGACCCCTTCACGGGTCAGGAGATGACCCGCGAGCTGGAGACCGAACGCCTCACCGTGGCACCCAGCCCCAACCTGGAGCTGACCTACTTCATGCAGCGTGACATCATGGGCGACGACCCGCTCACCGATGAGGTGGAACCCGTCGTGCCCTCGCAGTTCACCCTGCTCATCAACAACAAGGGCTATGGCGATGCCACGAAGGTCAAGATGGTGACCCGCCAGCCCGAAATCATAGACAATGAGAAAGGACTGCTGGCCGACTATGAGATTATCAGTTCGCAGCTCAACGGCGGCGAGAAGACACTGGCCCTGGGCAGCAGCGTGACCACCGACTTCGGCGACATCCCGGCCCACTCGCAAGCCTACGCCCAGTGGTGGCTGGCAAGTAGTCTGACAGGCCACTTCACCGACTATGCCGTGGAGGCTACCCATGTGACCTCTTACGATAATCCCGATCTGACGCTGCTCGACACGGTGACCATCCACGAGCTGATCCACCAGATTGTCATTCCCGGAGGAGAGGACAAACAGCCACCCCTCATCGGCTTCCTGGCCAACGACGTGCAGGATGCCGACGACACCGCCGACCAGCTCTATAAGAGTGACGGTACGCAGCAGCCCATTTGTCATGTCGCCAGTGCTGAGGCCGTGAAACGCTCTGACACGGAATACCTCGTCAACGTCTTGGTCAACAGTGCCGGATGGAACTATGGCCAGTTGGCCGACCCCACCGGTGGTTCACGCAAGCTGCTCACCGTGAGGAGGCAGAGCGACCTGACGCTGCTGCCTGCCGAGAACTTCTGGCAGACCGACCGTACACTGCGCGACGGACTGCAGCCGCTCTACGAGAACCTGATCCATTTCTGCGACACGATGGGAGCCAATGGCGATGCTTATGTCGTCACCTTTGAGGACAAGCCCTCAGTGGAGCTTTCCGTGGTTACTGTGTCGGGTGTGCCTTCATCGGGCACCTTCACCCGCGATTCTGTCGGTGAGGTGGTGGTCACCTTCAACAAGGCCATCGATGCCGCAACGTTTACAACCGCAGACCTGGCCCTGATGCTCGAAGGCGAGGCGATAGACCTGAGTGGTGTAACCGTGGAGCCCATCGATGTGGGCAACGTGACCACCTTCCGCTTTGACCTGAGCAGTAAGACCACGCTCGACGGTCTTTACTGCCTTGACATCCAGCTGGATAGCATCAACGATTTGGAGGGATTCCACGGTGAGTCGGGCAAGAAGTGCAGCTGGATTCAGATCAGCGACGGCATGGCCAACCTCATCCTCAAGGTCAGTCCCGAGGGTAGCGGCACCGTCTCGCCCGGCACGGGAAAACTGAAGTATGATTCTCTCGTGACTGTTTCAGCTACGCGCCTTGAAGGCTACGAATTTGGACGTTGGGTGAAGGATGATGCCATGATCAGCGAGTCGGCCACGTTTGACTATCAGATGGCTGGTCCGGCCACGCTCACTGCCATCTTTATTCCCAATCAGTATAAGGTCATTGTGAACTATAATCAGGATGGCGGTACTGTTGACGGCGGTTCCGGACTCTACGACTACAACCAGCCACTCACCTTTACGGCACGGCCCAAGAAGGGCTACTACTTTGCCGGATGGAAGTGCGGCGACGAAACAGTGAGTACCAATCCGCAGCTTTCCATCAACGTGTCTGGAGCCGTTACCTATTCGGCTGAATTCGAACAGCTCAACTTTGTGCAGGCCGACCTTCTCGACACCAGCGATGACAATGTGACCGTGTTTGCCAATCCTGCTTCCAAGAAGTTCCATGTCACCATGAACCGCAAGCTGTCGCAGAACCAGTGGAACACGTTCTGCGTGCCGTTCGACATCTCCGAGCAGCAGATCAACAAGGTGTGGGGCTACAACACCATGCTGGTGCGCTTCAAGTCGATGGAGGGCGAGACGCTCAACTTTGAGTATGCCTGGAACATCAAGGCCGGTGTGCCCTATCTGGTAAAGCCCGAACGCACCGTGGTGCAGCCCGAACTGGACTTCAATGGCAACCTCGTGCTGTCTGAAGAGCCCAAGGCAGACACCTATAATAACACTCATAATGACGACTATAGCTTCGTGGGCATCTACTCACCCCGTGCTTGGGAAAACATTGGCACTGAGTATTACTATGGTGTGTCGTCGGGCAAGCTTGTCAAGGCCAAGTCCAATTCGTCGGCGCTGAACGGCATGCGAGCCTACTTCGTGCTGCCAGCCAACGCCTACAATGCCCGTCTGAGTATTCAGGGCATCGAGACGATGGGCATCGACAGCGAGGTACTCATCGACGGCCGTGCCATAGGTGGCCCTCAGCGCATCTACAATCTGCAAGGTCAGCGCGTCAATAGCGACGAGCATAGCCTGCCTGCTGGAATCTATATTGTCAACGGTAAAAAACAGGTAATCAGATGAAAAAGCAATATATTCCTCCCCGCACAGAGATCATACGGGTGCCATTTCATGGCATGGTTATAACAAGTGGCGCCCCGCGTCAGTTTAAGGTGGGCGACGCCGCATCTGGAATCACTGAAGATGACGATATAAACGGTTCCCGCCGCATGCGTGGCGCGTGGGACGATGACTACTAACGCGTGCGTACATGAAAATGTAGGCCGTATGTTTGGTAGATATGGAAAAAATGTATCTTTGCCCAATAATCTTATTATTGAACTTATGAGAAATCTATTGACTTCCTATGGGCAGGTGTTGACCCTGCTTTTTGGCATGCTACTGTGGCCTGCAACGCCCGTATTAAGTGATGAATTACCCGCCCCGGATGCTGGCGGTTTAATTACGGTAAACGTCTCTGCTGAAGGACAGTTCAGTAGTACATATTCTTCGGAAGATGTTCGTGCTGCCGCCCCTTCGGCCACTTGTCTGAAGATTATCGGGCCGCTCAACAACGATGATGTGGCCCGCGTGAAGGAGGCTGTCAGCAGTACCCTTACGTCGCTCGACCTGAGCGAAGCAACGGTGAGTAGTTTTGCTGATTATGCTTTTAGTGGCTGCACCGAGCTCGTATCCATCGACCTGCCGTCTGGGCTTACTGCAATCCCCAGCTTCATGTTCAGTGAGTGTGCTAATCTCACTACCGTGAACATACCGCAGGGGGTTCAAACCATTGGTTACGCGGCCTTTCAAAAAACCGGGCTTATTCATGTGTCGCTGCCTGCAACACTCACCACTTCTCTTAGTTATACTTTCCAGAACTGTCAGAAACTGACAACGGCCGTGATTCCCGAGGGAATCACCAGCATCTCGGGCGTTTTTTCTTACTGTCCTAATCTGAAGAGTGTCTATCTGCCTTCTACTCTGACTTCAGCGAATTCATCGCAAATGTTTACCGTGTGCAGTAATCTGTCGGATGTGCATATCAAGTCCACGACATGTCCTATCGGATCCGAGACTGCCGGTTGTGCTAATGCTGTGCTCTATGTGCCCGAAGGCAGTCTTGCGGCCTATCAGGGCGATGACAAAGGCTTTGCCAAGGGCTGGCTGGCCGTGGCCGAGGAGGCTACATCGCTGACAGGACTGGACGAAAGCGAGTTTCAGGTGCTGAAGACCGTTTGCAGCAACACCGCTGGCACCCAGTGGCAGCACGCCTGGTCGTTAGGGGCTACGGCCGCTGAGACCACGCAGGTGCCCTACGGTGTGACGGTGAGTGGTGGCCATGTGGTGGCCCTTTCGCTGGCAGGCAACAAGTTGCAAGGCACATTGCCCATGGGGCTGTTCAGTAGTCTGTCCCATCTGGCGCGTCTCGACCTGAGCTGCAATCAGCTACAGGGCAATCTTTCCACTTTGTTTAATGATATGACTTCGACCAACAGTTCGATTGAATATCTTGACTTGAGCAACAATCGTTTGCAGGGCAATCTCTATGATATAGCACAGAAACTGTCCTCGCTCACCGAGCTGAGGGTTCAGGGCAACTGTATCCGCGACATCTATCCGGCTCTGCCTTCTTCCCTCACCCTTGAGTACGGCGACCAGGACCTGACCAGCCTATGGGTCGTCAACTACAGCGACCTCTACAGCATTAAGCTGAATTCCATTGACAATCTGCCCAGTGTGCTACCCACTGTACTGGTCTATAATCACGGGAATTCCAGTCCCTATAATCAGCGCGTGTACTTTCGGATGTGCAACGATCAGTCTGCTCTTAGCACTTCCAACGCTTACGCATCTAGTCAGTCTGGTGTCGGTGCAACCACTTGGTATGGGTGCCTATATTGGGAGAACCGTAACTACCCAATGTCAATAACGCATTGGGATGCTGATTATGCCAACCGCGACGGATGGTATCAGCTGCCACTCCCTTCGAATGTCTATGCTGGGTGTTACGTATATAATAACCGAACGAGAGAAAATACCTTTAACCGCTTTGTGGTTACGATTGACTCGGAGATGGGCGATGTGAACTTCGACAGCCAGTTCAACCTGAGCGACATGCAGACCACACTGAACTATGCACTCGATTCTGCCTGGTGTAATCGCTACGAGCCCTTCAACTTCACGGCAGCCAATCTGGCGGGCAATGATGAGGTGATCAATGTGCAGGATGTGGTGGCCAGCATCAATATGTTGCTCGACCGCTATGCCAATATCGTCATTCCTACGAGTGCCAGAAACCTCAGTCCCGCTCAGCCGGAAGAGGAGCGTGCCGACAAGGCAGAACTCTTTGTGGATAACGGGCAGTTAGTGTTGCGTTCGCCTGTAGAGGTGGCCGCCCTCCAGCTGTTGCTCTCCGATGAGGGTGCCACCCAGTGGCAGTCTTCGCTTTCGGCCTTCAGCCATGCCTCGCGCAATCATCACCACATCTTCTATTCCCTCTTGGGCGATTGCCTGCCTGCGGGCACCACCGTGCTGGCCAACACAGAGGCCACCGTGCTGGGTGCCGCCATTGTTGATGGCGACGGGCATAGCATTCCGCTCTCTTTTGCCGGGGCTGCTACTGGCATTCAGCATGTTGCTGCGGAACAGCAGCATACGGAGCGGTGCTTCGACCTGCAAGGACGTCGCGTCATTCCACGCCAGCCGGGCATCTATATTGTGGAAGGTAAGAAGGTGAAAAAGTAAAAAGGTAAAAGGGTAAAAAAGTAAAAGGGTTATGATTATGAAGCATATCCGATTTTTCAGTCTGTTGCTGATGGTGTTGACGGCAGTGACCGTCACGGCACAGGAAGTGAACAAGCTATATCTGGGCGACGTGACCGGCATGAAGAGCAGAAGTGTCGATGTGCCTGTCTATGTGGAGAATACCTCGGTGAACATCAGCGCCCTGCAGTTCGACGTGGTGATGCCCAAAGGCGTGACGCTGAAAACCGGCAGTTACGAAGCCGTTCTTGACCAGAACCGCGTGGCCGACCATCAGGTGAGAATGAGCATACTCACTGGCAAGGAGCGCACCTACCGTGTGATGCTGCTCTCGGCTGGCAACAAGACGTTGCGAGCCAACAAGGGACGGCTGTTTACCGTGCGAATGGACATCAGCAGTTCGGAAGAACAGCTTGTGGAAGGCAACACCTATCCGCTCACTGTGAGCAATGTGGTGCTGAGCGACTCGTTGGGTAACAATGTGGTGACCGAGTATCGCAGCGGCTCACTCACCATCGGGGCCAGTCCTGATTTTGTTGTGAGCAACGTGCGGCTGACCAGTAGCGCAACCACCGTCAACCCAGGCGACGACGTTGAAGTGGGATGGACGGTGCAGAACCAGGGCGGAGCCAATGCCCAGGGTGGCTGGAACGCCCACGTCTTCATTGTCTCAACCACTACGGGCGAGGACGTCAGACTGGGCATTGCCCGTCACAACGACGAGGCACTGGCCAGTGATGAAAGCAAAGACTTCACGGCAGCGTTCACCGTGCCTCGCACCCCGGGACTCGACGGCAGCTTCCAGGTGCAGGTGCGCCTGTTGCCCAACAGCGACAGCGGTGAACCGACGGAATACCAGCAGAACAATACCACGACGGGCACCGACACCTACACCCTGACGAAGCGGCTCTATCTCACCCTGCAGTCCTCGATGCCCGAGCGCACGGGTGTCAGCAGTGCTCCCTATTATTGCCTGTTGGAGCGCAGTGGCAGCCGCGTTGCAGCGCAGACCTTCAGCGTTAGCTCGCCCAGCACCGACAACCGTGCCACGCTGGAGAGTAACCAGATTACGATACGCCAGGGCAGTTCTGCCGACGGCGTCTATGTGAACATAGCCGACGACCAGGTGCTCAACGGCGACTCCGTGGCCTACCGCGTCGATGTGGCTGGGGCCAACGGCTATCAGGCTGTCAGTGCCACGACCTACATCATTGATGACGAACAGCCCACGCTCTCCCTCGAACTCTCGAAGTCGCTGGCCGACGAGGGCGACGACCTGACCATGACCGTGACCACCTCGCGTGCTGAGACCCACGACCTGAAGGTGAAGTTCTCTTGCGACCATCCTTCGCGCTTCACGATGCCGGCATCGGTCGTTATTCCTGCAGGCCAGACCTCAGCTGAGGTCACCGTCAAGGTCATCGACGACTACGAGCCCAGCGACACCGTGGCCGTGACGTTCTTGGCTGCTGCATCCAACTATCACAGCGGTGAGGCCCTGATCCTGCTGAGCGACAACGACATGCCACAGATCACGCTCACGCTCGACCCCTCGATGGTGAGCGAGGGCGCAGGCCCCAGTGCCGTGATGGGCAGCATCTGTCGCAGTGTGGCCGATGCGGGCAGCAACGTGACCGTTAAGATCAGCACCACCGACGAGGACCTGCTCTACTGTCCCACGCCCACCATCCGACTGGCACGCGGTGTGCTCGAAGCCACCTTTGCCCTGAGCACCGTCGACAACGACAAGGTCAATGGCGATCATGAGGTGGAGGTGACGGCTGCCGTCTATGTCTCTTCCTGCGGCTGTATGACCAACGGCAAGAAGGGTGGGGTGTCGCGTCAGACCATCACCGTGACCGACAACGACGGTCCCGCGCTGAAGCTCACTGCCAAGAGTCCCAATATGTGGGAAGGCAGTACCGGCAACGTGTTTGAGGTGGAACGCAACGATGATCCTGTCAACGACCTTGTGGTCTACATCACCGTGTCGGGCAGCAGCGACGTGACCTGTCCTACGGAGGTTACCATCCCGCAGGGACAGACCAAGGCCACCTTCACCGCCGACCTGGCCCTTAACGACCAGTCCGACGACTCGCACGCCATTACCTTCACGGCCCGTGCCACAGGCTATGCGTCGACCTCCTGCTGGGTGATGAGCACCGACCAGACACTGCCCGATGCCACCGTGACCGACCTCACGGTGACGAGCGGCGACGTCTATGCCACGCAGCCTGCCATCCTCTCGATGGTACTGCACAACTATGGCAATGCCAACCTGCCGATAGGCACCCCCGTGATGATCATGGTCAATAATAAAGTGGTGCATACCCTTTACACCGAGGAAGCACTTGCACCTGGGCAGGAGTCGCAAATGATGGTGGAGGCCTCCGTTACGCTCTCCGATGTGGCCGGTACTATGGAGGTGAAGGCCGTGGTGAACAACGACCGCTCCATAAATGAGCTGAACTACGCCAACAATACAGCGTTTCTTCAACTGGACATAAAGCCCCTGCTGTATGCCTCTCAGCTCAGCACCAACAAAGCGGTCTACACCACTAACGAGACCATCACCGTGACCGGCAAGACCACCGGCAAGGCCAACCGCGAAGCCCCGCTGGAGGTCTATTTCCTGCAAGGTGGCAACCGTTATACCGTGACCGTTCAGACCGATGCCGACGGTGACTTCACCGCTCAGTGGCTGCCTGCAGCCGGTGTGTCGGGACGCTTCGTGGTAGGTGCCTGCATGCCGGGCGAGGAGTTGACCACAGAGATGGCACTCATCGACATCTATGGCATGTACCGCGCTACCCAGACGTTCCTGGCATACGAGATGGAGGAAACCGAAACGCTTGATGCCTACATAGACGTGGTGAACACTGGCAAGCTGACGGTGAGCGGCATTGTGGCCGAAGCTGTGGGCAAGCCCGACAATGTGAGTATCAGCTGTGAAGGAATCACAGGCATTCCCGCAGGCGAGACACGGCGTCTCATCTTCCACATCACGGGACTCACTCCTTCGGAGAACACCAAGGACTGGCAGACCTTCACGCTGAAGCTGACTTCAAACGAAGGTGCCGAGCTGCTGAACACCCTGCATTACGTGGTCTATCCTGCTACACCGTTGCTCAAGTGCAGCGAGTCGTCGATTAACACCACAATGATCAAGGACACCGTGCGTACCTATGAGCTGACAATAACTAATGAGGGACGCCGCGAGACGGGCGAGATTCGTCTCGACCTGGGCAATACCACATGGCTGACGGCTGCCACGCCCATACGCATGGCCTCGCTGGCCATGGGCGAAGAAGCCACGGTGGTGCTACAGATGAAGCCTACCGCCGACATAGAACTGAACAGTGTGAAGGAGGGCAACATTTTCATCAGTGCGGCCAATGGCGGCGGTGTGTCGATACCCATGCGCGTGGAATGCGTGTCGGAGAAGACCGGCAAGCTGATCGTCGATGTGTGGGACGAGTTTACGGCCAACACCGCAGACGGTCCCCATGTGAGTGGTGCCACGGTAGCCGTGCTGCATCCCGTCACCCAGAAGCTGCTGCGCCAGGACGTGACCCCCGACAGTGGCAAGGTGGTCTTCGAGAATCTGCCCGAAGGCAAGTATCTGCTGCGCGTCACCCATCCCAAGCACGAAAGCTATAGCGACTATGTCGTCGTCAGTCCCGGTTGTACGCAGACCCAGCGGGCATTCATCTGCTACAGTGCCATTTCCGTGGAGATGGTCTACGAGCCTACCGAGGTGGAAGACGAATATAATATCGTGACCACCGTGAAATACGAGACCAGCGTGCCCGCCCCTGTGGTGAAGCTCGATTTGCCCGAGAAGCTGCTGCTTGAAGAGATTCGCACCCCCTATGTGTTCTATGCCACCATGACCAACGTGGGCCTGATCACTGCCTTCGACTCCCGTTTCTATTTGGCCGAGCAGAACGGTGTGTTCCACTTCACCCCGCTTGTCGATGGCCCGTGGGACATCCTTCCCCAGCAGAGCGTGGTTATTCCTGTGATGATTACAAAGGAGAGCGACGGCATCAGTTTTGTCCACTACTCAAGAGATGCCAGACGCCAGGTGCCCGAACAGGTCATCGACTGCGCCATGGCCGCCCTTGCCCGCTACCGTGGTCCCTGTGAGACCTGGAATGTGAGCGAAATGCCCGAATATGAGAATAAAAGGATGATGCAGGTCAGAGAGGCCTGTGCGGGTGTGGGCAATGTGGCCGACCTCGTCGGCAAGGCGCTCACTGCGTTGGGCTTCTCGCCTCGTGGCGAAACGGCCTTTGGCGGCGGTTCCGGTGTATTCAATGATGTCAAAGGCGGCAATCCTGGAGGACTGGACTGCGACCCGTGTCTGAACAACAGGGCCAAACCTTATATCAATGCCTTGTTAGACATGCAAGACGACGATAATAAGGAGAAAGCCAAAAACGCACTCAAGCTGCTGCTGCCCTGTGACCCCAGGGGCAATCTGCCATCTTGGGCGAGACCGCTGGAAAACGATGACGATGATGACACCTATGCATCGCGTGGTCAGCGCAGGAGTGAGGACATCCAGCGTATTGCCAGTTATGGGCTGGATATTGACACGATTCCTTTCAAATACGTGATGCAGCTTTATTACGATGCTGTGAAGACCTTGAACGGTGAAGAAGTCGACGATCCTGTTACCATACCCAACCTGAAGCCTCAGACAAAGTATGCTGTGCAGATTCCCGACTGGCAGCCGTCCTACCTGAAGGCGGCGCTGAGGAATACCGCCTTGATTCACGATGCCAACTACCATGAACTGGCCTATATCTATCATGTGCTGGGCGACTTCGATCATCGCCCCATCCCTCTGGAGCGCGCCCATGACCTTGTCGAGGCTGTCAGGCAGAAATGGGGCACGATGGGCACGGAAGGACAGACACTGTCGCTGGAAGAAAAGAATCGCCTGCGGACCTTCGCCCTTTCGGACTATGAGTTTGATGAGGTGTTGCAGCGACTTTACAACGGCATGAACCGCTCTGGAAAGAAGAAAAGCGAGTGCGTGGACTTCGATGCACTCGATGCCTGCTATGCGCGCATTCAGAACGACCTCTTCCAAATCAACAAGAAAGGCTACAGCACACCGGCCGAACTGGTTGCCGACGCGACAGCCGAAGCCATTGACAACCTGAAGACCGGACGCAACAGCACCTGTGCCACCGTGAAGCTGAAGATGGACCAGAAACTGACCATGACCCGTCAGGCCGTGCGCGGTACGCTCACCGTAGAGAACGGTTCGCAGCAGACGGCCATGACCGACGTGAAGCTCAACCTGGTGGTGACCGACCCCGACGGCAACATGGCCACCGACCACATCATGGAGATCCATACCGAAGAGATCAGCGGCTTCACCGGCACCCTCGACTATGAGAGCGGGTGGACGCTGGCGGCAGGCCAGACGGGTGTGGCAAAGATCATCTTCATTCCCACGAAGTATGCCGCACCTACTGAGCCACTACAGTACACCTTTGCCGGAACCATCTCGTTCGTCGACCCCTTCACAGGACTGCCCGTGACGCGCGAACTGGAGACCGAGCGCCTTACCGTGACCCCCAGCCCCAACCTGGAGCTGACCTACTTCATGCAGCGCGACATCATGGGCGACGACCCGCTCACCGAGAATGTGGAACCCGTCGTGCCGTCGCAGTTCTCGCTGCTCATCAACAACAAGGGCTACGGTGATGCCACGAAGGTGAAGATGGTGACCAACCAGCCCCGAATCATCTCTAACGATAAGGGCCTGCTGGTAGACTACGAGATCCTGTCGTCGCAGCTCAACGGCGGCGACAAGACACTGGCCATGGGCGCCAGCGTGGCCACCGACTTCGGCACCATTCCTGCCCAGTCGCAGGCCTACGCCCAGTGGTGGCTCACCAGTACGCTGACCGGCCACTTCACCAGCTACGACGTGAAGGCCACCCATGTGACCAGCTATGACAATCCCGACCTGTCGCTGCTCGACACGGTGACCATCCACGAGCTGATTCACCAGATTGAGATTCCCGGTGGCGAGAACCATACGCCCAAGCTCATCGGCTTCATGGCCAACGACGAGGAAGACAGCAAAGACCTGCCCGACCGCCTCTATCTGAGCGACGGCACCACGAAGCCCATTGCCACGGCCACCTCGGTACAGGTGACGAAGCGCAGCGAAACGGAGTATCTCATTAGCGTGATGAGCGGTGCCGAAGGCTGGAACTACGGAAGTGTGGTCGACCCCACGGGTGGTTCCCGAAAGCTGCAGAGCATCGAGCGCCATAGCGACAGCAAGATGCTGCCCAAGGTGAACTTCTGGCAGACCGACCGCACGCTGCGCGATGCCATGGATCCCCTCTATGAGAACCTGCTGCACTTCTGCGACTCTATGCCGCTGACCGGCGAACAGTATGTCGTGACCTTTGAAGAACGGCCCGCCGAGGTGCTGGCAGTGACTTCTTTCTCAGGACTTCCCGCTGCCGACACCTACACGTCCGATGCCGTCGACACGGTCATGGTGACGTTCAACAAACCCATCAATACCGCCACCTTCACCTACGAAGACCTCACGATGCTGCATGAGGGCCGCACGCTCGACCTGAGCGAAGTGGAGATCAAGTACGTGAACGACCAGACCTTCAAGATTGGCATTAAAGACCTGACCACACTCGATGGCTACTATTCGCTGACGGTGCAGACGAAGGATATTTATGACCAGCTGGGATTCACCGGCGAGCAGGGCAAGATGCAGGGATGGATACAGGTGACCAACGGCAAGGTGAACCTGCGGGTGGAGTCAAGTCCTGAAGGTGCAGGCACCTTGACCCCATCGGGCACCACACAGCAGGACATTCGGAAGTATATAACCGTGACGGCCACGGCCAACGATGGCTACACCTTCCAGCGATGGATGAAGGACAACAGAAAAGTGAGCGACAGTCTGTCCTACAGACACTACCTGTTAGGTCATACCACGCTCGTTGCCGTCTTCCAGCCTAAGACCTATCAGGTCATCGTCAACTACGACCAGTACGGAGGCCAGATAGAGGGCGGCGGAACGGGCATCTATGAGTACAACCAGACCGTCAATCTCAAGGCCCAGCCCAAGTCGGGCTACTACTTTGTCGGATGGAAGCATGGTAATGAAACGGTGAGTACCGACCCCGAACTGAGCTTCACCGTGACGGGTGCCGACACCTATTCGGCTGAATTTGAACTGCTTGACTATGTGCCGGTGACTCTGTTAGACACCAACGCCGACAATGTGACCATGTTTGCCAACCCAGGGACGAAGAACTTCCATGTGACCATGAACCGCAAGCTGTCGCAGAACCAGTGGAACACGTTCTGCGTGCCGTTCGACATCTCCGAGCAGCAAATCAACAAGGTGTGGGGCTACAACACCATGCTGGTGCAGTTCAAGTCGGTCACCGACAGTGTGCTTAACTTCGAATATGCCTGGAACATCAAGGCCGGTGAGCCCTATCTGGTGAAGCCCGAACGCACCGTGGTGCAGCCCGAGCTGGACTATAAGGGCAATCTGGTGCTGGCATCGAATCCGCAGCCAAAGACCGTCGGCGACTATAGCTTCGTGGGCATCTATTCGCCCCGTGCTTGGGATAACATTGGCCGTGAGTATTACTATGGTGTGTCGTCGGGCAAGCTTGTCAAAGCCAAGTCCACTTCGTCGCGGCTGAACGGCATGCGAGCCTACTTCGTGCTGCCAGCCAACGCCCTCAATGCCCGCCTGAGCATTCAGGGCATCGAGACCGTAGGCATCGACAGCGAGGCGCTCATCGACGGCCGTGCCATAGGTGGCCCTCAGCGTATCTACAATCTGCAGGGTCAGCGCGTCAATAGCGACGAGCATAGCCTGCCTGCTGGAATCTATATTGTCAACGGTAAAAAACAGGTAATCAGATGAAAAAGCAATATATTCCTCCCCGCACAGAGATCATACGGGTGCCATTTCATGGCATGGTTATAACAAGTGGCGACCCGCCTCAGTTTAAGGTGGGCGACGCCGCATCTGGAATCACTGAAGATGACGACATAAACGGTTCCCGCCGCATGCGTGGCGCGTGGGACGATGACTTTTGAGCAATGAAATGAGAAATGAGAAGTGAGAAGTGGGAAAAATAAATTCCTCACTTCTCATTTTTAATGAAAGGAAAAGACAAATTTGCTTGGCGGTTACGATTTTTTATCGTATCTTTGCGGCATCAATAACAGACCTGATATGAGAAAAATACTGACCATCCTGGCACTCTTTCTGATGGGAACGGCTGCCATGCATGCACAAAACAGAAGATATGAGATGCATGCGATTGGATTCTACAACCTTGAGAATCTGTTCGACACCAAGCATGACGAGGGTAAAAACGACTACCAGTACCTGCCCGACGGCACGAACAAATGGACGGAGCTGAAGTACCAGCACAAGCTGAAGAACATGTCGCGCGTGCTTTCAGAGATGGCTACCGACGTGGTGCCCTACGGCTGTGTGGCCATAGGCGTGAGTGAGGTGGAGAACAGCCGCTGCATGACTGACCTTGTGAACCAGCCCTCGCTGAAGGCACGCGGCTACAGGTTCTGCCATGTGGAAGGCCCCGATGCCCGTGGCGTGGACTGTGCGCTGATCTATAATCCTAAGTATTTTACGTTGCGCAATGTGAAACTGGTGCCCTACGTCTATGAGCTGGCTGCCGACAAGGACCGCGCCACCCGTGGTTTCCTCACGGTGAGTGGCACACTGTCGGGCGAGCATGTGACCATCGTGGTGTGCCACTGGCCCAGTCGCGGTGCAACATCGTATTATCGAGAGGCTGCCGGACGTCAGGTGAAGGTGCTGAAAGACTCGCTGCTGAAGGACGACCCGAGAGTGAAGGTGATTGTGATGGGCGACATGAACGATGACCCCACCAACAAGAGCATGACCACATGTCTGGGATGCAAGGCTGAGATAAGCGAGGTGGGGGCAGGCGACATGTACAACCCCTGGTATAATACGCTGGTGAAGAAGCGCACGGGCACGCTGTTGTATGACGGTGCGTGGAACCTGTTTGACCAGATTGTGATGAGCCCCAGTCTGCTGCACAAGGAGGGTCAGCAGGACTACAACACGCTGAAGTTCAGACGGCACGAGGTGTTCCGTCGTGACTACCTGTTCCAGAAGGACGGCAAGTACAAGGGCAGCCCGCTGCGTACCCATGCGGGCGGTGCCTGGCTGGACGGCTATAGCGACCACCTGCCCACCATTATCTATCTGATGAAAGAGGTGAGGAGGTAGCTCCTGACTCCATACGCTTAACTCCTAATTCCAAACTCACATGACCATCATCGGAATAGCAGGCGGCACAGGTTCGGGCAAGACCACCGTCGTAAAGAAGATTGCAAGCGCACTGCCTCCGCATTGTGCAGCCATCATGCCCCTTGACTCTTATTACAACGACACGACTGGCATGACGCCCGAAGAGCGTGCTGCCATCAACTTTGACCATCCCGACGCCTTCGACTGGAAGCTGCTCACCGAGCATATCAAGAAACTGAAGAACGGGGAGCCCATTGAGCAGCCCACCTATTCCTACGTGATTTCCAACCGACTGCCCGAGACGGTGCATGTGGAGCCGAAGCCGGTCATCATCCTGGAGGGCATCATGACGCTGCACTACAAGAAGCTGCGCGACATGATGGACTTGAAGATTTTCGTGGATACCGATGCCGACGTGCGCCTGATTCGCAACATCCGTCGCGATGTGGTGGAGCGTGGCCGTACCGTCGAAATGGTGCTCGACCGCTATGAAAAGGTGCTCAAGCCCATGCACGACCAGTTTATTGAGCCTACCAAAAAGTTTGCCGATCTCATTATCCCTTCAGGAGGAGATAACAAGACCGGCATTCATATTCTCCGAACTTATATTGAGGGAATTGTTACGGGCGTGTAATCGCTACCTTTTTCCCGCTGACAATATAGAGTCCTTTCTTCAATTGGGAATCGACCACGCGGCGGCCTTGCAGGTCGTAGATGTGGCTGTTGGTTCCCAATTGCTTGTTTTCTGTTTCGCTGATGCCAAGAATGGCACTGTTCTGACCATAGAACAGCAGACGGAAATTGTCTACAGCAATCCAGTTGCCTGAGGCACCTTTAGCCTCGAAGCCAATGTCGATGGTGCCGACAGTCCTAAGGTTAATGTCAGCAGGCAGATGAGTAATAAATAGTTTTTGGTAGTCATAGGCGTTTAAGTTTGGGATTATTCTATTTCTGTTTTTGTTTCTGTTTCTGCTTCTGTTGCAGTAGGTTCTTCCTCTTCGGGCTTGATTTCCTCGGCTTCCAGATACTGGCTCTGTTCCTGTTCCCGTTCCCAGCGTTTGCGGCGTCTGGCAAAAGTCAGGGCATTGATGGCTTCTACCACACCGTAGAACAGGCTGAGCCACCCCAGAAGTAGCATGGCTGTGCTGAGCGGAGCCATGGGCTTCAGGATGATGTAGAGACCGGCAAGCAGGATGAGTGAGGGACAGACCCAGAAGAAAAACGATGAACTGCCGAAACGGCGGGCTGAGATGATGGCCATGAACTGGGTGATGGCTCCCAGGATGAGCAGGGTGCCGATGACGTACATCAGCATGGAGATGAAGGTGGTGGGCATCGTTGCCAGGATGCCGCCCAGGATGATGCTGCCTATGCCCACAATGGGGAAGACGGGCTTCTGACCGGCAATCTGCCGCCCTTGGGAATCGTAGATGGTATACTCGCTCTGATGGCGGCGAGCATTCCAGTAGGTAAGCAGCGACACGATGCCTGACAGAAAGAACAGCAGGCCGATGGCTACGACGATGCCAGTCACAGTGTTGTCGGGATATTTGATGAGAAGCACACCGACGACAATGGCCGTCAGGGCACGGAAAAGGGAGCTTTGTAGAAATTTCATAGTCGTTTCGAATTATTCTGTGGCAAAAGTACGAAAAAATAATTAATTAGTCGTACTTTTGCAACAGAAAAGTTAAGAATATGACAACACTTATCTTGGTGCGTCACGGTGAGACCGTGGATAATGTGCGGCAAATCATGCAGGGACAGACGCAAGGTGCGCTGACGGAGAACGGTGTCAGGCAGGCTCAGGAACTGGCAGAACAGCTCAGGAGCGAGCCGATTGACGCGTTTGTGGCCAGCGACTTGAAACGCTCCGTTGACACCTGCCGCATCCTGGCTCAGTTTCATGGGAAGGAGGTGGTTGAGACTCCGCTGTTGCGCGAACGTGACTGGGGCGGCTTCACGGGAAGGTATATTCCTGACCTGAAGAATGAGGTGTGGCCCGATGATATTGAGTCGCTTGAGGCTCTGCAGGCGCGTGCCCGTCGTTTTCTGGACTATATAAAAGATGCCTATCCCGGCCAGCGGGTGCTGGCTGTGGGACATGGCATCATTAATAAAGCCATTCAGGCCGTTCACTTCGGCAAGACGATGCGCGAAGTGCAGAAAATGTCAAATTGTGAGATAAGGGTACTGGTTATTGCTCCAGCAGGAACCGCTCAGCCTCAATAGCCGCCTGGCAACCAGTACCTGCCGCGCTGATGGCCTGACGATAGACAGGGTCGGCGCAGTCACCGGCCACGAAGATGCCGGGCAGTTGGGTGCGTGGCGTGCCGTCAATCTTCTTCAGATAGCCAACTTCGTCGGTTTCGAGCCACTCCTTGAAGATGTCAGTGTTTGGCTTGTGGCCGATGGCGAGGAAAAAGCCGTCGATGGCAATGTCGACCATCGTCTCGTCGGGTTCGCCCTTGCGTTTCACCAAATGGGCACCCTCCACACCGTTCTCACCGAAGAGTCCCACGGTGTTGTGTTCGAACAGAATCTCGATGTTCTCGCGCTCCATGACCCGTTGCTGCATGACCTTTGAGGCACGCAGGAAGGGCTTGCGCACGATGAGATAGACTTTCTTGCAGAGTCCGCTGAGGTAGAGAGCATCTTCGCAAGCCGTGTCGCCACCGCCCACAACGGCTACCGTCTTCTTGCGGTAGAAGAACCCGTCGCAGGTGGCACAGGCCGAAACACCCATGCCGTTGTATTTACGCTCGTCGTCAAGGCCCAGGTATTTGGCTGAGGCACCAGTGGCGATAATCACCGTGTCGCACTGTAGCTCGCGCTCGCTGTCGTCCCATGCCTTGTAGGGACGGGCCGAAAAATCGACCCGTACAATCTCGCCGTCGCGGATGTCGGTGCCGAAGCGTTCGGCTTGTTCGCGCAGATCCATCATCATCTGGTTGCCGTCAACACCTTGCGGGTATCCTGGGAAGTTCTCCACTTCGGTGGTCTGCGTGAGCTGTCCGCCGGGCTGCATTCCGCAGTACTCCACTGGACTGAGGTTGGCCCGTGAAGCATAAATGGCAGCGGTGTACCCTGCGGGACCGCTACCAATAATCAGACATTTAATCTTTTCCATTAAGCGTGGAGAAGTTTTTCTATTTCAACTGCGACGTTCTCAATCTTCTCAGTGGGTTCGAAGCGGGCCACGACCATGCCGCGCTTGTCGATGAGGAACTTGGTGAAGTTCCACTTGATGTCGGCCTTCTCCTTGTAGTCGGGGTCTTCCTTCGAGAGCATGTCGTCAAGGATGTGGGCAATGGGGTGCTCCATGTCCCAGCCAGCAAAGCCCTTCTGCTCCTGCAGGAACTTGAACAGCGGGTCGGCGTCGGGGCCGTTGACCTTCACTTTCTTGAAGCGCGGAAACTCGGTGCCGAAGTTCAGTTTGCAGAACTCATGTATGGACTCGTCGGTGCCGGGAGCCTGCTGTCCGAACTGGTTGCAGGGGAAGTCGAGGATGACGAAATGCTCCGAGCGATACTTCTCATAGAGTTTCTCCAGCTCCTCATATTGCGGTGTGAAGCCGCACTTCGTTGCTGTGTTGACGATGAGCAACACTTCGTTGGCGTACTCTTTCAGACTAACGTCCTTTCCTTTTCTGTCTTTGACAGTGAAATCATAAACCGTTCTCATTTGTTTTTGATTTATTATTGGTTTTTGGTGTTATTTCAATCCCCAGAAGGCAATGATGTCTTCGGTACTCTGACTTTCTACAAGTTCTTCGGTCACATCCGGCAGGTTGCAGAAGAAGTCAATGCCTGTTTTCTGCTCCAGATCGTCGATGCTGACCACATACATGCTCAAGGGGTCGCTGGAGCGGTTCGTGTTCAGGTGCGCCACCCAGAAGCCCAGGGCCTTAGTGGTGGTGCCTTTCTTGCATAGCAGGGCCATGAAGAAGTAACGCGGCACAATGAACTTGTTTCGGGTGCGGGCAAGAATACTGGCTTCCGTGTCGATGGTTCCGCCTTTCACGACGAAGAGCGTATCGCGGAAACTGTCTTTGTTCCACTTGCGCACCTGTTCCTCCATCTTTGACCAGATGCCGCTGTTGAAAGCATTGACTTGGGGCATCATGTTGGTCATGTAGAACGTCTGTTCGTTGACCTCCCGGGAACACATGCGATCCTGAGAGGCACAGATATGCCCACGGTCATAATAGGAGTTGCTGCCAGGATAATAGCTTCCGCTGAACTCCCCCTTGACCGAGGGTTGCTCGATGGCAGGCACCTTCGGGTCGGTCTGGAACGGATCGCCGCCCCATTCGGTTCCCGCCCAATTGCCTCTGGCCCAGTGGTTCACACTGTTCGACTTGTAGAAGGCATAGGCCGTCCATCGCTGTGCCCGGAGTGCATGGTCCCATTCAATGGCGTAGTTCACGCCGTAGTTGTCAGTGCTGTGGATGATGACCTCGCTGGTGCCTCCCTTTGTCTTGGGAAACTCCAGCCGGTTAAGGATGATATTGCCTGTGTTCCTGTTCGTGTTTGTTTTCGAATCACCATCGACCACAGGCGAGTCGGGCTTTTCTCCACCAAGATAATAGTCGTTCTCGTCGTCACCGCAGGATACAGCAAAGAGCGATGCGATGAAGAGCAATGTTAGAAATTTAGTTCTTCTCATGTGTCGGCCTTCTTGTCAAAATGGAGAAAAAGGTGCGGCCAAGGTATATGCAACTACCCTGAACGCACCTTCCGTATAAGTCATTGATGTATATCTCTTACTTCTTCGAAGCCTTACCGTAGCGGCTCATGAACTTATCGACGCGTCCAGCCGTGTCGACCAGCTTGCTCTTACCGGTGTAGAAGGGGTGAGAGCTGCTCGAGATTTCTACTTTTACCACAGGGTAAGTTTCGCCTTCGAATTCCACTGTGTCGTTTGTCTTTGCTGTGGACTTCGTAAGGAACATATCGCCGTTGGACATGTCCTTAAACACGACGGGGCGAT
>CAMZBS010000018.1 GCA_947304695.1 uncultured Prevotella sp.
TGTCAATGCCAGCCGCCTGTGCAACAACCTTCAGGTACTCGTTATACTTTACGTTACTGATGACAGGCAAATTATTCTGATACTTTTTCAGCACAGCCATGGCTGGCGATAGTAGTGGGATTGTGAACGTCTGCTTCGTCTTTGCTCGGTTACCAACGTAAACTTTCATTCCCTTCACCTCTTGAATTTTACTCGCATCGAAGTCGTGTAGGTCGGTGTAAGAAAGACAGGTGTAAGTTTGAAACACAAACACGTCGCGAACTTTCTGAAGACTTTCTGAAGATAATGCGACATCACGAACCTTCGCAAATTCTAATGGGGAAAGATACTTACCAATACCACCTTTCGATTTCTCCTTGTCTATACGAATCCATTTGTAAGGATTACGTTTCAAGAATCCTTCATCGATTGCATCCAAGATGAAGGAGTTAAGGAATCGATGATAGTTGTTCCACTTAGAATAAGGTTTCAGTCCCTTCTTCGCCAGATGTTCATCCAATGCCAAGATGTTTGCATCGGTGACATCCTCGAAATAGCGAATCTTACCCCATGCCGAGAAGAAACGCATGAAACGGTTGTAACGCTCCTTACTGTCATCAGCCTTGCCATACTGACGGATCTTTGTCCGTTGCTCGCAGAACTCCAAGAACGAGATAGCGCTTGCTCGTTTACGCTTCAACCTCTCCTGAATAGAAAAGATGTCCATTACGCTCTCGCTCATCATGTCAAGAATGACTTGGCGAACCTCAGCCATGAGTTTCTCCAGCGTCTCGTTCAACTCACGGGCATCAATTCGATTTACCACAGCACCCCTGTGCCAATGCTTTGGCAGGAGCCTGATGCCTGTTGTCATGTACTTCTGTTTACGCTCAAAAGTGATTCTGAGTTCAACAGCTGCCTCCCTGTTCGTTGCCGCAGTCTTTTTGCGGTTGTAAACGAACTCTAATAACGGTGTCTTGTTCATTTTTAACTAAAAGTATTACTTTAAACTATTGACAGCGGGGGGCGGTAATACATCTGGTAATACATTTCGTGCTTATGATAGCGGAAGATGTCCTATGACTGCTGATGTCATTTTTGGGACGTTCCTCCCTCTATATAGCAGATTTTCAATGGGTTAAAAATGCAAGTAGTTGATTTTCAGGCACGAAAAAAGGGAATCCGTAAGGTTCCCTTTTCATTAAATGGCGGAGAGAGAGGGATTCGAACCCCCGGTGCCTCTCAGCACGGCGGTTTTCAAGACCGCTGTAATCGACCACTCTACCATCTCTCCTTGTGCTCGAATTGCTCGAAAAGCGGATGCAAAGGTAGTGTTTTTATTCAAAACTGGCGCATATTGCGGGGGGTTTCTTTTCTTTTTTTAGATTTTTTAGTATTTTCACAACTGCAATAACTTGCATTATTCGTATATTTGCAGCATTAATGACTTATCTGTGCAACAATTGACATGCAGACTCACGATGAAACAATGTTGAGACGCTTCCGCACCAAAGAACGGGTGATGGAATTGGGGAGTGACGAACTGGAAAAACTACGACTGACCGGAGAACGAGGGGATGCCTACGCTCAGTACGGTTATGGACGGTGGCTCTATTTCTGCAATCCTTCCGATGATGCCATGAAGAAGGCTGAGGAGCTGTTCTTTGCCACTAAGGACTTCATCCCCGACAGTCTTGCTGCCTACGCACAGATGCTGCGCTACGGTGAAACTACAGTCACACATGCAGCCATCATGGACATTGAAAGGAGTGAGCAACTGAACAACGAAGCCATCAAAAGAGGCAGCACGTTAGCTGCCACCCAGAAGGCTCGCCACCGCATATTCGGCAACTTCTGTGAGTCAGAGCCCCAACAGGTGGCCACAGAGATTGAGATGCGGCTGTCCGACTATCCCGACAACGACCCTCTTTGGTACTTATTGTTAGCATACGCCTACGAAGAAGCTGGCAGACAGGAGGATGCCATCAGGTTGTACGAAGAGGCTATTGAGCACGGGGAAGTGGAAGCCTATTTTTATCTGGCCTTCACTTATCAGCGACGTGGCAACATGGCTCTCTATGAAGCTTTGATGGAAGAAGGCTGTGAGAAAGGCTGTACCACCTGTCTGATTTATCAGTCTGACACAGCCGACGATGATTTCGACACGCTGCCCAAAAATCAACAGCAACTACTGCACCAGCAACTTGACGAACGCCTGTACCGAGGCCTGAAACTGGGTGAAGGACTTTGCGCCTACTACCTGTGGATGCACCATTATTACGGTGGACTTGGCTACACTGCTGACAGGGAGAAAGCCTTTGCCTATCTGAAACGGGGCATACAGCTGGCCAGCACGCCTTGCATCATTCAGATGGCCACAGAGGCTGAGAGTGGCCATCTGCCAAATAGCATGAGACTATCAGCAACCGACATTGCTGAACTGTGGCTGAAGGCCGCCCGCTATGCTCCTTACGACGAAGAAGTGATGCTCGCCCTGCAACGAGTGAGCGACCCCGTCTTTCTGCTCAGGCACAAAGAGGAACTGGAACACTACTGGCTATCACGCTTCGACGAAGACGAAGATGACGGCCGATTCGACGCTTGGACATAAGGAACTATTAGCAACGGAAAACGAAAAGTTCCCCCAAGACCAACAAATGTTAAAAACAGTCCTCATCAGCCATTACTTCAGCGAAAAGCAGTACCTTTGCACCCATGATATACCCGAATAACTACGAGCATAAGATCGGATTCAACGAGATACGCACGCTTTTGAAGGAACGTTGCCTCAGCACACTGGGACGCGAGAAGGTCGATTCGCTGGTGTTTTCCACCCAGCACGACGAGGTGACCGAATGGCTGGAACAAGTACATGAGTTCCGCCTGCTTCAAGAGACTGCCGACGACTTCCCCCTACAGTATTTTTTTGACGTACGCGAAGCTGTGGCCCGCATTCGTTTGGCCGGCACCCACCTCGAAGAAAATGAGGTGTTCGACCTGCGCCGTTCACTGGACACCATCGTCCGCATCGTGGCTTATCTGAACAGAGGCCAGCAAGCCGACGATGCTGAATTCGAGCCCCAATACCCTGCCCTACACCGCCTGACAAAGGACGTGATTACCTTTCCGGCCATGATTCGCCGCATCGACTCCATCCTCGACAAGTACGGACATGTCAAGGACGGTGCCTCGATGGTGCTAGCTGGCATACGCAATGAGCTGTCGAAGACCGAAGGCAGCATCTCGCGCACCCTTTATACCATCCTTCACTCGGCCCAGCGTGAAGGTTTAGTTGACAAGGACACCGCCCCCACCATGCGTGACGGTCGACTGATGATTCCCGTCTCGCCCAGTGTAAAGCGCCGTATTAACGGCATTGTCCACGACGAGAGCGCCACCGGCAAGACCGTCTTTATTGAACCTGCCGAGGTGGTTGAAGCCAACAACCGCATTCGTGAGCTTGAGGCCGAGGAACGCCGCGAAATCATTCGCATCCTCACCGTGTTCAGCGACGAGGTACGTCCTCATGTGAAAAACATTCTCGACTCATACGACTTCCTGGCCACTATCGACCTCATCCGTGCCAAGGCCGAACTGGCCAAGACCATTAAGGCCATCGAGCCAAAGGTCGAACCACGCCCCCATTTGGACTGGATCCATGCCGTCCACCCCCTGCTGGCCCTCTCGCTTGAGAAGCAACAGAAAAAGGTGGTGCCGCTAGACATCACGCTCTCAACGCCCCGTGCTCAACTACTCATCATCTCCGGCCCTAACGCAGGCGGAAAGTCGGTCTGTTTGAAGACCGTGGGCCTACTACAGTACATGCTGCAATGCGGTCTGTCCGTTCCCATGGGCGATCGCAGCACCTGCGGTATCTTCCAGAACATCATGATCGACATTGGCGACGAGCAGAGCATTGAGGACGATTTGTCGACCTACTCGTCACACCTGATGAACATGAAGATGATGATCCGCCATGCCGATGCTCACACCTTATTATTAATTGACGAGTTCGGCGGTGGCACTGAGCCTACCATCGGTGGTGCCATTGCCGAGGCCGTGCTGAAGCAGTTCTGGTTGAAGAAGACCTTCGGTGTCATCACCACTCACTACCAGAACCTGAAGCACTTTGCCGAAGACCACGAAGGCGTGGTCAACGGTGCCATGCTCTACGACCGCCACGAGATGCAAGCCCTCTTTCAACTTTCTATAGGCCAGCCCGGCTCCTCATTTGCCATCGAGATTGCCCGCAAGACAGGCCTGCCCGAAGAGGTCATCAACGATGCCGCAGACATTGTGGGGCGCGACTACATTCAGAGCGACAAGTACCTGCAGGACATCGTCCGCGACAAACGCTACTGGGAAGGCAAGCGCCAGACCATACACCAGCACGAGAAATCACTCGAGAACAAGATCAACCGCTATGAAGACGAGCTGACCGAGATAGAACAACAGCGCAAGGACATTCTCCGCCGTGCCAAGGAGCAGGCAGAGGAACTGCTGCGCGAGAGCAACCGAAAAATAGAAAACGCCATCCGAGAGATACGCGAGCAGCAGGCCGAGAAGGAAGCCGCCAAGCGCATTCGCGAAGAGCTTGATGTCTTTAAGCAGGAGGTGAGCGAAATCGACACCAAAGCCAGCGACGAGATGATTGAACGAAAGATGCGACAGATACAGGAGCGCAAAAAGAGGAAAGAAGAAAAGAGAAAGAACCTCGCCCTCAACCCCTCTCCCAAAGAGAATGGAACTGATGGTTCTTCCGACAGCAGCCACTCCACTCTCAATGGAAGAGCAGACGGAGGTGAGGCTCTAACAGTTGGGGCCACCGTCCGCATCAAAGGTCTCACTTCCGTGGGACGCATCGAGAGTATCGACGGCAAGATGGCCACCGTCATCTTCGGCAGCATGCGCACCAAGATGCGCACCGACCGACTTGAGCCTGCCAAGGAGCCAAAGGCCGAACAGACCAAGGCCGAGGAGCGCAACGCCCAGCTTGTTGGCAGCTATGCCAACCTCTCCAACGGCACCCGCGCTGCCATTGACCAACGCCGCACCAACTTCCATCAGGACATTGACGTGCGAGGCATGCGCGGCGACGAGGCCATCAACGCCATCACCTACTTCATCGACGATGCCATTCTCGTAGGCATGAGCCGCGTGCGCATCCTTCACGGCACCGGCACCGGCATTCTTCGCCAGCTCATCCGCCAATATCTCGCCACCGTCCCCAACGTCGCCCACTTCCGCGACGAGCACGTTCAGTTTGGTGGAGCAGGCATTACCGTAGTGGACATTGAGTGAGCTGTGTGAACCGAGTTCTCCACTCTCAACTTCCTTGATTTAAGTCAAGAAATTGTTGCTGTGTGCGCACAAAACGCACATTTCGTGATTTATAATTCAAAAATACTCCCTACCTTTGCACCCGATTTAAGTGAAAATCGCGGATAACACGCTTCTCGTGATGAGAAAGCCACTAAATATTGATTATGAAGAAATTAGTGAAGAATGTATGTCTGAGCCTGACACTTCTGTCACTGATTCCGACGGCAGCCCAGGCTGCCACTAAAGGAAGCAACAGCTCAGCATCGTTTGATTGGACTCCAGTCATGGAAGCCATCATCAAAGTAGAGAGCGAAGGAAACGCCCGCGCCGTGAGTGGGAACTCAGTAGGCGCCATGCAAATCACTCCAGTCCTTGTGAGGGAATGCAACGAGATTCTCAAGAATCGCAAGAGTGACAAGCGCTTTACGATGGACGACCGCTACAACGTCGAAAAGTCGAAAGAGATGTTCCTTCTGATCCAGTCGCACTACAACAAGGCGAATAATGTAGAGAAAGCAATTCGTTCGTGGAACGGAGGTCCACGCTACAGCGTCAGGGCCACCAACCGTTACCTAACCAAGGTGATGCGACACCTCAAATAAGCATAAGCGTATGTTTAATTGAACTAATACAAAGTCCGGTTGTCATTGCTGCAAAGCATGGCAGCCGGACTTTTTTGTTGCAACGTTCATGTCATATGAAAAATCTTTACAACGACCCCTCTGAGATTCGCTCAGAATTCACCAAGTAGTCAGTCGGTCGCAAATGAGCGAATTATGGGCGATTTTGTAAACAGTTGGTAATCAGTGGATTGAATTTTAGAAGGCTTTTTCATCCCCCGAAAAATGCCGTTTTATACCCCAACAGAGGCTTGGTTTCGACGAAAAAGAGGCTTGGTTTCGATGCGTTTAAGCCTTATTTCCGATGCGTCCGAGGCTTACTTCCATGCAGTCAGCGGCCTGCTGCCTCGGAGGCAGCAGGCCGCTGACCATGAAAGAGCTGTTTCTTGCGTCTTCGTCCGTCTAGAAGCACCTATTCAGAGAATGCTTTTTTCTATGAATTATTTTGACAAAACGAAGCCGCTTTCAAGGTCATCTGGTAATGACCACTTTCTTTCCGTCTACAATGTTCAGGCCCTTCACCGGATGGGCCAAGCGGCGACCCTGGAGGTCGAAGCACTTGCTGTCCGACGGCTTGCGGTTCAGGATTTGCAGGTCGTTGATGCCGGTGCTGCCAGTACCCATATACTCCAGGGTGAAATGGTCGAACTTGCAGTCGTTACTCTGGTAGTTCTTCAGCTCGACGCCAAAGGTGATGTTGCCATCGGTGAGGTCGGCAATAACACTGACGATGCCGTCGCTACCCACGGTGGTCATATCAGCCTTGTCAGCATTGAGAAAGAGCGAGGCACCCTTGTGGATAACGTTGCTGTGGGTGCGCACAGAGAGGCGGTATTTGCCAATGGGCATTTCGGTGAGATGCTGACTAATGGTGCGGTCGGTGAGGTTGCCAGAGGACTGCCACTTGTTGAAGTAGCTGCTGCCCACCTTGTTGGGCAGGTAAGTGCTGTACTCACACTCGAAGGCATCGTCAAGCGAGAGTGTCCATCCCACAGGCTGCTTAGCGTGGAAGTTGTTGTAGCGGCTGGCAGAGGAATTGGTGATGGCGCAGGACACGTCGACAGGATTCTCGTCAGATGCCTTGCCAATGTTCACGGTAGCAAGGACGTAGTGGCCGCGAAGGATGGCGTAGATGTCATAGTGGCCAATGTTGTCGGCAGTGGCATCACCGCTGATCTCGTCGGTACCGTCGTAGCGTCCCAGGTTTCCGCCCTTGTTGTTCAGCAGTGTCCAGTAGCCGTTTCCAGCGGAGGAGCCGTCAGCCACGTTGTCGGGAGTGTAGGCAGCACTAATGTAGGCGCGGTCAACCCAGCCTTCACCATTATTCTCTGTGCGGTAGTTCCAGTTGTTGGGGCTGTCGTTTGACTGCAGGCAGACGTCGGGGTTGCCGGCACTGGTCATGACAAGCCATTTGGCCTCTTTCTCGGCGGGAGCACCGTCTGATGCAAACTGGGCACCGGAATAGTTGCTGGCATCGAAGGCATCGAAGGTGAAGAGGGCATCCATGTTGGCTTCGGGATAGACGTCAGTCTCATACCAAAGGGTCTTGTAGCTTGCGCCCTGCTTGCTGCCGGTGTTGAGCACAAGGCCGTTGTCGGTGCCGTGGTCATAGATGGCAAAGAAATACTGGCTCACGTCGGCGGGCATAGCGTCAATCATCTGCCATCCGTTGGCCTCGGCATGCTGCTCACCGGCCTCCTTGGGCATATAGAGAACCACACGCTCGGCACGGAACTCCTGGGTGGCAGAGCCATTGAGCAGATTGGCCTGGAAGCCGATGCAGACCTCAGTTTCTTCATCGAGCTGGAAGTAGAGTCCCTCAATCTTCATGTCGTTTGTGCATTTGGCGATGCTGTAGTAGGCAATGCTCTTTTCGGGTATGTCGGCAGTGGAACAAAGTTCCTTGCTCACGAACATATAGGCTTCGCTCAGGTTGTAGACGGCGTTGTAGGCTGCACCGAAGTAGTACTTGCCTGCGGGCAGTGTGATCTTGCGATAGATGCGGGCGTTCTTCAGGTCGCCAGTAGTATTCTTCGAGGCATCGTTCCACACGCCGAGCATCAGGGCATCGTTGCCTGTGTAGCGGTCAAGGCCGTGCTTGGTTCCGTCGCCGCCATTGGGGATGTCGAAGTTCTCCACCGTCCAGTTCTTCGGAGCGCCGAAGCGGCTGGTGCCTCCGGCAGAACGGGTGAAGTTGGAAGCCTCAACAAGGTACTGGGTGGTGAGGTTCTCGTCTACGATGCCACTGAAGGCACCACCCTTGTTCAGACCGTCGGCAGCAAAGGAACGGTAGACACCGGCCAAGTCGGTGCGATATGTTTTATATTCCTCTTCCGAGAGATCGGGCGATACTGCCTTTGTCTTCTCAACGGCAATGCGCAGCAACTCCACCTTGTTTGCGTCAATCTTGCCAGTGTTGTAGGGATGAGCCTGCGCCATCAGCAACGGCAGGTCTTCTTCCATCTGACTGACCATCTGCTGCAGCAGTTCGTAGGTGCTGAGCTGCTTGGACTTGAAGGTGATGCGGAACACGGGGGCGATGGCGTTGGGCTTCGTGCCGGGAACAACAATGCTGAGTCCCTGGTAGTCCTGCTCGAACTCGATGTCGCCATTGTAGCCCAGCAGCTCAACCTTGGCCACATCACCTGCGTAGACGGCAGCGGTCGTGGCCAGGGCCTTGAAGTTGAACTCGCCAGCCTCGGGCCAAGCCATGATGGTGGCATAGACGGTGTCGTTTCTGGTGACATAGCGCACGTCCTGTGCCGTGTAGTTCTGTCCCTCGTTGAAGCCCTGGGCAGTCATGGGATTCACAGTCTCAGCCAGTGGGCCTTCGCCGAAGGTGTTCCACACGCGGGTACCATAGATACTCTCGCTGTTGATGTCCATCCAGGCCTTGATGTCGGCCAGCACTTTCTTTTCCTTGTCGTCGATGGTTCCGTTGCCCTTCACGGGAATGGACACCAGCAAGTTGCCGTTCTTCGACACCACGTCGATGAGCATGCGGATGACGGTGGCACCGCTCTTATAGCCGTTGTTGTTGTAGACATTCTGGTCGTAGTGCCACTGACCTATGCAGGTGCAGGTCTGCCAGTAGGCTGTCTGCGGACGGTCGGGGATGCCGCGCTCCACGTCCCACAGCATGTAGCCCTTCTGCTGGTCGGTGAGCTGCTTGCCCGTGACCACCACCTGTTGCTGGCCGTCGTGAGCGGCGGCACTGTGGTTATAGTAGTGCTGCAGGATGTTCTGGCCCACTTGGTCGTCACAGCCATAGAAAGGCATGGCCGTGTCGTCGAAGTAGATCATGTCGGGATTGTAATCGTTGATCAGCTCCAGCACGCGGTTCTGGAACTTCTGCTTGTAGGCCGTCGAAGGCAGCGAGGCACCATTGCCCCAGTCCCATTGGGAGTGGATGGTGCCACTGCTCTCCCACCCAGTTGAGTGGGCATGGTCCTGGGCATAGAGTTCCTGCGGGTCGAGTCCTTCCCACCACTTGCCCTTGCCGTCGGCCTTGGTCAGGTTGCCGTCATACTTCTGCGAAGGCTCCAGCCACGTCCAGGCATGCGAGGCGTGAATGCTTACGCCTAAGGGCAGTCCTTCCTTTTTGCAGGCATCGCTCCAGCCCTTGATGAGGTCTTTCTTCGGACCTACGTTCACCGAGTTCCATTCCTGATAGGGCGAGTTCCAGTTGTCGAAATTGTCGTGGTGGTTGCCCAAAGCCATGAAGTAACGGGCACCCACGCTCTTGTAGAGGCTCACCAGCTCCTGCGGGTCCCACTTGTCGGCCTTCCAGGCGTTGCACAAGTCCTTCAGTCCGAAGACCGACGGATTGCCGAAATGGGATACGTGGTAGTTGTACTGTCCGCTGTTTTCATAGTACATGAAGCGGGCGTACCAGTCGCCGTCTTCAGCCTGGCACTGCGGTCCCCAGTGGGCCCAGATGCCGAACTTCGCGTCCTTGAACCATTCGGGGCACTCCCAAGCGCTGAGCGACTCCCAGTCATTGCCATACGTGCCCGTCTTAACGGCCACGTTCTCCTGTGCGCTGGCGGTCAGGGTAAATGCCGTCAGCAATGAGACAAAAATCTTTTTCATTTTCTTTTCGTTTTGTTTCTATTCAGTTTTTCCTGATGCAAAAGTACGGTTTTCCTTCCCGTTCACACATCAAAATATTACACAAGAATAGCACAAAATTGCGATTGAGGCTCACCATGTTAATTTTGTGCTATAATCTGTTCATATTTGAATATTCTTGCGGGAAATCCTTTGCCGTATCATCATTTTGTTGTATATTTGCAGCGATTATCAAACAAACAGAGCAATGAAAAAACTTTTATTATCACTTGCAGTTATGACAGTCATGACAACAGGTTGTGCACAGAAGGAACTGGTGCTTTACTATTCAGAGACCGGCACGACGAAGACCGTAGCCCAAGAATTGCAGAAGCAGACTGGAGCCGACATTGAGGCCATTGAGGCAGTAGTACCCTATTCGGGCAACTTCCAGGAGACCATCGCACGTTCAGGACGCGAAAGGGAAAACGGCGAGACGCCTGCTATCAAGCCGCTGAAGTCGAAACTTTCCGACTACGATGTAATCTTCCTGGGCTACCCCATCTGGTTCGGCACCTACGCCATGCCCATCGCCACGCTGGTCAAGGAGCAGGACTTTGCCGGTAAGACTATCGTGCCGTTCTGCACATTTGGCAGCGGAGGACTGAACACTTCAACCGATGCGCTCAGAAAAGCACTGCCCAAAGCCAAGATAAAGACTGGCTACGGTGTGCGTACAGCAAGGGTGACGGCAGCGGCAAAGGAACTGGACCGTTTCCTGAAAGAGAAGGGCTATAAGGAAGGAACGGTAGAAAAACTGCCCGACTACTCCGCACAGCAACCCGTGACGGACGAGGAAAGAGCCATCTTCGATGCTGCCTGCTCCAGCTATCAGTTCCCACTTGGCACCCCGCAGACCGTGGGCAAGCGCACCACACCCGACGGCACAGACTATAAATATACGGTGAAGGGACGCGGCATGGACGGAACGGAAGCCACTTCGATTATTTATGTGACCGTGGGCAACGAAGAGAACGCAAAGCCGGAGTTTACGGAAGTGGTGAGATAAAAAGAAGGCATGATACAGATTCCGATAGAGTCGATGAACCTGATGCTGCTGAACGTGGGACGTGCGCAGCACAATGCAGACTGGAACTGGCAGGACGTGAGCTCGCCTTTCATCCGTGTCTTCTACGTGACGGAAGGCGAGGCACTGCTACACCTGCCAGGACAGGACGTGACGCTGCGGCCCCATCATCTGTACATCATTCCAGCCTATACGGTTCATTCGTACGAGTGTCACGGCCCGTTCTCGCATTATTACCTCCATACCTTCGAAGGGTTCCGCAACGAAATGAACCTGCAGGAAGTGTGTGAACTGCCTACGGAGGTGGAAGGTGACGAGATAACAGAAATCCTGTTTGAATACCTGTGCAACCAGCAACCCGACGCACAACTGCCGCAGAGCGACCCGCGAAGCTATGACACGTCGGCACAGACATCGGACTATGTGGCACGCTATCGCGACATGGAGCTATGGGAAAAGATGGAACTGCGCGGTGCCATGCTGATGATCATGTCGCACTTCATACGCCAGGCTCAGCCTCGCGTGTGGACTCACAACAAACGGATGAAGCGGGTGTTGGAACACATTCACTCACACATAAGCGACAACGTCGGCGTTGAGGAGCTGGCCGAGGTGGCCAGTGTCAGCAAGCCCTACTTCATCAAACTGTTCAAACAGGAGTTCGGAGCCTCGCCCGTGCAATATATAAATAATAAAAAGGTGGAAAGGGCACAACTGCTGCTTTTCACTTCCGACAAAGCTGTGAAAGAGGTGGCCTACACCTTAGGCTTCAGCGACCAGAACTACTTCATCCGCCTGTTTCGCAAGGTAACAGGCATCACGCCGCAGGAATACCGCAGAAAAATCAGGCCGTGACGGTTGTCACGGCCTGAAAAAAGCTACAGATTAATTAATCGATAACGCCAATGATCTCATTGACATCGGCCACACCATGACGGTCGAGCCATTCGTTGATACCATCGCGCACCTTAATAGTGACGGCTGGGTCAATGAAGTTGGCCGTGCCAATCTCAACGGCAGTGGCACCGCACATAAGGAACTCCAGTGCGTCCTTGGCCGTCATGATGCCGCCAAGACCAATGACAGGAATCTTCACAGCCTTCGACACCTGACTGACCATGCGCAAAGCAACAGGCTTTACACAGGGGCCGCTCAGTCCACCCGTGCCAATGGAAAGCACACGCTTGCGTTTCTCAATATCGACAGCCATGCCCATAAGTGTATTAATCAGCGACACCGAGTCGGCTCCTGATGCCTCAACAGCACGGGCAATCTCGGTGATGTCGGTCACGTTGGGCGAGAGCTTCACGATAAGTGTCTTATGATAGCGCTGACGTACAGCCTTGACCACACTCTCAGCACCGGCACAGGTCACACCGAAAGCCATGCCTCCGTCCTTCACGTTGGGGCACGAGATGTTCAGTTCAATGGCAGGGATGCGCTCCAAAGCATCGATACGTGCAGCACACTCAGCGTAGTCTTCAGGCGACGAGCCGCTCACGTTGACAATCATATTGGTGTCGATGTCCTTAATCAGCGGATAGATGTGCTCACAGAAATAATCCACCCCCTTGTTCTGCAGACCCACACAGTTGAGCATGCCCATCGGTGTCTCGGCCATGCGAGGATAGTCGTTGCCCTCACGGGGCTTCAGGGTGGTGCCCTTCACGATGATGCCGCCAATCTCACTGAGCGGTACGAAGTCCTGAAACTCAAGGCCATAGCCGAAAGTGCCCGACGCTGTCATCACCGGGTTCTTCAGTCGCAGGTCTTTTATCTGTACGTCTAATCTTGCCATAACAGTCGTTTGATATTAAACACGGGGCCATCCTTGCACACACAGAGGTTGCCCTCAGTGGTTTTCTCCACACAGCACAGGCAGGCTCCCAGTCCACAAGCCATCAGATTCTCCAAAGACACCTCACACTCAATGCCTTTCGCCCGCGCATAGCGGGCCACGGCTTTCATCATGGGCGTAGGACCACAACACTGAATCAGGTAGAAATGCTCCTGCGCAAGAACAGAGTGATTGGTGACAAAGCCTTTCTCGCCTTCTGAACCGTCTTCAGTAGTCACAAGCACACGACCATACTTACGAAACTCATCAAGCATCAACAAGTCCTTAGCCGTACGCGCTCCAAGCAGGAAGATAGGTTCAACACCCTGAGAATGACAGAAGGCACCCAGATAGAGCAAAGGTGCTACACCCACGCCACCACCAACCAAGAGTGGAGTCCCCTTCATTTCCTCCTTGGGGGGAAGATACGGTGAGAAACCGTTGCCCAAGGGTAATACGCAGTTCAGCTTGTCGCCCGCTTGCAGCTGTGCCATACGGTGGGTGCCGTCGCCTACTACTGCCACCAACAGCCAAAGCTCATTTTCTTTGTAATCGACATAGCAGATGGAGATGGGACGGCGCAAGAAGGTTGTAGACGAACCGTCAACACGTATCTCAACAAACTGACCTGGCAGCATCTCAGGCAGCGCGTGGCTGTCGGTCAGCTTAATCAGAACGTAACGTTCATGAATCTGCTGTACTGACTTCACCGTCAGGTCAAGAATATATTTCTTCATTTACGACTTTCTTTCCGTTATATGATATTTACTAACTTCGCACAGTTAAGTACCTTAGAATCTTCCGGGACCACCAAATCCACCACCGCCACGAGGCATTCCACCTCCGAAGCCGCCACCACGGTTGCCACCACGGCCACCACCGAAGCCACCATCAGGGCCTCCGCCGCCACGGCGCATGTTCTGGCGCATCTCTTTGTTGCCAAAGAGGTTCAGACGGTAGTTCACACGCAGCATCACGTAGCTGTTAATGGAATTGTACCAGTTATCGGTACGGCTCATGGCATCAATCATGCGCGAGAAGTTCGACTGCTCACCCAGGATGTCGTAGAACTCCAGTCGTACGGAAAGAGGCTTGCCTTTCAGGAAACTCTGCGAAATCTGTGCATTCCATATCAACTCGTTGGTATTGGCAGCTGCATCGCTGAAGCCACGGCGACTGGACATGTTCAGACTGGTGGTGAACTGCATGCCCCAGGGAGCCTGAATCGTGGTGTTGAAGCCGTAGTTGAAGGCCCAGTTGCTCAACTTCGAGTTTTCCTGCAGTGCGTTGTAGCTGTAGTTGTAGCGCACACCACCGTTCAACTCAAACTCCAACCAATCGTTACGATAGCTGGCACCAAGGCGTTCGCTCAGGGTGGTCGACTTGGTGGTCATCTTACTCACGTTGCCGTCACGGTAAATATCAATATAGCCCACGCGGTTGTTGTAGCTGGCCTCAGTCGAGGTGTTCACGTTGAAGAAGCCTGCTGTGTCGAGAGCGGTGTTGTAACTGATGTTACCGCTAATATCCCAGTTGCCGTTGATGTTCTCAGGACGCGACTCACGTCCGCCAGTCACGGGATTGTATCTCACCATGTTTGCCACCGAGTTGCTAGTGGTCGAGAAGTTCAGATTGGCCCAGATGAAGCGGGAGTAACGCTCGAAGGAATCATTGTAACGCAGGGAGAAACGCTGGGTGAACGAAGGCTTCAGGCTGGGGTTACCACTGGTGACATTCAGAGGATCGCTATTGTCGGTAATGGGCAACAGGTCACTCATCGAAGGCTGACTGGTGTTGCCACGGTATTCGAAGCGCAGCTGTCCGCGATCGCTCAGCTTCAGGCGTACATTGGCCGTGGGACTCCAGTTCACTACATTGCGCGTGGTGACGGTGTCGGTAGTGAGATAGCGATAGGTGAACTCGCTGGACTGAGGAATGACCTGCACACCCACGTTGAAATTATATTTCTCACGAATAACGCGAAGCATAATCTCAGCCGTGTGGATGTAGTTCTTATACTCTGAGAAACGGCTCAGGTCACGACGGTAATAGTAGTCAAGCGGATTGACACGAAGCGGATCATTGAGATAGTCGCCCCAGTCTCTATAGCCAGGATCAACGTTAGTCCAGTCCAAATAATTCTGATAGGTGTTTCGAGACCAACTAAAGTCGTATGTAGAACGGTCGCTCTTGGTGTAACGATACTGGAAATTATAACTGAACTGTAGGAAAGTAGCACGGAAGATAGGCTCACTATAGGTCAGGCGAACGTTGTAGTCGTAGTTCTTCGTCGGTGTCAGGTTGTAGCGGTTGGTCTGATACTGCGAAGAGTCAGGGTTAAGGGACATGTAGCGATAGAGGTTGACCAGGTTCGAAGAGGTGGAACGTGAGTCGCCGTCGCTATAGTTCAAACTTGTCTGCAAGGTAATGTTGCGGCCCATGCTGCCTATCTTACGGTTAATCTGCAGTGTACCACCAAGACGTTTCGAGTCGCTGTAAGACAAACCGTTGTTCATACGGTTATTGACCACCAATGCCGAGTCGATGCCAAGCATGCGGGAAACGATAACCGCGATACCGTCGTCGGACGATGCGAAGTCGTAAGGATCAGCGTCGAACATGCCCGACTGACTGCGCGAGGTACCGTCGTTAGTGCCATAGCTCCATGTAGGACGGAAACTGATGTTCCACAATGTGTCGGGTGTCCACTCAATGCGCATCTGGGCGTTCCATGAGTTGGAACGGGAATAGTTCTGATTGGTCGACTCGGAGAAGGAACCCGTGTTGAGAGCTACGAAGTTCTCAGACGAACGGCGGCTCCAAGCATCACCATCATTGTGGTTCCAGCGAATGGATCCATCCCATATAAGAAGCTTGGTCTTCTCATAGTTGAAGTTAACCGAACCCATCTTCGATGCCTGCAGGCCGTTACGGCCACCGCCACCGAAGCGGCCGCCGCCACCACCGCCACCAAATCCCATATCATTGGTGTTGTTGGCATTGAGCATTGACATCACACGCCAGTCGCCATTCATAATGGCACCAAAGGCACGGCCTGAATAGCGATGCTTGGTACCTACACCACCATCGACGTTGGCAAACAAGCCTCGGTTCATACCAGCTTTCAAACCGAAGTCGAGCACCATCTGGTCGTTGCCGTCGTCAACACCTGTGATGCGGCTCAGGTCGCTCTTCTCCTCGTAGGTCTTAATACGGTTCACAATAGAAGTGGGGAGGTTTTTCACGGCAGTCTTCGTGTCGCCGGTCATAAACTCCTTACCGTCGACCTTGATTTTCTGCACGGTCTTACCGTTAATCTTGATAGTACCGTCGTCACTCACTTCGGCACCTGGGAGCTTCTTGATGAGTTCTTCGACCACGGAGCCTTCGGGCGTGCGATACGCGCCCGCATTATATATAATGGTGTCATCCTTGGTGGTAACCTTGGCAATATTCTTTACCACCTCGACTTCTTTCAGCAGTTTCGAGTCGGGAACGATAGTGAGTGTGCCCACTTGTACGGGTTTGCCTTCGACCGTCACACTGTGGAAGAGTGTCTTATAGCCCACGTAAGTAATACGGACAATGTACTGTCCGTCCTGCGGAGCAGTCACGGTGAACTGACCGTCCAGGTTGGTCACCGCATTGGCAGCCAGCGTGCTGTCTTTCTTCAGCAGAGCCACAGTGGCCTGAATCACGGCCTCGCCCTGTTCTTTGTCAATTACCTTACCCGTAATAGTACGCTGGGCTTGCATTGAGAGGGCCGAAAACATGACGGCCATCAGAAGTAGAAATCGCTTCATACTTTGTTTTTTAATTATCCTTAATACACTTTATGGTATTATGACGCAACACTTTGCGAAAAGTTTAAAGCCAACATCATTTTTTTGCGTGATTTTAGGAAAGATTCCTTCAAACAAGACGGATGCCGTCATCGGAAATGGTAATAAGCCGACGGCGGTACAAGTCACCGATGGCTTTCTTGTAGGCTTTCTTCGACACCTTAAAACGGTCGGCAATGAGTTCAGCAGAACTTTTGTCACCAAGGTCGCAGAAGCCGTTGTTCTCATACAGGTAGCGCAACAGCACCTCGGCAAAGTCGAGCGTGTGCTGTCGGCCAGTGGGCTGCGCCGTAAGGTCAATCTTGCCGTCCTGTCGCACATGGTCGACATAAGCCGTGAGGCGGTCGCCGGTGTGCAGCGGCTGGAACACCTGGTTGTCGTAGATCTGACCCTGATAACGGTTATCGACAATGGCCTTGAAGCCCAGGTCGGTCTTCTGCCAGATGAGACAATCAACAGCTTGGCCATGAGTGATTGGGGTACGCCGCGACACGGTCTCAGCATACGGTACAATGTACTTATCAACCTTGGCCGTGGCCATAAGGCGATGGGACTCCTGGTCTTCCATGACATAGACAATGTAATGTTTGCCCACCTCCATGCGCTGCTTTTGTTCACGGAAGGGGCAGAACAAGTCTTTCATGGGTCCCCACTTCAGGAAAGCTCCATACTGATTGCACCAGGCCACTTCCAACCATGCGAACTCACCAACCTTGGCCAGCGGGGCTTCGGTAGTGGCAACGATTCTTTCTTCCTGATCAAGATAGATGAACACGGAAATGTCCTGTCCTATCTGCATATTAGGAGTGGCATAACGCTGTGGAAGTAGCACCTCACCTTCGTCGCCACCGTCGAGATAGAATCCAAAATCAACACGTTTGACAATCTTCAACGTGTTGTAATCGCCCAGTTTCAGCATGTCTCGCCTCCTTCTGTCTCTAAGAACGGAACTTCGAGCAGCCCGTCTTTCATGTGAATGGTGCGGTCGGTAAGAGTGGCCAACTGCTCGTCGTGGGTAACGATGACAAACGTCTGACCATACTTATCACGCAGGTCGAAGAATAACTGATGTAATTCCTGTTTGTTCTGCGAGTCGAGCGAGCCGCTGGGCTCATCAGCCAAAATGACTGCCGGATTGTTGATAAGCGCACGAGCCACAGCCACGCGTTGTTTCTCTCCGCCCGAAAGTTCTGAAGGTTTGTGATGGGAACGGTCTCTGAGTCCCATGAACTGTAGCAGTTCCTCTCCCTGGTTCTTGGCCTCCTTGCTGCTGCGGCCTGCTATGTAGGCTGGAATCATGATGTTCTCGATAGCCGTGAACTCAGGCAGCAGTTGGTGGAACTGGAAGACAAAGCCCAACCGTCGATTACGAAAATCGCTCAACTGCTTCTGCCTAAGTTGAGTGGTGTCGATGCCATCGACACACACTGAACCAGTATCCGGGCGGTCAAGTGTTCCAATGATTTGCAGCAGTGTGGTCTTGCCCGCCCCACTTGGGCCTACGATGCTCACAACTTCGCCCTTGTCGATAGTCAGGTCGATGCCTTTGAGCACCTGTAATGAGCCGAAACTCTTAGTTATGTTCTTGATATCTATCATATTTTTCTGTGCATCCAGTGCAAAATGGTATCGTAGATGCTGTCCTCCTCGCGGTGCTGGGCCTCGGTGAAGCTCATGGAGTCTTCCTTGGCATTGCCATACTGATCAGGGAAGATAATCATCAGATTGGTGCCCGAGAAATAGCGCGTCAGCTCGTCGGGCAGGCGGTCGAGTGCGTTCTTGTAGCTGATGGTTCCTTTACGGGCAGTAACCACCACAAGCATGTGGTCCCTGCCTATCGTGCCCGCCAACTGCGGAAGTTCGTTCCAGTGACCCATAAGGGTGTATTCTCCCCGAACACTGGGGTACAGGTTGTTAATATATTCAGCAATGAGCACCAGCGACTCGTTACGCCCATGGAACTGTATACGGCAGTCTAACTGTCCTGCCAGTCGGCACAAGCATTCCAGCCAGCGGTGGAAACCGGGCTCGAACTCAGCCCTTGACGGCACAGCCACCTGAATGCGGCGCAACGTGTTCAGGGGTTGTTCGAAACGCGTGAGAATAATCTGACGGTTCAGTCCGTTGTACAGACTCTGGATGAACTCACCCCAGAACTTCTGTGACACGTCAGTATGGACGTGCATACCCATAACAATCTCCGAACAGGCATACTCACGGAAAGCGTGCTTGATGCCGTTGGCTATGTTAGTAGCCAGCCGCACCTGGGTCTGCATGGGAACCTCGACGGCACTGGCCTGCTTCTGCAACTGCTCAAGGAGCTGCAACCCCTGTTCTCGTGCTTCAGTGCTGTGCTCATCGTCATAGACCACGTTCAGTGCCACCAGCCCATTCTTTGACTTCTCATTGCGCATCAGCAAAGACAGCGATAGGAGCTGAGGAGCAATCTCAGGATATTTCACACAGATCATGGTCTTGGTGCGGTCGCCATCCCCACTCCTTGTCAGGGAACCTGGGGTGAGGCTGTTCAGACTGATCTCGATGGCTGCTTTCTGGGTCATGAGCGTCGAGATGACACACGTCACGAGAATCATGATAACCACACCATTAAGCATCTGGTCGTCGACCAAATACTGTCCAGGTGCCACCTCCAGCCGCATACCCACCATGACCATGGCAATGGCACCGGCCGCATGGGCCGACGTGAGGCCGAACATCATGTGCCCTTCAGATTTCGACAACCGGAAGAGTAGGCTTGAGATATAGGCAGCCAAGGCTTTACCGAACGTACCGAAAAACGCAATGAGCAACACAATCCACCACATCTGGCTGCTTTCAGCCAGCGTACGCAGATTGATGAGCATGCCCACACCTATCAGGAAATAAGGAATGAAGATAGCGTTGCCAATGAACTCCGTACGGTTCATCAGGGGCGATACATGGGGAATATACCTATTGAGCACCAGGCCTGAGAAGAAGGCACCGAAGATGCCCTCCAAGCCAATGAGGTCGGAGAGAGCCGCACTCAAGAACATCACAGCCATAACGAAGATGTACTGCATTACGGCATCGCTATAGCGACGCAGGAAATAGCGTGCCAGCCTGGGAATGAGCATCGCAGTGCCCACAATGAAGGCTGCAAGCTTCAGTACAAACAACACCCAGAACAGCCAGCCACCACCCTCGTCGAACGTGCCCGACAAGCCTGCCAGCATGACCAAGGCCATGAACAACGAAATCATCGACGAGCCCACGCTGAGCATGACGCTCGAATTACGCTGTAGGCCGTAGCGTCCCACGATGGGATAGGCTATCAGCGTGTTCGATGCCATGATGCATCCCAGCAGGAAGGATGCCCGTACCGAATAGCCGAGCAGCAGCACCGACATGATGTAGGTGAGCACCAACGGCACAAAGCAGGTGAGCAGACCGAAGACCACAAACTGACGGGAGTTCTTCTTCACGCTCTCCAGGTCCATCTCAAGTCCTGCAAGGAACATGATATAGAACAGACCCACTCGACCAAACAGTTCGAACGACTCGTCGCGTTCCAGTATGTCAAAGCCGTAGGGGCCTATCAGCACACCTGCCAGCACCATGCCAATGATATGGGGAATCCTCAGTTTGCCCATGATGATAGGGGCAAACAGAATTATCAACAACACCACGAAGAAAATCAGCGTGGGGTCGGTGATGTGAAGATAAGAAGCCAACAATGTCATGGCGGCTATACAGGTACGAAATGACCCCTGGTCATACTACCTCAATGCCCTGTTCGGCACAGAGCTTGAGGCTCATTTCCTTCAACTTGAACTTTTGAATCTTGCCACTACCCGTCAGGGGGAACTGGTCGATGAAGAACACGTACTTGGGAATCTTGTAGCGAGCAATCTTACCACGGCAGAAGTCCTGCACATCCTCAGGCTGCATCTTTACGCCCTCTTCCAAGATGATGAAGGCGCCTACGGCCTCACCATACTTTTTCGACGGGACGGCAGCCACCTGCACGTCGCGAATACCAGGCATGTGATAAAGGAACTCCTCGATTTCACGCGGATAAATGTTCTCACCGCCACGAATAATCATGTCCTTGATGCGGCCTGTAATCTTATAGAAGCCCTGCTCGTCCTTGATGCCCAGGTCACCTGAGTGGAGGAAACCGTTCTTGTCAATTACCTCAGCGGTGGCTTCGGGGTTCTTGTAGTAGCCCTTCATCACGTTGAAGCCCTTGCAGCACATCTCGCCCTGCACACCAACAGGACATTCCTCGCCTGTCTCAGGGTCGAGCACCTTGACCTCAACAAAGGGGAAGTCACGACCCACGGTGGTGCAGCGCTGCTCAAACGTGTCGTTCAGGCAGGTCTGCGTCATGCCAGGCGATGACTCAGTGAGGCCGTAGACGCTCGTAATGGTCATATACATCTTCTCGCTGACCTGCTTCATCAGTTCCACAGGACACAGCGAACCAGCCATGATGCCCGTGCGCAGACAGCTGAGATCGAACATGGAGAACATGGGGTGGTTGAGCTCGGCAATGAACATGGTGGGCACGCCATAGACGGCCGTACAACGCTCTTTATGGATAGAAGCCAATACCACCAGGGGATCGAACTTCTCGACCATTACCTCAGTACAACCGTGGGTGAGGCAGTTCATCGTGGCCAGCACTACACCAAAGCAGTGGAACAGGGGCACACAAACGCAGAGTCTGTCATCGGCAGTGAAGCCCATATTCTCACCGGTAAAGTAACCGTCGTTGGCAATGCCATAGTGGGTGAGCATCACGCCCTTGGGAAAACCGGTAGTGCCGCTGGTGTACTGCATATTGCAGACATCGTAGCAGCTCACCTGACTTTTCATCTCCAGCAGCTGCTCGTCATCGATGTTCTTGCCCAAGAGCAGCAGTTCAGCAGTATTGAACATGCCGCGATGCTTCTCCATGCCAATATAGACCACGTTCTTCATGAAAGGAAAACGTTTGCTCTCCAGATGTCCACGCTGGCAGTCACGCAACTCGGGCAGCATCTTGTAAGTCATGTCCACATAGTCACACTCCCAGGTGCCGTCGGTGATGCAAAGCGTGTGCATATCACTGTTCTCGCACAGGTACTCCAGCTCATTCTGCTTGTAGTTGGTGTTCACCGTCACAAGCACGGCACCAATCTTGGCCGTGGCATAGAGGAAGGTGAGCCAGTCGGGCACGTTGGTTGCCCAGATGCCCACGTTCGACCCTTTCTTCACGCCAATGCTGATGAGACCTTTGGCCAAATTGTCCACACGCTGGTTGAACTGGCTCCAGGTGAAGCGCAGGTCACGGTCGGAATACACGATGTATTCCTTGTCGGGCGTTGTCTCAGCCCAGTATTCAAGCCATTGACCAAGGGTACGCTCATGGAGTTTATAGCCTACGCTGCCTGTCTCGGCAGGATAAGTTCTGTCTGGCAGGGGCCTGCCGGCCATGTCTAATCTTACGTTACTCATTCTCTTTGAATTAGAAAGGAATATAAACCACTGCCAATATCTTGGCACTCTTACCTGACGAACCATGCACGTGATGCTCCACGATAGAGTCGTAGAAGATACTGTCGCCAGCCTTCAGCACGTAGGTTTCCTTGCCATAGTTTATTACAATCTCGCCTTCCATCACATAGATAAACTCCTCGCCTTCATGGGCAGAAAGTTTGAAGTTCTTTTCCTCGCTGGGCTGAATGTCGATGATGAACGGCTCCATACTACGACCCGCCTTCTGGCGTGCCAGTGAGTGGTAGACCATGTTCTTGCGTGCCTCGGCTGCACCGTTCGAGAAACTTATACTGCGGTCGCGCTCACGCTCCTCGGCACGGCAGACCACAGGCCCCAGCTCGTCGTTGTCGTCAAGGAAAGTACCCAGACGCACACCCAGTGCCCTGGCTATCTTAATCAGCGGTCCTAAAGACGGCAGATATTCATCGTTCTCGATGGACTCGATCTGGTCTATAGAAAGACCACTACGTTCTGAGATTTCCTCAATAGTGAGGTTCTTGGATTCTCTAATCCCTTTGATTTTGAACCCTACAATGCTGTGCTGGTTGGTCATAAAAATAAATGTAAAACTAACAATCTATTTGTTTTTTGGCCGCAAAGATACGAAAACTGGTTGAAAAACCCCTCTGTTTTTAGAAGATTAACACTAACAGAGGCTTAATTGTTGCGATAGATTAGTCTTTTTTGCTACCTTTGCATTTAAATTACCAGCCCAGAATGAAACATTACCTGTTCGTCGCTACCTGCCTGACAGTCTGTGTGGTGTCTTTTGCACAGACCGATTCGCTGAAGACAAATCAGAAAAAGGAACGAAAAGTGAACCTCTACGGTGAAGTCTACGACTCGTTCACCAAGGCTAAGGTCAAAGCATTTGTCACGCTGATGGCCCAAGACTCTACCGTCATTGACACCATGACCTGCTGGACATGGGGCACTAACTCCTTCTATGAATTCAAGATTCCGGCCAAGCCGCAAATCATTATAATAAAAGGTACGTGCGAAGGTTACGAAGACACTTTCATGAACTACCAGCTGCGCTATCTGGCCCGCAACAACAGCTTTGAACTGCCGCGCCTGCTGATGAAGAAGAAGCAGGACGACATTTGGCGGGAAAGCGAGCTCGACGGAGTGGTGGTCAAGGGTACGAAAGTGAAGTTTGCCTACCGTGGCGACACCATCGTTTACAATGCGTCGGCCTTCAACCTGCCCGAAGGTTCGATGCTCGACGGACTGATCCGCCAAATGCCTGGTGCCGAACTGAAGGACAACGGCGACATCTATATCAATGGCCGGAAAGTGGACTATCTGACGCTGAACGGCAAGGACTTCTTCAAGGGGAAGAACAAAGTGATGCTCGACAACCTGCCCTACTTCACCGTGCAGAACATCAAAGTCTACGACAAGTCGACCAAACAGAGTGAGCTTATTGGCCATGACGTGGAAAAGCGGGACTACGTGATGGACGTGGTACTGAAACGCGAGTACAACCGTGGCTTTATGGGCAACGTGGAGGCAGGCGGAGGCACTGACTCGCGCTATCTTGCCCGCCTCTTCAGCCTTTATTACGATGATCACTCACGTGTGTCAGTCTTTGGCAATACCAACAATGTCAATGAGAACCGCCGTCCGGGCGGAGATGGCGACTGGAGTCCCAGCAACATGCCGCAAGGCCAGATGACCACCCACCAGACGGGCTTGCACATCGAGACAGAAAACAAAGACAAACGATGGGAAGAGGAGTTTGATGCCACCCTCCACTGGAGCGATGCCGACAACGAGACACAAACCTCTTCGGAACGCTTTGCCAGCGAAGGGAATCTGTTTGGCGGCAGCATGTCGGGAAGCCAGCAAAAGGACTTCCGTTTCTCAGCCGACAATCGCTTTGTCATGAAAGAACCCTTCAGCATCTCCTCTTCCTTTTCTGTGAACTATGTCAATGGGCATCGCGACAGCGAGAGCCGCGACTCCAGTTTCCGAACTGCCATTGTCAACCGTACCCATAACGAATCGAAGAACAAATACCGCACATTGGGTCTCAATGGTTCACTGAACTATAACAAGAAGTTCGACTGGGGCGACTACGTCACTATCAGCCTGTCAGGCAACTACAACCGCAACAAACCCAACGAGAACTACACGCTGAACCGCACCTACTATGCGCAGAACGACTCTACCGACCTACGCCACTATTACAATGATGCCCACAGCGAGGAATACAATTACAAGATTGGGGGGAACTACACGCTGCAACTTCCCGACAACTGGTACATCGGTGCCAATGTTTCTTACGATCAGACCATGAACAATTCGGTAAACGACAACTACCGACTGGACTGGCTCACCGAGGTGGCCGCCGACAAGCAACAACTGACATGGCTACCCTCGACCAACGCCCTGCTCATGAGTGCCATCGATCTTCTGAACAACGGCCGCGAGAACCTGCTCGCCCGCAAATATCGGGGCATGCTGGGCATTACCCGCTCCACAGACAATGGCTATCTCTATATCTACCTGCCCGTGGTTCACACTCGTGAGCGACTTGACTATTGCGAGGTGGGGTTCGACACTATCGCCCGTCGCAACTACACCCATTTCGAACCTAACTTCGGTTTCTACCGTTGGGGCATCAAACGCGGTCTGCGTTCTGCCAACTACAGCATGACCATCAATCGCCCCAGTCTGTCGAGCCTGCTTCCTTTCGACGACACGACCAACCCACTGGCCATGACGGTAAACAATCCTGACCTGAGGTCTTCCATCACCCATAACTTCGGCCTCAATTTCATCACTAACAACGATAGTCTTAGACGTTTCTTCTCCATCTGGACTAATGCCAGTATCGTTCAGCATTCTATCGGCACCCGCACCATCTACAACCCAGACACGGGCAGCTATGTCTTTATGCAGGACAACGTCAACGGCAATTGGAACTGGAACTTAGGCTCCAACTACGAAATGCCCCTCGACAAGAAAAAGCTCATCACCTTGAGACAGGTGGCCGACGTGGACTACACCCACTCCGTGGACTTCGACGTCCAGTATGCTGCTGTGTCACAGCAACAAACGCAACAAACAGAAAAAAACAGCACTGTCCATAACTGGACACTTCACGAACGTCTGACCTTTGAATACCAGAAGGACGCGCTGACCATCGGTATTCGGGGCGAAGTAACCTGGCTCAGTGCCACCGGCAACCGGCAGAACTTTGAGCGCATCTCGGCCTTCGACTACAACTACGGTGGCCACCTGCGCTACACCATTCCCTGGGTAAAACTATCGTTAGCCACCGATCTTCGCATGTTCTCACGCCGCGGCTATCAGAGCCACATGATGAACACCGATGACTTGGTGTGGAATGCCGAACTGTCACACCCGATGCTCAAGGACAAGGTGACGCTGAAACTTATTGTATTCGACCTGTTTCACCAATTGTCGAACACACAGTACAGCGTAAATGCGCAGGGACGTACCGAGACCTGGAACAACTGCATTCCACGCTATGTAATGCTATCCCTGCTCTATAAGTTCACGAAAAAGCCGAAACAGAAGATTTGAAAGTTATTATTCGTCGGGCAGAAAGAGCGGGTCTTCGGGCATGACCATGACGGGGTCACTCTGGTATGCCTTCATTATCTTCTCAGGCACATACTCATTGGGCACCACCAGACGGAACATGTATTCACGCAGCCAGCGGTCGGTCATAATCAGACAGCCCTGCTGTCCCCAGTCACTGCCCCAGGAGTTCTCCACCTTCCACTTGGTGGCCTTTCCCTTACTGTCGAGGTCAACTGCAGTAAGTGTCATGGCGTGAGTGGAGCCGCTGTCGAAGGTCGAAATACGCTGTGCCTTGTCCATGCCAAAGGTGGTCTGGAAGAGAGCGCCATAATCGAAGTTCTCCGTATCGGCATAGCCACGCTTACGGTCGAGCATCTTCCCCACGTCATACGATGAGTAGAGCTTATGTCCGGCCTTCAGTGTGCTGATGGCCATCTGCTCAATGTCGTCCATGGGCAGGTTCACATATTTCCAGTTGTGGCCGTCGTAGGTGTGGCGGTCGTATTCCACCTCATAAGTCTTGTAATAGGGACGACGCGGGTCGTTCATGGCCATGATGAAAGTGCCATTCAGCTGACGGCCACCCATTACCTCCTTATAGAATGACAACGGGGTGTACTCCTTCAGTCCGCCAACGGCCTCTCCGTTACTGTTCTTAAAAGCATAGTCAAATTTTGTGGGAGGCTGGCCAATGGTGTACTGCAGCATGCGGTAGATTTGTGCCAGCATGCGTGTCTTGGCCTTCTCAATGGCCTGCGGTTTCTTATCCTTCTGCACCATGTCGCGCAGTTGAAGACCGTATTCGCGTAGTTTCGACGAGATGAGCTGACGGGCCTTAGCCGTGTTGTCGGTCGAGAAGCTTTCAGGCATGACCTCCCGGGGCACCAGTCCGTACTTGTCGGCCAAGTCGGCCACACCACAGAACGTTCCTCCGTCGCTGATGGGATAGTGGAAGAAGAACTGCACCCGCTGGTCGTCGATGGGTTTCTTGCCTGTATCGACCACACCTTGAAGCATCAGGTTGGCCTTCTCTAACTGGTCCCAGAAGAAAAGGTATGCCTGTGAGAAATCGACATTCAGCGTATCAGTACGCAGACTGAAGTCACCACGCAACACGTTCATTCCGCTGAACATCCAGCACCGCCCCGACTGTTTCTGATCGGTAATGGGCTGCCGCCTGGTCTCTATGCTGAAATGAGTATCTATCTGTCCTGCGTTGGCGCGGTTACGCGTCAGGTCGTCAATGGCATTGCCTGCTATGGCGTTTTGCAATGCACGGCTTGCAGGTTCCTCCCTTTGTTCTTTCTCTATGTCACTCAGCATCTGGGGTGTAATGCCGCCGCTCTTCGTCTGAGCCTGTGCGGTGAGCGCCACGCACAGCAGGGTTGATAAAAAGACGTGTCTCATATTAAGTGAAGTTTTGATTTTGCGTGCAAAATTACGAAATATTTCTCATTTATAATCTGTAATTCATAATTATTTCCTACCTTTGCACCCATTCCACATAATAACCAGACAATAATAATGAACAATCCAGAAAACAAGTACATCTCCGTGAGCTATCAGCTCTACACGGTTGAAGACGGGAAGAAAAGCTTAGTAGAACAGACACAGCAGGGACGTCCCTTCCAGTTCATCAGCGGCTTTGGCGTGTCGCTCGATGCCTTCGAACAGCACATCAAGGGTCTTCAGCCGGGCGAGAAATTCGACTTTACCCTGACTCCTGACAAAGCTTTCGGTGAATACGATGCAGCCGGTGTCCACAAGATGCAGCGCGACATGTTCACCATCAATGGCCACTTCGACCATGAGAACATCTTCCCCGGAGCCGTCATTACACTGATGGATGCCGAAGAGCACCGTTTCATGGCCCGTGTGGCAAGTGTCGACGAAGACAGCGTAACCGTTGACACCAACCACCCGCTGGCAGGCGAGACACTGCAGTTCACGGGAGTGGTGCTTGAGAACCGTTTGGCTACCAACGAGGAAATCCAGCACATGCTGAACCACCTGAGCGGCGAAGGCTGCGGCTGTGGCTGCGACGACTGCGAGGGCGGATGCGACGACCATCACCACCACGAAGGCGGCTGCGGCTGCGGACACTGCCATTGACATGAGGAACACGTTTGGAACACTCTTCACCCTGACCACCTTCGGCGAGAGCCATGGATTCGGCGTGGGCGGCGTTGTCGACGGGATGCCAGCAGGCATCAGCATCGACCAGGCTTTCATTCAGCATGAGCTCGACCGTCGCCGTCCTGGCCAGAGCAGCATCACCACCGCCCGGCAGGAAGCCGACCGTGTGGAACTGCTGAGCGGTGTGTTCGAGGGCCTCACCACAGGAACCCCCATTGGATTCCTTGTACGCAACGAGAACCAGCATTCGCATGACTATGAAGACCTGCGCACGCTGTTCCGCCCCTCACATGCCGACTACACCTATTATAATAAATACGGTGAGCGCGACCACCGAGGCGGTGGACGTTCATCAGCACGCATCACCATCAGCCGTGTGGTAGGCGGAGCTTTGGCAAAGTTGGCACTCAGACAACTGGGTATCACGGTGCAGGCCTACACCTCACAGGTGGGCAACATTGTACTCGAAGGCGACTACCGCCATTACGACCTTGCCCTGAGCGAACAGAACGCCGTGCGCTGCCCAGACCCCGACAAAGCACAACAGATGGAGAAGCTCATCGCCCAGGTGAAAGCCGAAGGCGACACCATCGGCGGCATCATCACATGCGTGGTGAAGGGCTGTCCCACAGGACTTGGCGAGCCCGAATTCTCAAAGCTCCATGCCCAGCTGGGAGCCGCCATGCTCAGCATCAACGCTGTGAAAGGCTTTGACTATGGCGAAGGGTTTGCCGGAGCCAGTCAGCGCGGTTCGGAGCAGAACGACGTGTTCCTGACAGGTGGCAGCACGAAGACCAACCACAGCGGTGGCATACAGGGCGGTATCTCCAACGGTCAGGACATCTATTTCCG
>CAMZBS010000019.1 GCA_947304695.1 uncultured Prevotella sp.
CGCCAGCCATGAGGTAGTCGGCGTAGTTGGTGCCGTCGTTGCGTGGAACCTTAATCTGGGTGAAGCCCAGGGTGTGGTCGGCCTGCTGTTCGGGTGTGTACATGAACAGTCCTTGGTCAGTGCCAATCCAGACGTTGCCTTCCAAATCTTCAGCTATGCAGCGGATGTAGTTCAGGGTGTACGACGTGGCATCCTCATTGATGAAGCGGTCGTAGCGTACTAATTCTTCAGTTTCAGGATTAATGCGGATGATGCAGGGATAGTCCCAGTGCTCGTTGGCCATCCAGATGTAGCCATTGCGGTCCTTCATGGAGTTCTGAAGGATGTAGAGCGGATTTCCGTTGTGGTAAAGTTTCGTGTCGTTGTAGGTTGTCCACTTTCCTGTGTTCGGGTCTAAGCGTAGCAGGATGTCCTTCTTGGTAACCTCGGCACTACACGACATCCACAGTTTGCCGTCGTTGTCGAACGCCAGTCCGGCCACACGCACATAGCTGAGCCAGCTCCGTGGATGGGCAGCGGAGTCGAGGGCCGATGTGAGGGGACTGTTGCCGACCGTGTAGTTTTTCACTAACTGGCCGTCAAGAAACTCGTAGAGACCTGTTCCGCAAGTGCTCAGGAAAATGTGGTTCTTGTTCTTCGGGTCAATAGCTATGGCTGTCACGTCGGAGAATGACCTGCCCGACAGTGGCTGAACGTTGTGTATGACGGTCCACTCCTGAGTCTCTTTGTCCAGGATCTGTGCGCTGCCAGGACGGTTGAAGTTGCTGTTATCGCCACGCCATCCGCCTCCTGTGGTGAAGAGATATCCGTCGGAAAACGACATGCGATTGAAGTAATTGTAGGTAGGACCGCCTGGTTTCAGTGATTTCACAAGGTCTATGTACTGGTCCCACACGCTGGTGTCCTGGTCAAACAGGCCCTCCGGCACATTGTCAGTGGCTGTCCAGTTGTGCGGGTCCTGTAGGTTGTCGCTCAGAAGTCCGCTCAGCACGGTGCCGCCTGCAGTACGGGCATAGATGCGCTGACCGCTGATGGCCACGGCTTGTATGTCGGTATCAAGGATGGCCGACTCACTGATTTCCATGCGCTCCATGTTCACCTTCACCACGCCAAAGCCGGTGGCCAGATAGACGTAGACCCCGCTGACGAAGTAGTTGTTCACCGTCTTGTCGTACATCATGGACTTCAGGTAGAGCGAACCCAGGTTGGTCACGTTGCCGTTCTGGTCCATCAGATCCATGTCGGAGTTCTGATAGACGATGAGCAGGCGGTGGGCCTGCTGGTTCCAGACAATGTATTCGATACCGTTGTCGCTCAGGGCCGCCACCTTGTCGTAGGTAGTGATGGAATGGTCATTCAGATTATAGGTGTAGAGATCGTTCGAGGCACGCACATAGAGCGTGTTGCCTACCTTCAGGATCTGCTGCACTTCGCTGTAGGCCATGTAGGCTTTCCAGGTGCCTGTCTGTGCGGTTGCAGTGTTTGTGAACGACGGACAGTGAAGCATGAGCAGCCCCATCATCATTGTCTTGATCCACTTTCTTTTGTATTTCATGTTCATCAGCTGTTTCACTTTTCGTTATTCATTAGAAAGTCACAGAGCTTTGCCACGGCGCGTGCACGGTGGCTGATGCTGTTCTTCACGTCAGTACCCAGCTCGGCAAAGGTCTGCGTGTAGCCGTCGGGACGGAAAATGGGATCGTAGCCAAAGCCCTCTGCCCCACTCTTCTGGTGTGTGATCTCGCCTTCCACAATGCCCTCAAATTGGTATTCCTGCTTGATTGAGGTGCAGCCGCAGGGGCACACGTCCTTCTTTAATATTAACGCAATAATGGTGCGGAATCGTGCATGACGATTGTTATTTTCTCCTAATTCTCTGAGCAACCGTGCCATGTTGGCCTCAGAGTCGTGTCCTTCCTGGCCTTCCATGGCTGCATAGCGGGCACTGTAAACGCCAGGAGCACCACCGAGGGCGTCGACCTCCAGACCGGTATCGTCGGCAAAGCACGGCAGATGGTAGTGTTCCCAGATGTAGTTGGCCTTCTGACGGGCGTTTTCTTCGAGTGTGGTGCCCGTTTCGGGTATGTCGGCATGGCAGCCGATGTCGTTCAGCGACAGCACTTCTATATGGTCGCCCAGAATGGCTCTCACCTCTTCGAGTTTGTGCTGGTTGTTGGTTGCAAAGACTATTTTCATTGACTATTTCTTTACTTTTACTTTTATCTGGTCGAAGCCTTCGCCATACACGCCGATGACGGCACTTTGGGAGACGAAGGCGTTGGGGTCGATCGACTTGATGATACGGAAGATAGTCAGGCTTTCGCGCTTCTTGGCCAGGATGCAGAGCACCTTCTGTTCCTGGCCGGTGTACCATCCGTGGCCGTCAAGTATGGTCACGCCGTGGTCCAGCTGCATGCCGATTGCATTGGCAATCTCCTGCCACCGCTTCGAAAAGATCATGAACTGTACCGACTGCCGCTGCCGGTTCATGATGAAATCGAGGATGAAATTCTCGATGACCATGGTGCAGAGTCCGAACACCACCATGTAGGAACGGGAGAGCATGTCGCCGAACTGCGGGATGAACAGACAGGAGCTGATGATAATCAGGTCGGCAAAGGCCAGCACTGTGCCTAACGACACGGGACGGTACTTGTTCACTGAGGCGGCAATGATGTCGGTACCGCCCGTAGACCCGTTGTTCAGGAATACGATAGCCAGTGACGTTCCCGTCATGGTACAGCCCAGGATGAGCGACATGAAGTTCTGTCCTTCGCCCAGTATCTTGACGTAGTTTCCTTGTTCGTCCACTGGCAGCAATGTCTGAAAAAAGCCCAGCAGGAGCGACAGCGTCAGGATGGCATAGATGGTCTTCGACAGGAACTTCCATCCCAGTATGTGCAAGGCTACTCCCAGCAGTCCCACGTTGATGAGGAAGTAGGTGTACTCAATCTTGAAGCCTGTGGCATAGAAGACAATGGCCGAGATACCCGACACGCCTCCTGTCACAATTTCATAGGGCAGCAGGAATACGGTGAAGGCAAAGGAATACAGAATGAGGCCAAGGGTTATGAAGACATAATCCTGGACCTCCTTCAGTATGAGCTTATGGTCTAATGTCATTTATTTGCAGACAATGTTCACCATGCGCTTAGGGACGATGATAACCTTCATGATCTGTTTGCCTTCGGTGTAGCGGGCAGTGCGCTCGTCGCTGCGTACAGCCTGCTCGATGGTCTGGTTGTCGGCATCGGCTGCAAACTGCATCTCGAAGCGTGCCTTTCCGTTGAAGGCCACACCCATCTTCACCTGGCTCTCAACCAGGTACTCTTCATTCCATTCCGGCCACTGAGCGTCGCACACGCTGCCCTGCTGGCCCAGTATCTCCCAAAGTTCTTCGGCAATGTGTGGAGCGAAGGGAGCAATGAGCACCACGAGCGTCTTCATCACGTCGGGGTTCTTGCACTTCAGCTGCGACAGTTCACCAGTGGCAATCATGAAGGCTGAGACGGCGGTGTTGTAGCTGAAGTTCTCAATGTCCTGCGTCACCTTCTTAATGAGCTTGTGCAGTGACTTCAGTTCTTCAGGCGTCGTGTTTGCAGTAGCGTCATTGCCAGATGCTGAACTGCAGAGGTTCCAGAACTTCTTCAGGAAACGGAAGCAACCGTCAATGCCGTTGGTGTCCCAGGGCTTTGACTGCTCCACGGGACCGAGGAACATTTCGTAGAGGCGCAGTGTGTCGGCACCGTACTTCTCAACGACCATATCGGGATTAACCACGTTGTACATTGACTTCGACATCTTCTCAACGGCCCAACCGCAGATGTACTTTCCGTCTTCAAGGATGAACTGGGCGTTCTCATACTCAGGACGCCATGCTTTGAAGGCATCCAGGTCGAGCACGTCGTTAGACACCATGTTTACGTCGACGTGGATGGGGGTCACGCTGTACTGGTCTTTCAGGTTCAGACTGACGAACTTACCTTTCTCACTTCCCTCCTCAATGCGGAAGACGAAGTTGGAACGGCCCTGTATCATGCCCTGGTTGATGAGCTTCTTGAAAGGTTCTTCCTCGCAGGTGTAGCCTGAGTCGTAGAGGAACTTGTCCCAGAAGCGCGAGTATATGAGGTGGCCTGTGGCGTGCTCAGAGCCGCCCACGTAGAGGTCCACCTGTCGCCAGTACTCATTCTTCTCCTTGTCGGTCAGTGCGCGGTCGTTGTGCGGATCCATGTAGCGCAGGTAGTAGGCTGATGAGCCTGCAAAGCCGGGCATTGTGTTCAGTTCGAGGGGGAAGACCGATTTATGATCGATTTCAGAAACGTCGACCACCGAGTCGGTCTTGGTGTCCCAGGCCCAGTGCTGTGCGTTGCCCAATGGCGGTTCGCCTGTCTCGGTGGGCTTGTACTCCTTCACCTCAGGCAGCTGCAGGGGCAGGCATTCCTTTGGAATCATGTAGGGCATGCCATCCTTGTAGTAGACGGGGAACGGCTCGCCCCAGTAGCGCTGGCGCGAGAAGATGGCATCGCGCAGGCGGTAGTTCACCTTTACACGTCCGATGCCTGTCTCGGTGACGTACTTCTTGGTCTTGGCAATGGCCTCCTTTACGGTAAGTCCGTTCAGTGAGAATTTCTCGCTGGCCGAATTCATGACGATGCCTTCCTTGGCGTCGAAGCTCTCCTCGCTGACGTCGGCACCCTCGATGAGTGGGATGATGGGCAGGTTGAAGTGCTTGGCAAAGGCATAGTCACGACTGTCGTGGGCAGGCACGGCCATGATGGCACCGGTGCCATAGCCAGCCAGCACGTATTCTGAAATCCAGATGGGAATCTTCTCGTCTGTGAAGGGGTTGACGGCATAGGAGCCTGAGAACACGCCTGTGACTTTGTGGTCCATCTGGCGCTCACGCTCCGTGCGTTTCTTCACGTAAGCCAGGTACTCGTCCACAGCTGCCTGCTGTTCGGGCGTGGTGAGCTGCTGAACCAGTTCTGATTCGGGAGCCAGTACCATGAACGTCACACCGAAGATGGTGTCGGCACGGGTGGTGAAAATGGTGAAGTGCTTGTCGCTGTCGGCCACGTTGAACTCCATCTCAGTACCTTCCGAGCGGCCAATCCAGTTGCGCTGGGCTTCCTTGATGCTGTCGCTCCAGTCTATCTCTTCCAGTCCGTCGAGCAGGCGCTGTGCGTAGGCCGATACGCGCAGGCACCACTGCCGCATCTTCTTCTGTTCCACGGGATAGCCGCCACGCTCACTGACACCGTTGATGACCTCGTCGTTGGCCAGCACCGTGCCCAAGGCCGGACACCAGTTTACCATGGTCTCAGCCAGGTATGCAATGCGGTAGTTCATCAGCACCTCCTGCTTCTTCTTCTCTGAGAACGAATGCCAGTCGGCGGCAGTGAAATGCAATTCTTCCGTGCCGAGGGCGTGACAGTTCTCGGTGCCCATCAGTTCGAAGTGCTCAATGAGCTTGATGGTGGGCTGGGCTTTCATGGACGAGAGCGAGAAGTAGCTCTTGAACATGCGTTGGAAGGCCCACTGCGTCCACTTGTAGTAGCCAGGGTCACAGGTGCGCACCTCACGGCTCCAGTCGAACGAGAAGCCTATCTTGTCCAGCTGCTCACGGTAGCGGTTGATGTTCTGTTCGGTAGTGATGGCAGGATGCTGTCCTGTCTGTATGGCGTACTGCTCGGCGGGCAGTCCGTAGGCGTCGTAGCCCATGGGGTTGAGTACGTTGAAGCCCTTGAGCCGCTTGTAGCGGGCATAGATGTCGCTGGCAATGTAGCCGAGGGGATGGCCCACGTGCAGTCCGGCACCACTGGGATAAGGGAACATGTTGAGCACGTAGAACTTCTTCTTGTGCTCGTCCTCCACTACGCGGTAGGTGCCATTGTCCACCCATCGCTTCTGCCATTTTTTCTCAATTTCTCTGAAGTTATATTCCATGATAATCTTATTTTTATTCAGTCTTAGGGTGCAAAATTAATATAAATTGGTGGAACGACAAAATAAATAAGCCTTAATTGATGGTCAATTGAAATAAAATGGCTAATTTTGCAGCACAGTTCAATCAATTTATTCATTTAATCAAAATGCTTATGAGAAAATTATTTACTTTATTTGCAGTTATGCTGATGAGTGTTGTGGCCTGGGCAGAAGAAGTGACGTTCGATGCAACGGTAGACAAGGGCACATCAGTAGAGCGTGGTGAGGGAACCGTTACGAAGGATGGTGTGACCATTGCCAATAACGATGGTATTCTTGGCAATGGTTATCAGTATCGCATCTACAAGAGTTCCACAATGACCGTAAGCTCGACCGCAGGAAACATCACTAAGATTGAAATTGAGGACATGAACGGTTACAAGGCCGACGGTTTCAGTCAGGTTTCTGAGGGAGCTTTGAATGAGAACATTTGGAATGGCGATGCAGCCTCAATCGTCTTTACCGCAGGCAACCATCAGGTGCGTGCCACTAAGATTGTGGTGACCGTTGGCGGTGCTGCCGACACACGCACGGCTACTACCATTGAGTTCACAGGCAACTATCCCACCGATTTCACTCCTGGTCCTGACGGCGTTACGGCAGCACTGCCCACGGCTGTGGTGAAGACGGCCAATGGCGACGTGATTGAGGGTGTGAACGTGAACTGGAGCCTGAAGACCGAGAAGTGGAAGGAAGGCATGGACGAGCCCACCATTGAGGAAGACCAGTACATCGACATGGCCAGCAATGCCCGTGGCGTCATTGCCGTCACTGCAAGCTATGGCGGAACGTCGAACTACATGCCCTCCACGAAGACCTACAAGCTGAACGTTTACAGTTTCTACGGACTCCTGAGCTCGCTCGTTGAGGATGCAGTCGACGAGACTGGCGACAAGGACGACGAGATGGACCACGACGGCAAGATGGTGTCCTACTGGCTCCTTGAAGTCAAGGACGGAGGTGCAGGCGTAACGTCGATTCCCAACATCGTGACCTACGTGAACGGAAAGTACACCTACCTGACCGACGGAAAGGGCAACAACATGCTATTCTACGGCACTCAGAACACGCTGAAGGCCGGCGACAAGATTAGTGGAATGTTGGACAATGGCATCATGGGCCGCATCTACGGCACGCTGAAGCGCTACAACAAGCTGCCTGAGCTGGCATTCACCGAGATGAACGTCAAGGTGGAGTCGGAGGGCAACGTCGTAGAGCCTATCACCATCACTCCCGACGGGTTGAAAACGAACGTCAACAACCTGGTGAAGATTGAGAAGGCCGTCTACGATTCCATCAACGGCAGGAACATTTACTTCAGCGTAGCTGGCGAGCAGATGGTTGTCTACAACCAGTTCAACCTCAAGGACTCGCTGGAACAGGGTGCCACCTACACGCTCACGGGCATGGGTTCTGTCTACAAGAAGGGCACCGACCCCATTCTCTACCAGCTCTATCTGACCGCTGCTGAGAAGACAGCCGATCCCGCCCGCATCGACAACCTCGATGCCGACCGCAAGCAGCCCACCGTTGTCTACAGCCTGACGGGCCGCCGCGTGACGAAGTCCACAAAGGGCATCGTCGTCAGCGAAGGTCGCAAGCAGATTGTGAGATAATCTTCCGGGAAAAGAATGTTACAACAGAGGCTCCGTTGCGCGACAATGGAGCCTCTGTTGTGTGATAACGGAGCCTTAGCTGCACAACAACGGAGGCTCGGTTGCGGAAAGGGAAAAAAGAGGGTTGTTTTCTTGCAGATAAAGCAAAAAGGCAGTAATTTTGCAGGCAGAAATGAGAAAACTTAGAACCATAGAGATGAAGCGCCTCACGGTGGAACAGTTCCGCGAGGCCGAGAAACTGCCTTTGGTGGTAGTGCTCGACGATGTGCGGTCTATGTACAACGTGGGCAGCGTGTTCCGCACCAGTGATGCTTTCCGCGTGGAGAAAATACTATTGTGCGGCATCACCGCTACCCCACCCCATCCTGAGATTCACAAGACGGCACTCGGTGCCGAGGACAGCGTGAGCTGGCAGCACTATGCCACAGCACTCTCTGCCGTGGAAGAATTGAAGCAGCAGGGTTACACCGTATTGGCTGTTGAGCAAGCCGAAGGCAGCACTTCCCTACCTTCTTTCAAGCCCGATGCTACACGCCGTTATGCGGTGGTGCTGGGCAACGAGGTGAAGGGCGTGCATCAGGAGGTGGTCGATGCCTGCGACGGCTGTCTGGAGATTCCGCAGTACGGAACGAAGCATTCCATGAACGTCAGCGTCACAGCCGGCATCGTCATCTATCACTTTCACTCTTCGGCAAACTGATCCTTGCCTACTCCGCAGAGCGGGCACACCCAGTCTTCGGGAATGTCTTCAAATGCAGTGCCGGGAGCAATGCCGTTTTCAGGATCACCAGCTTCGGGGTCGTACACGTAGCCGCATACTTCACATACATACTTTTTCATTGTTCTGATAGGTTTTTAGAGGTTAATATTGAGTTTATCTTCTCAAAAATCATTTCGGTACTGATGCCCTCCATGCAGGCGTAGTCGCCTCGCAGACAGGGCTTGTTGCCGTAGACACTGCACGGACGGCAGGGCAGGCTAATCTGCACGGCATTCTCAGCAGGCTGGTTCCAGCCCATGAAGCCGGCGTAGGGGTGGGTGGCTCCCCACACCGATACCACCGATGTGCCTGTGAGTGAAGCCAGATGCTGGTTGGCTGAGTCCATCGACAGCATGACGTCGAGATGGCTCATGAGGATGAGTTCCTGGAATATTGACTCCAGATGCTGGCTCACGCAGACACACTGGGGCATGATGTTGACCCACCGCTGGAATGTTTCTTCCTCCTGACGGCCACGGCCGAAGAGGAAGATGCGGGCCTTGGGATAGCGGTCGCTGAGCTGCAGGATGACCTGTCGCATGCGTTCTGGCGGATAGACCTTGCCACGGTGGGCGGAAAAGGGTGCTACGCCAATCCATTGTTCCCACTGTAGCTTGGGCCCGATAATCTTGGGCAGCATGTTCAGGTTGCCGCCTTCGGGTGGGAAGATGGAGGTGAAATGGTGGGTTTCTGTGTCGACGGGGAAGCCCAAATGGGCCAGCACGTCAAGATAGTTCTGGAACGATGTGGGCATCTGGCGCAGCCGTTTGTGCTGCCCGGAGGCCACAAGCTTGCGTCGCTGCAGGCGGTGCTTGTCGATATGGGCCACACGGTAGTGACCCATGTTGAACCGCATGCGCAGATACTCGCTGCGCAGCACCGCATGCATGTCGGCAATGTGGGTGAACTGCTTGGCCACTAAGCGGCGGTAGAGTGCGTTGAGTCCCTTCACGCCGTGGTATTCCTGTTTCACGTCGGCGGCCATGAAGTTCACGTTCGGTGCCAGATCGTCGAACAGCGGACGCATCATGGGGCGGCTGAGCACCGTGATGCGCAGGTCAGGGTATTGCTGGGCCAGTGCCCAGACAATAGGCACCATCATGGTAACGTCGCCCAGTGCCGAGAAGCGTATGATGAGTAGGTGATTCCGATGCATTCTTAGACCCTAAGCTTAGGGATTTTTACGATACAGAACCGGGTTGGTGCTCGGGTCGTTGTACATTTTCATCTGGCGGTAGACCTTCATCACCTTGCGGCCTTCCTGATAATCGTCCAGCAGCTGGTCGATGGCAGTAGAGAGGTCTTTCTGCTGTTCCAGGAGCACGTCGAGCTTCATTTGGCAGCGCTGCTTGTGCTCGTCGCTGGCGTCGCTGCGGTCGGCCTGCTCCTGCATGTGGTAGATTTTCAGGGCCAGGATGCTCAGACGGTCTACTGCCCACGCAGGGCTCTCGGTGTTCAGCCGTGCGTCGGGCTGTGCCTGCACAGTGCTGTAGAGCTGGCGGAAGTAGGTGTCAATCTGTTCCACAAGGTCGGTGCGGTCCTGGTTGGAGCGGTCAATGCGCCGCTTCAGGTTTAGTGCCTCGGTTGGATCAATGTGGGTATCACGAATGATGTCCTCGTAATGCCACTGCACCGTGTCAATCCAGCACTTCAGATAGAGATTGTACTCAATCGTTCCGTGTTCGTAGGGATTGTGGATGGCTGTGTCGACATTGTCGGTCAGGTGATAGTCCGTGATGACCTGGCGGAAAATCTTGTTTGCTTGTTCAGTAAAAGTCATTCTGTATGTTTTTTTCGGTTGCAAAACTACTTAATCTTTTCCAAACGACCAACAATTAAGCCTCGGTTTTAAGCATTCTTACGAAAAAAGTTTGTAACTTTGCAGGCAAAAAGACATGATATGGCAAAGAAAGACGGGCAGCTAACCCCCATGATGCAACAGTTCTTCGACCTGAAGAAGAAGCATCCTGACGCGGTGCTGCTGTTCCGCTGTGGCGACTTCTATGAGACCTACTGCGACGATGCCGTCATTGCATCGCGCATCCTGGGCATCACGCTGACCAAGCGCAACAACGGCTACAACAAGGGCGACGAGATGGCGGGATTTCCCCATCACGCGCTGGACACCTATCTGCCCAAGCTCATCAGGGCCGGCAAGCGGGTAGCCATCTGCGACCAGCTGGAAGACCCGAAGCTGACGAAGAAGCTGGTGAAGCGCGGCATCACAGAACTGGTGACGCCAGGTGTGGCTATGGCCGACAACGTGCTGAACTACAAGGAAAACAACTTCCTGGCCTCGGTCAGTTTCGGAAAAGGTGCCTACGGCGTTGCTTTCCTTGACATCTCAACGGGTGAGTTCCTCACGGGCGAAGGCACTGCCGACTATGTGGAGAAGCTACTGGGCAACTTCCAGCCCAAGGAGGTGCTGTTCGAGCGCAGCCGCAAGCAGGATTTTGAGTGCCATTTCGGCTCACGCTATGTGACGTTCGAGCTCGACGAGTGGGCTTTCTCCTACGAAACGTCACGGCAGCGGCTGCTGCGCCACTTCGGCGTAAAGTCGCTCAAGGGCTTCGGTGTGGACCATCTGACTAATGGCATCAGTGCAGCGGGAGCCATCCTGCAGTATCTGGAACTGACACAGCACACGCAGATAGGCCATATCACCCAGTTGTCGCGCATTGAAGCCGAGAAGTTCGTGCGCCTCGACAAATTTACCCTTCGCTCCCTGGAAATTATACAGCCCATGCAGGAAGACGGCCGTTCACTGCTCGACGTGATTGATCGCACCGTTTCGCCCATGGGATCACGACTGCTGCGCCGCTGGCTGGTGTTCCCGCTGAAGGACTGTCAGCCCATTGAGGAACGGCTCGACACGGTGGACTATTTCTTCCGTGAGCCACAGGTGAGGCAGACCGTCGATGAACAGCTGCATCGTGTGGGCGACCTGGAGCGCATCATCTCGAAGGTGGCAGTGGGAAGGGTGAGTCCGCGTGAGGTGGTTCAGCTGAAGGTGGCGCTTGAAGCTGTGCAGCCGGTGAAGCAGGCTTGTCTCAATTCCGACAACGAGGTGCTCAGAAGGGTGGGAGAGAGGCTCGAACCCTGTGAGGAGATTCGCAGTCGCATAGAGCGTGAAGTGAAGCCCGATCCGCCCCAGCAGGTGCAGAAGGGTGGGGTGATGCGCGACGGCGTGAGCCCTGAGCTCGACGAGCTGCGCCACATTGCCTACTCAGGCAAGGACTACCTGCTGCAGATTCAGGAGCGTGAAGCACAAATAACGGGCATCCAGTCGCTGAAGATAGGCTACAACAACGTGTTCGGCTACTATCTGGAGGTGCGCAATACCTATAAAGACAAGGTGCCGCAGGAGTGGGTGCGCAAGCAGACACTGGCTCAGGCCGAACGCTATATCACCCAGGAACTGAAGGAGTACGAGGAGAAAATACTGGGAGCTGAGGACAAAATCCTGTCGTTGGAGACTCAGTTGTTTGCAGAGCTGGTCACAGCCATTCAGCAGTTTATTCCCCAGATACAGACCAACGCCTCTTTATTAGCCCGGCTGGACTGTCTCCTTGGCTTTGCAAAGACGGCTGAGGAACATCGTTATGTGCGCCCGGTTATCGACGAAACGGAGGTTATCGACATTCGTCAAGGGCGTCATCCAGTCATCGAGACCGAACTGCCTGCAGGCGAACAGTACGTGCCCAACGACATCATGCTCGACAACGAGCACCAGCAAATCATGATTATCACGGGACCAAACATGGCTGGTAAGTCGGCACTGTTGCGACAGACGGCCCTCATTGTGCTGCTGGCTCAGGTGGGCTGCTTCGTACCGGCTGACTCGGCACGCATAGGTCTGGTGGATAAGATATTCACTCGCGTGGGAGCGTCGGACAATATCTCACTGGGTGAATCGACGTTCATGGTCGAGATGACCGAAGCTTCGAACATCCTGAACAATGTCAGTCCGAAGTCGCTGGTGCTGTTTGATGAACTGGGACGCGGTACTTCCACCTACGATGGCATCTCTATTGCCTGGGCTATTGTGGAGTACCTGCATGAAACACCCAAGGCCCGTGCCCGCACGCTCTTTGCCACACACTACCACGAGCTGAACGAGATGGAGAAGAACTTCTCACGCATCAGAAACTATAATGTAAGCGTGAAGGAAGTCGACGGCAAGGTCATCTTTCTCCGCAAGCTGGAAAAAGGCGGTAGCGAGCACAGCTTCGGCATCCACGTGGCTGACATTGCAGGCATGCCGCGCTCCATTGTGAAGCGCGCAGGAGTGATTCTGAAACAACTGGAGGCCGAGAACGCCTCTGTAGGCAAGGCAGGCCGTCCCACTGCGGAGATTGCCGCCAGTCGCGAGGGAATGCAACTCTCGTTCTTCCAGCTCGACGACCCGGTGCTTTCACAGATTCGTGACGAGCTGTTGAACCTTGACATCAACAACCTCACACCCATGGAAGCACTGAACAAGCTGAATGATATTAAGAGAATTCTCTGAAGATTGAGAACTGAGCAAACTCTCAGTTCTCAATCGGCAGTGAGAGTATAAACTTACAACCGTTGGTGTATTCGGTGTCGAGCACAAGATCGCCACCCATCTTCTGTGCAATCTTCTTGCTTAGGGCCAGACCCAGACCAATGCCCTGTTCAAAGGAGTTCTCCTTGTAGAAGCCCTCAAACACCTTTTCCTGGTTCTCCGGGGCAATGCCCTTACCCGTGTCGGTCACGCTGATGAGCACGGTTTTCTGGTCTTCACTTTGCTTACAGTGAACATTGATGGTGCCACGCTGGGTGAACTTGATGGCGTTCTCAATGAGCTGTTCCAGGATTTTCCGCAGTCCGTCCTTACTGGTGGTAATCTGGAAGCGGTTGATGACGTCAGTGGTGTAGGAAAGTTCAATGTTAGCACTCACTTTGCTGCGATGGGCGTACAGGATGTTGCCAAGGAATTGGTTGCAGTAGATGTGTCCCGACTCTGTATTGAACTCGTTCGACTCCTTGTCGGCCATTTGCAGCATGTCGTCTACAATCTTCGTGATGGCCTTCACGTTGTCCTTGATGCGTCCCACAAGGTCTGCACGCTCTTCGTCAGGCAGTTCCAGTCCAGGTGTGTTCAGCAGGTCGTTGAAGCCACTGATGGCATTGAGCGGAGTGCGTATCTCATGGCTCACAGAGCGCACAAACTCAGTCTTCATCTTCTGTCCTTCCTCGGCCATTGCCAGCGCATCGAGCAGCTGTTTGTTCCTCTCCTTCAGTTGAGAGCGTTTGTTGCGAACGTACCACATTGATCCACCCATGATGGCGCAGATGATCAGTGTGAGAGCCAGTACCCAGCGAAGCAGGCGTTCGTGAGCTTTGGCAGCCCTGGCCTGGGCCTGTCCTAAGCCAGCTGCGGCGTTGATCTGGTTCATGTTCGAGTGTTGCATGTCGGCATTGAGCGAGTCAACTTGTTCGCTGCGGTGTTTGGCCCATTCCAGTGCCAGGTCTGGACGCTTCTGCATGTTGCACAGTTGGATGCGCATATCAATGAGTGCCACCTGGTCTGCACCTGCAATGGTCGAGGCTTGCGACAGCATCTGCATGGCTTCTTCATACTTTCCTTCGAAGGCCAGCTGCACCATTTCCATCAGTTCCTCACCATAGTTGTCGAGCGTGTTGTGCTGTTTGCGGTGCTCTTGATAGTCCATGTAGGCGTGCTCAAAGTCATAGCTGTTGCCCACGGCAAAGCAGATCATGCCACTCACGAAGTAAGCCACCTGCTGATATTCAGCCGAGCGGTTGCGGCACAGTTCGAAGAGCTTGTCGTTCCAGTGGCGTGCCTCTACGGGGTTGCGCAGCATGAGCAGACGGGCCATGCGGGCATAGATGTCCATGCGCAGCACAGGCTGGTCGCCTTCCAAACTGTCGTAAGCCTTTTCGTAGTAGTAGCGGGCCATGCGATAGTTTCCACGGCTCTCGTAGGCAGCACCGAGATAGGGGTAGAGTGGGGCGTAGTTGGTCTCGTCCTGCTCCTCCATCTGCTCTTGCAGTTCGCTGGCTTGCTTCAGTGCCAGTGTGGGCTGAGTGCTGTTCTTGAAGTTGCGGTACTGCCGTTGCAGCAGCGAGTCGCCCTTGTTGGCAGATGCGTTGAGGCAGAAGAGTGCTGCAAGCACCGCAAGGATGGTCTTCAGATGTTTAGCTTTCGTCATGATTGTTGGGAAATTATTGTTTCTCAGAGCGTTGCAGACCCTTGACCATGCACCATGCTCCCACAATGATGAAGGGTACGGAGAGCAGCTGGCCCATGTCGAATAGCAGGCCTTCCTCGAAGGCTTCCTGCACCTCTTTGGTATATTCGATGAAGAAACGGAAGGTAAAGATATAGAACAGGCAGAATCCGAAGTAGAAGCCGGTGCCTATCTTCTTCGGCATCTTCTTGTGGAGCACCCATAGGATGACGAACAGTAGTGCGTAGGCAATGGCTTCGTAGAGTTGTCCAGGATGGCGCGGCTGCATGTCAATCTTCTCAAAGATGAAAGCCCAGGGCACGTCGGTCACACGTCCGATGATTTCAGAGTTCATCAGGTTGCCCAGTCGGATGAAACACGCGGTGGTGCCGGTGGCAATGGCAATGTTGTCGAGCACCTGCCACAGAGGCACTTTGTGTTGCCTTACGTAGAGCACCAGTGCAATGATCAGTCCCGCCGTTCCGCCGTGGGAGGCAAGTCCCTGATACCCAGTCATGTGCCAGTCGCCCTGCGGATCAATGTGAATGGGCAGCAGCATCTCTATAAAGCCTTTCCACGACGTGAGAAAGTAGTCGGGCTGATAGAAAAGGCAGTGGCCCAAGCGTGCTCCGATGAGAATGCCTAAGAAGCAGTAGAGGAACAGCGGATCGAACTTCTCGTCGGCTATCTTCTGCTCCTTATAGAGCCGTTTCACTACCAGATAGGCCAGTAGCAGGCCCACCAGCCAGCACAGCGAATACCAGCGGAAAGCCAGCGGACCGATGTGGAAGGCTTCGATCGATGGGTTCCAGAGGATGTATGAAAGAATTTGGGTCATGATGATAAAGTAATAATCAGCACGCAAAAGTACGAAAAAGCGGACAGACTGCCAAACAATCTGCCCGTTTTTCTTTTTTCAGTAGATGAATTTAATCACATCTGTCGTGTCTGCATATCTTTAGTTGTCCCACGTTGTGGGTTCGCTCAGCGACTTGTGCTCCTTGAACACGCGGCAGTAGCCCACGGGCATGATGGTGTTTTTCGTCTCGTCCTTCTCGAGCATCATCAGGGCCTGGTGCAGGTCTTTGATACCGTCGCTGGTCTTTGTGCCTGAGATAACGGTGGCCGTCTTGAACTTCACGCCAGACTGTTCGCCCTCGTTGAAATAGAAAATGGTGAAATTGTTGCCGCTACCCATGATTACAGCCGAGGACGACTTGGCGGTCTCGCCCGAGCGGTATTTCTCCTCAACGGTCAGCGTGTTACGGCTGCTGTTCTGGCTGCTGAAGCGCACACGCTCGGCGGCCATCACCTCTCCGGCAGGATAGTTTTTGGTCTCGTCGAACACCACCTCAGGCGTATAGGCGTAGACACCCTCAACGTTGGTGGGTGAGGAACCCTGATAGACGGTCATATATTTCGACAACTTCTCAAGATATTGCTCAGGAATCTGCTGCAGGATGCGCTCGTCGTACTTAGAGTATTCAATGGGAGTACTGTTGCCCGATGCGCGCTTCAGGATATACCATGAGTTTTTATCTTTTGAATCAGTTAGTTTCATGCGGTTGTTATCCAGAAATTCCACCTCGTACTTTATACTTCCTAAGTAACTTATATCATTTTCTTTGACAACTTTAGTAAACGTGTAGTCCTGCCATATCCTTTCTTTTAAGAAATTCATGGTTAACACGTTGCCGGAAAGCGTCCACTTGTAGAAAATCGTGCGATATAGGAATCCATTTGAGGCGTATGAGAAATCCAAGTCATCTATAGATAATGCACTTTCTACTGGAAAAATTTGAGGATACTCACACGTGCCGTCCTTGTAGAAGTTCCAAAAACTACTATTATCAATCGTGAACCATTCGTTATTGTCCTCTATGATATCCCAGTTGCCCACGATGCTTTGCTGTGTGTTGCCTCCACCCGAATTGTCATCGTCGTCATCGCCGCCGCAGGCTGTCAGCGTAAACGCTGTTGAAAGAGTCACGGCCGCCATGGCCATGAGCATCAGGAAAGATTTCATTGTCTTCATAATCATTTGTTGTTTTAGTTAATATCTCGTTGTATTTGTTTCCTTATACATTGAAACGGAAGTGCATGATGTCGCCGTCCTGCACCACGTAGTCCTTGCCTTCTACGCCCATTTTTCCGGCCTCGCGCACGGCGGCTTCGGAGCCATATTTCAGGTAGTCGTCGTACTTGATCACCTCGGCCCGGATGAAGCCTTTCTCAAAGTCGGTATGGATGACGCCGGCACACTGCGGGGCCTTCCATCCCTTCTTGTAGGTCCAGGCTTTCACCTCCATTTCTCCGGCGGTGATGAAGGTCTCCAGGTTCAGCAGGGCGTAAGCTTTCTTGATGAGGCGGTTCACACCGCTTTCCTCCAGTCCTAACTCTTCGAGGAACAGCTGCTTGTCGTCGTATGACTCCAGCTCGGCAATGTCCTCTTCGGTCTTGGCGGCGATGACCATTGACTCGGCACCCTCTTCCTTGGCCAGTTCCTCTACCTTCTGCGTGAAGGCATTGCCCGACTTGGCGTCCTGTTCGCCCACGTTGCACACGTAGAGCACGGGCTTGGCCGTGAGAAGGAAGAGGTTGCGGGCAGCGTCCTGCTCGTCCTTGGTCTCAAACTCCACCACACGGGCGTTCTTGCCCTGCTCCAGCACCTCCTTGTAGGCTTTGAGCACGGTCACCTCCACCTTTGCGTCCTTGTTGCCTGCGGCGGCAGCCTTCTCGGTCTTGGCCAGTCGGCTCTCGATGGTCTCAAGGTCTTTCAGCTGCAGCTCGGTGTCGATTATCTCCTTGTCGCGTATGGGGTCGATGGTGCCGTCCACATGGGTGATGTTGTCATCCTCAAAGCAGCGCAGCACATGGATGATTGCGTCGGTTTCGCGTATGTTTCCAAGGAACTTATTGCCTAATCCCTCGCCCTTCGAAGCACCCTTCACCAGTCCGGCGATGTCCACGATTTCGCACGTAGCGGGGACGATGCGGCCCGGATGCACCAGTTCGGCCAGCTTCGTCAGTCGCTCGTCGGGCACGGTAATCACGCCCACGTTGGGTTCAATCGTACAGAAGGGAAAGTTGGCTGCCTGCGCCTTTGCGCTCGACAGACAGTTGAACAGCGTGGACTTTCCCACATTGGGAAGTCCCACGATACCACATTTTAATGCCATTTTTCTTTGCTTAAACGTTTAAATCTGGGTGCAAAGGTAGTAATAATTTCTGACACCTCCAAAACTGAGGCTCAATAAAGCGATAATGGAGCCTCTGTTACAATACAACTGAGCCTCCGTTATGTGGCAACGGAGGCTCAGTTGTGGCAGGTGGTCCTGGCTGCTGAACAGCACGATTAATGGGCCTCCAGCCAGTTCTGGCCGAAGCCGCTGTCGGCCACTAAGGGAACGGCCATTTGGAAGGCGTTCTCCATCTCTTCAAGCACGATTTTCTCCACCTGCTGCTTCTCCTCAGGCAGGACGGAGAAGTTCAGTTCGTCGTGTACCTGCAGGATCATTTTGCTGCGCACTCCCTCTTGCTGGAATCGTTGGAAGATGCGGATCATGGCCACCTTGATGATGTCGGCTGCCGTGCCCTGGATGGGGGCATTGATGGCATTGCGCTCGGCAAAGCCGCGCACGGTGGCGTTCTGCGAGTTGATGTCGGGCAGGTAGCGGCGACGACCGAAGAGCGTCACCACGTAGCCCTGGCGTCGTGCCGTCTCCTTGGCCTCTTCCATGTAGTCATGCACACGTGGGAAGGTCTCGAAATAGCCGTCGATGAGCTGCTTGGCTTCGTCACGGCTGATGTCGAGCCGTTCGGCCAGACCGAACACGGTGATGCCGTAGATAATGCCGAAATTGGCCCTCTTGGCCTTCGTGCGCTCGTCGCGCTGCACCTCGTCGATACCTTTTTTATATACGCGCGCAGCGGTGGCTGCATGGATGTCGTGGCCCTGTCGGAAGGCTTCTATCATGGCTTCGTCGCCCGAGAGATGTGCCATGACGCGCAGCTCAATCTGACTGTAGTCAGCCGAGAAGAACAGGCATCCTTCTTCGGGAATAAAGGCTTTGCGTATTTCCTTTCCGTCTTCGCCACGAACGGGGATGTTCTGAAGGTTCGGGTCGGAAGAGGAGAGGCGGCCCGTGGCCGTGACACACTGGTTGAACGAGGTGTGGATGTGGCCTGTGCGGGGGTTGATCAGACCGGGAAGGTTGTCTACGTAGGTGCCCAATAGCTTCTTCAATCCTCTGTGTTCCAGTATCTTAGAGACAATGGGGTGCTTGGCGTGCAGCTGTTGCAGAACCTCTTCTGATGTGACGTATTGCCCCGTCTTGGTCTTCTTCGGCTTCTCAACGATTTTCATCTCAGCGAAGAGCACTTCGCCCACCTGCTTAGGTGAGGCGATGTTGAACGAGTGTCCGGCTAGTTCGTAGATTTCGTGCTCTATCTGGATCAGCCGTTCGGTCAGCTCCCGTGATGTCTGAGCCAGCGAGACAGTGTCGAGTCGCACGCCGGTCAGCTCCATCTCGGCCAGCACCGGCATCAAGGGCATCTCGATGTTGTAGAACAACTGTTCGCAGCCCAGGCGCTTCAGCTCCGGCTCTAAGCAGTTCTTTAGTTGCAGGGTGATGTCGGCATCCTCGCAGGCGTACTCATAGACAAGGGTGGGGGAGAGGTCGCGCATGGACTTCTGACCCTTGCCACGAGGACCGATGAGCTCGTCGATGTGAACGGTCTGGTATTTCAAGTAGACCTCGGCCATGTAGTCCATGTTGTGACGAAGCTCCGGTTGAATGAGATAATGGGCAATCATCGTGTCCCACATGGGTCCGGCTAGGTGAATGTTATAATTTCTTAAAACTTCCAAATCATACTTCAAGTTCTGTCCCACCTTCAGAATTTCAGGATCTTCATATAGAGGTTTAAAGATGTTAACAATCTGCAACGCTTCTTCACGTTTTGTGGGAATGGGCACGTAAAATGCCTCATGAGGCTCTACTGAGAAGCTCAAACCCACCAATTCTGCATCGATGGCACTTGTTGAAGTTGTCTCTGTATCTAGACTGAGAATTTTTTTTGTCTTGAAAATCGAAAAAATACGGAGCATTTCTTCCTGATTTTCAACGAGATAGTACTTATGAGGGGTCGTTTTAAGGGTCTCAAAACTCGAAAATTCTGTAGCAGCCTGCCCTTCGGTCGGAAATTCTTCAAAGAGAGACAGTTGTCCGTTAGCAGGTTTTTGCACCTTTTCAACCTTTTTAAGAACTCGCTCTTTCAACGTCTTGAACTCCAATTCTTCGAACAGTTTCCTCAGTTTCTCATCGTCGGGCTGCTGTAGCTTCAGGTCGTCGAGGATCAGGCTGACAGGAACGTCGGTCTTGATGGTGGCGAGGAAGTAGCTCATGCGGATGTCATCCTGATGTTCCTCCACCTTTTTCTTCAGGGCACCCTTCAGCTCATCGGTGCGTGCCAGCAGTTGGTCAACGCTACCGAACTCGTTGATGAGTTTCACGGCTGTCTTCTCACCGACGCCCGGACAACCGGGGAAGTTGTCTGCTGAGTCGCCCATCAGGGCCAGGAGGTCGATGACTTGGCCTGTGTTCTCAATCCCGTACTTCTCACACACCTCCTTTGGCCCCATCACTTCATAGCCGCCTCCATGTCGTGGACGGAAGATTTTCACGTTCTCGCTCACCAACTGTCCGTAGTCCTTGTCAGGGGTGAGCATGAAGACTTCCGCACTATCGCCCAGTTGTCGGGCCAGTGTGCCGATTACATCGTCAGCCTCGAATCCGTCAACTTGTATCACAGGTATGTGCCAGGCTTCGAGTAGTTCCTTGATGATGGGAACGGCACGACGGATGTCCTCTGGCGTAGCCTCACGCTGCGCCTTATATTCCGGAAAAGCATCGCTACGGAAGGTAGGCCCGTGGGGGTCGAAAGCCACACCAATATGGGTGGGGTGCTCTTTGTCGAGCACTTCCTGAAGCGTGTTTACAAAGCCAATGATGGCCGAGGTGTTCAGCCCTTTGGAGTTGATGCGGGGGTTCTTGATAAACGCATAATAAGAACGGTAGATGAGCGCGTAGGCATCTAAAAGGAAGAGTCTGTCCATAATAGTTTCTGAATTTTCGTGTAAAAGTACGAAAAAAATTTCCATTATCACGAACTTTTCACTAATTTTGTATCAAATTTTCAGTTACTTATGGATTATCTGAAGCTCATCAAGCAGCCCATTGAGCAGAATTTGCTCGATTTCATCGAACTTTTCAACCAGTCGCTCACGCATGAGAACGGTCTGCTGAGTCAGGCATTGACGCACATTCGTCAGCGTGGTGGCAAGCGTATGAGGCCTATTCTTATGTTGTTGCTGGCCAAGAACTATGGTGATGTGAGTCAGGTGACGCAGCATGCTGCCGTTGGTCTGGAACTGTTGCACACTGCGTCGCTTGTACACGACGATGTTGTGGACGAGAGTTCGGAGCGACGTGGACAGGCTTCGGTCAACGCCTTGTTTGATAATAAGGTGGCAGTTTTGGTGGGCGACTATATCCTTTCAACTGCTCTTCTGCATGTTTCCAAGACCGGTAGTCAGCGCATTGTGGAGTACCTGGCCGAATTGGGTAGGGTATTGGCAGCCGGGGAAATCCTTCAGTTGACCAACATTCAGAATCAGGAGATTTCAGAAGAGGTCTACTATCAGGTCATCCGTCAGAAGACGGCTGCGCTCTTCGAGTCCTGTGCTGCAGTGGGTGCGCTCTCGGCTGGTGCCGATGAGAATCAGGTCAAACTGGCTTCGAAGTTCGGTCAGGATCTCGGTGTGATGTTTCAGATACGTGATGACATCTTTGATTATTACGATTCAAAGGAGATAGGCAAGCCTACGGGCAACGACATGGCTGAAGGTAAGCTCACCCTGCCCGTGATCTATGCCCTGAACACGGTCAAAAGTGACCCTATGATGACCCTTGCCCGTAAGGTTAAAGCAGGCACAGTGAACACCGATGAGATCGCCGTTTTGGTGGAATTTGCCAAGCGTTCAGGTGGCATTGAGTACGCTGAAAGCCGCATGCAGGACTACCACAAGCTATGCCAGCGGTACATCGATGAAAACGTAAAAGAAAAGGCCATCAGCGATGCGCTGACAGCCTTTATTGATTTCGTGATCAAGAGAAATCTCTAATCTCTTTTTCTTTAGCTGATTCTTAGAAGAACTTCACCTCTTCTCCCAGTACTTCGCTCAACAGGAGGTTGGCAAGGCGGCTGGTGCCGAGGCGCAAGTACTTATTGGTGAGCCATTTTTCGCCCAGTACCTCTTTGACAATGGTGTAGTAGATGAGGGCATCCATCACCGTGTTCAGACCGCCAGCAGGCTTGAAGCCGATCATTATGCCCGTTTCATTGTAGTATTCCTTGATGGCCTGACACATGACGTAGGCGGCTTCTGGTGTGGCTGCAGGCTCCAGTTTGCCCGTTGATGTCTTGATATAATCGGCTCCGCCGTACATCGACAGCAGCGATGCAATCTTGATGTTCTTTGCTGTCTTCAGGCAACCTGTTTCCAGGATGACCTTCATGTCGTGGTCACCGCAGGCTTCCTTCTGCTGCTGAATCTCGTCAACCACCGTGTCATAGTCGCCCTCCAGGAACGAACCTACGGGCAAAACGATGTCGATTTCGGTAGCACCATCTTTGATGGCAAGCGATGTTTCCACTGTTTTCACCTCAATCAGGCTCTGCGATGAGGGGAACGAACCGCTGACGCAAGCCACTTCAACACCCTCAACTTCGAGCGTTTCGGATACCACTTTGGCAAAGCGCGGATAGACGCAGATAGTAGCTACATGCGGAAGGGTGGGGTATGCTTCTTCAAACTGGTTGACCTTCTCCGTGAAGGCCATCACAGAAGTCTCAGAATCGGTTGTTTTCAGCGTTGTCAGCTCTACACTGCCCATCAGGAACCGCTTCACTTCGGTCGTGTCGTTCTCGTGTACCTTTTCAGCAATCAGTTTTTGCACAGCAGCTTTCACTGCCTCGTCGCTGATGTCGAGATTGTACTTCTTCAGAGCCTCTTCAATCTGGCTCACAGGTTGAGCATGCTTATGCTCATGGTCATGATGATGTTCTGCCATAGTTTTTACTTTAATTTCAGGTTATTAATATGTCGTTCTTTGTCTCGTAACGTCTTCTTTTCCAGGTTCTTACGAAATTCTTCCGTCAGGTCTACACCCGTTTGGTTGGCCAGACAGAGCAGCACCCACAGCACGTCGGCCATCTCGTCGCCCAGTGCCTTGAGGCCGTTGTCAGCAGCACGTGGGTCGGTAGCCTTCCATGACTGTTCGCCATATCTGCGGGCAATGACCTTTGCCAGTTCGCCAACCTCTTCTGTCAGGACGGCCATGTTGGTCAGTTCTGAGAAATAACGTACTCCGTATTCCTTAATCCACTGGTCTACAGCCAGTTGTGCTTCTTTTAGGGTCATCTTTTCAAGAATAATACAAGGAATAGAGCTACGATGGCACCCAGCATGATGATGATGTTCTGAATGTTGTCTCGACGGTATTCCTGCCAGTTGAATGCTTTGTAGACGATTTCCAGAATGAACAGTAACAGGCCAATTCCAGCTGCTACCAAGCCTGATTCCAAGTTGAAGAGGCGGTACGAAATGCAGCCAATGAACATGAGCAGGACGCCTGAAATCTCTATTTCCTTGAGATATTTTTTCATTGTTTTACTCCTTGTTTTTAGTGTCCATACAGATGGTTACCGGGCCGTCGTTGACGAGTGAAACCTGCATCATGGCGCCGAACTCGCCCGTCTGAACAGGCTTGCCGATGGCTTCGCTCATCAGTTGGCAGAAAAGCTCGTATAGCGGTACGGAAATCTCATGACGGGCGGCACGTAACCATGACGGACGGTTGCCTTTCTTGTAGCTGGCGTAGAGAGTGAACTGGCTTACCACCAGGATGTCGCCGCCCACGTCCATGATGCTTCGGTTCATCACTCCGTTCTCATCGTCGAACACACGCAGTCCGACGACTTTACGTACCAGCCATTCCACATCCTCACGGGTGTCGTCTTCGCACACGCCCAGCAGGATGAGATAGCCTTGCTTGATTTGTCCGTGTACCCGTCCTTCGATGGTGACGGATGCTTCAGTGACTCTTTGTATAACGATTCTCATGCCGCAAATTTACGCATTTTTGTTCATACTTCCAAGCTATTCTTGAAATATTCCTTCAGAATCTGTGCTTTTGCTGCGCCTACCAGTCCGGTCAGGGTATCCAGATCGGCTTCCTTGATGCGCTTAACGCTCTTCAGTTTTTGTAGCAGCAGCTCTTTGGTCTTGGGTCCGATACCTTTTATATCGTCCAGTTCGGAGTGCAGTGCATGCTTCGAACGTTGGTCTCGATGGAAGCTGATGGCAAAGCGGTGTACCTCGTCCTGTAGTTGGGTGAGTACATGGAAAAGCTCTGAGTCGGTCTTCAGCTGAACGCTTTTGGGCGGGAATCCGAAGAGCAGTTCGTTAGTGCGGTGACGGTCGTTCTTTGCTAGTCCGGCGATGGGAATGTTCAGGTGCAGTTCGTCCTCAACCACCTCGCGGATGACCTCCATCTGACCCTGACCGCCGTCGGCCACGATGAGGTCGGGTAGGGGTTGTTCTTCTTCCAGCAGGCGACGATAGCGTCTGCCTACCACCTCCTTCATCGAGGCATAATCGTCGGGTCCCACCACTGTTTTAATATTATATTTCTTGTAGTCTTTCTTTGAAGGCTTCAGCGATTTGAACACCACGCAGGCGGCAACCGCATCGGTTCCGGATATGTTCGAGTTGTCGAAACACTCTATTTGATACGGCAGCTTTGGCAGTCCTAATTTCTCTTGTAGTTCTTTCATCAGCCGCACCTGCTTCTGTTCGGGATTCAGCTTTTCGGCCTGCTTCAGACGGTCGAACTTATACTGCTTTCCGTTCATTTCTGAGAGATCAAGCAGCGTCTTCTTATCTCCTTTCTGCGGCACTGTAAACGTGATCCCATCCAGTTCCAACCCAGGGTCGAAGGGAACGATGATTTCCTTGGACTGGCTGTTGAAACGCTCTCTCATCTCCACAATGCCAAGCTGCAGCAGTTCCTCTTCGCTCTCATTGAGCCGCTTCTTGAACTCGAAGGTGAACGACTGGTTGATGCTTCCGTTTGACACATGCAGGTAGTTGATGAATGCCATGCGGTCGTCGTTGGTGATGGTGAATACATCGACATCGTTGATGGTGTGACTCACCACCTCGCTCTTGGGTACAAACGACGAGACGAGCAAGTACTTCTGTTTTACTTCCTCTGCCTCTTCAAAGCGCAGCTCTTCAGCCAGTCGGGCCATCTCCTCCTTTAGTTCTCGTTCAATCTGGCGTGTGTTTCCTTTCAGGATTTCACGAGCCTGTGCAATGTTTTTCTGGTAGCTGTCCCATGACTGTTTGTCGACGCATGGTCCGCCACAATTCTTGATATGATACTCCAAGCATACCTGATATTTCTTTTCGGCCACCCCTTCGCGCGTGATAGGCATCCGGCAGGAGCGTGGATGGTAAAGTTTGCCGATGAGTTCAAGGATGGCGTACATGGAACCGATGTGGGAGTAAGGGCCGAAATAGGTGCCCCATTTCTTGTTGATGGTTCGGGTCTTGAAAATGCGGGGATAGGGTTCATTGGTCACACAGATGCTGGGATAGGTCTTCCCGTCCTTCAACAACACATTGTATCGTGGGTTGTATTTCTTGATCAGGCTGTTTTCAAGGAGAAGAGCATCTTCCTCCGTGTTTACCACCGTGTAGCTGATGTCCCAGATCTTGCTCACCAGCACTTTGGTCTTGAAGCGGTCAACTTCTGTGTGGAAGTAGCTCGACACGCGGGACTTCAAGCTCTTTGCCTTACCTACATATATAATGGTGTGGCTCTCGTCATAGAACTGGTAGCTGCCCGGCTTGTCAGGCAGGCGTGAAACAATACCCTTTAGATAGTCAAGGCGTTTTGCATTTTCTTCTTTCGTCATTTCTTGAAAAGCCTTTGTTTACAGGTGTTTTGATACTCGGTGTTTCACGTGAAACAACTGCCCTGCCTTTTCTTTTCCAGTGAGGCAGGGCAGGGGTGGTTAGATGGTGAGCAGTGTGGTCAGTTCGATGCCTTTAAATAGGTCGCGACCGTGCAGTCCCTCGTCACGTATTTCAATGATGAAGTTCATCATGATTTTCTTTGGGTGGAAATGTTTAACCAGTTTGTAGGCAGCCTTGGCTGTGCCACCAGTGGCCAGGAGATCGTCATGAATGAGCACGACGTCGTCGGGTTCGATGGAATCGATGTGCATCTCGATGGTGTCAACTCCGTATTCTTTTGAGAAAGATTCCTTAATGGTGGTAAAAGGCAGCTTGCCCGTTTTGCGAGCCATTACCATGCCGCATCCTAAGCGGGCGGCTAGGGCTGATGCCATGACGAAGCCACGGCTTTCGATGCCCACAATCTTGGTGATGCCCTTGTCCTTGTAGATCTCATAAAGCTCGTCGAGCATAATCTTCATGCACTCACCACTTTTATAAAGGGTGGTCACGTCACGGAAGTTGATTCCTTTTTTGGGAAAATCAGGTATGCAACGCAGATTCTCCAGAAGAGTTTTGTTGTTCATTTTCAGATAGTTATAAGTGTTATACATTAAAATTGTTTCACGTGGAACGAGCACTTGTTGTCTTGCTTCTTCTTTCTTGCTCTGCAACTGAGCCTCACCTGTCATGCAACTGAGCCTCCGTTGTTGTCAAACTGAGGCTCAGTTGTCGTGCAATGGAGCCTCAGTTGTCGGGGCGTTTTCAGCGCCCCATGAGAACAAGGAGTACGTTGATGTCGCTGGGACTGACACCAGGAATACGGCTGGCCTGTGCCAGCGATGTGGGTTGTATGGCCATGAGCTTCTGCCGTGCTTCGGTAGAAAGGCTCTGAATGTTGGCGTAGTTGTATGACTGCGGAATGCGGATGTTTTCCAGTCGATGCATTTTTTCTGCCACCTGACGTTCACGTTCGATGTATCCGCGATATTTCATTCTTATCTCTGCCGCTTCAACCGTTTCTTCCTGGCGGTCGTCAATGCGTTGAATCCGCTCTTTCAGTTCGGGAATGATTTCCTGTAGGTTGCTGAAGTTCAGTTGTGGTCGGGCAATGAGTTCCGCTAACTTCACGCCGAACTGGAGTGGGGTAGTGCCAAGGGCTGAAAGTTGTTCGTTGATTTCTTTCGGTTTAATCGGGAATGATTTGCAAAAATCCTCGATTTCTTCGATGTGCTGTTTCTTCTTCATCCAGTGTTCGAAGCGGGCTGTTGAAGCCAGTCCTAAGTGGTAGGCACGCTCCGTGAGACGTGCGTCGGCATCATCCTGGCGTAGTAGGATGCGGTATTCCGCACGCGAGGTGAACATGCGGTAGGGTTCGTCCACACCCTTTGTCACCAGGTCATCGATGAGAACGCCGATGTAGGCTTCGTCACGGGCCAGGGTGAACGATTGGGTTCCTTCTGCAGTGTCACTTCCTGCGGAACCTGCTTTTATGGCAGCGTTGATACCGGCAATGAGACCCTGTCCGGCGGCTTCTTCATAACCGGTGGTGCCGTTCACCTGTCCGGCCATGAACAGACCGTCTACCAGTTTTGACTCCAGCGTATGACGCAACTGGGTCGGGTCGAAGAAATCATATTCGATAGCGTAGCCCGGGCGGTAAACGCGGGCATTCTCCAATCCGGGAATGTGGTGAAGCGCTGCAATTTGAACATCCATGGGCAGCGACGACGAGAAGCCGTTCAGATACATCTCGTTGGTCTCTGAACCTTCTGGTTCCAGGAACAACAGGTGTTGGTTGCGGTCGGGGAAGGTCACGAGCTTCGTCTCGATCGAAGGACAATAGCGCGGGCCGATGGACTGAATCTGACCGTTGTAGAGCGGTGAGTCGGCCAGTCCTGAGCGCAGCGTCTCGTGTACCTTGGGGTTGGTGTAGCATTCCCAGCAGGGCAGTTGGGGTAGGGTCGAGGGATGCGACGATGTTGCACCAGTCCGTGCGGGGTTGAAATAAGAGAAGCCGTAAGGGCGGTTGTCGCCGTCCTGACGGGTCAGCTGACTGAAGTCTATGCTTCGCTTGTCGAGGCGTACTGGGGTGCCCGTCTTCATGCGGTCGGTACGGATGCCATGACGGCTGATGCTTTCAGTCAGGTGTTCGGCTGCAGGCTCGGCAATGCGACCGCCCTTCACCATGCGACGGCCTATGTGCATGAGTCCGTTGAGGAAGGTACCTGCCGTGATGACCACGCACCGGGCATGCAGTTCGCAGCCCCAGATGGTACGCACGCCAGCGACCACGGTACCCTTGTCTGTGGATTCTACCAACAGCTCTTCGGCCTGGTCCTGCCAGATGTCAAGATTGGGTGTTTCGTCGAGATGGTGGCGCCACTGCCAGATGAACTTACCTCGGTCGCACTGTGCCCTGGGACTCCATACGGCAGGTCCCTTACCCACATTGAGCATGCGGAACTGTATGGCGGTGGCATCGGTCACCAGTCCCATCTGTCCGCCCAGGGCGTCAATCTCTCTTACAATCTGTCCTTTGGCAATGCCGCCTACGGCAGGATTGCACGACATCTGTGCAATCTTGTTCATGTCCATGGTCACCAGACAAGTCTTAGCACCCAGTCGGGCCGAGGCACAAGCAGCCTCGCAACCGGCATGGCCTGCTCCGATGACCAGCACGTCATAAGTCATTATCATGTCTTCTCGAAGAATGTTTTAATGCCGCAAAATTACAAAAAGTTTTGGAAATAGTCAGATTTTTGCCGTAAACGTTTGCGGTTTCATTTGTTTTTATTACTTTTGTAGCCTAAATGCGCGTGTGCGTACTTAATATTAAGTATTTATCCAGAAGCCGTGAGGGCCTTTGCTAGCAAGAATAAATCTAAAAAAACTTTTTATAATTCATTTAATTTCAACAACTTATGTGGTTAATCAATTCATCAATTGGTAGAAAAGTTGTGATGTCCGTTACGGGTATTGCGCTCATTCTGTTCCTGACCTTCCATGGTTGCATGAACGTTGTGGCGCTTTTCTCAGAGGAAGGTTACAACATGATTTGCGAATTCCTGGGTGCCAACTGGTATGCTGTTG
>CAMZBS010000020.1 GCA_947304695.1 uncultured Prevotella sp.
TGAACGTCATCGTGCTCGATGTGAACCAGGGTGCCTGGAAACTGGAGACCGAACGCGGCGTGATCATGGACGGCGACAAGAGTGAGCATCTGCTCGAGGCCATTCCCGTGATGGGTTGCTATTGCGACATCATCGGCGTGCGCTCTTTTGCAGGACTCACCGACCGCGAGTATGACTACGCCGAGACGGTGCTGAACCAGTTCATCAAGTACAGCGGACGTCCGGTCTTTGCCATGGAAACGGCCACCGTACATCCGCTACAGGCGTTTGCCGATTTGATCACCATTGAGGAGCACAAGACCGTGGAGCGTCCCAAGGTGGTGCTGACCTGGGCTCCTCATTGCCGTGCTTTGCCACAGGCCGTTCCCAATTCGTTTGCGCAGTGGATGAACGCTGCACCCGACGTAGACCTGGTCATCACCCATCCCAAGGGCTATGAGCTTGATCCACAGTTCGTGGGCAACGCCCGTGTGGAGTACGACCAGAAGAAGGCTTTTGAGGGAGCCGATTTCATCTATGCCAAGAACTGGTCGAACCCTGGTGTGACTTGTCTGCAGGACTACGGCAAGATTACCTGTGAAGACCGCTCATGGACGGTCGACACGGAGCACATGTCGTGGACTAACAACGGCAAGTTCATGCACTGTCTGCCCGTGCGCCGCAACCTCATCGTGACCGACGATGTCATCGAGTCGCCCAACTCACTCGTTATTCCTGAGGCTGCCAACCGCGAGATAAGCTGTTCGGTAGTGCTGAAACGAATGCTTGAGGCATTATGATTTCCTTTGAATGCGACTATAACAACGGTGCCCATCCGCTGGTGCTCAGCCATTTGGTTGACACCAATGCTGAGCAGACGCTGACCTATGGCTACGACTGCTACTCGGAACGTGCCAAGGAGAAGATACGCGAAGCCTGTCAAGACCCGGAAGCTGATGTCTTCCTGCTGGTGGGCGGCACGCAGACCAATACCACCGTGATTGACGGCATGCTGCGTTCCTACGAAGGCGTGGTCTGCTGTGCTACAGGTCACATTGGTGTGCATGAGTCTGGAGCCATTGAGCGCAGCGGCCATAAGGTCATTACCCTGCCTTCCTGCTCCGGCAAGCTCGATGCTGAAGACCTGCGACAGTTCATGTGTGAGTTTGAAGCTGACGACAGCCGTGACCATGTGGCGCAGCCCGGCATGGTCTACATCTCTTTCCCCACCGAACTGGGAACGCTCTATGAGGTCGGGGAGATTGAAGCCATAGCCCAGGTATGCCGCGAACACGACCTGAAATTCTTTGTAGACGGTGCCCGTTTAGGCTACGGACTGGCCGCTTCCTCTACGGTTACGCTTCCTTTTCTGGCCAGCCAGTGCGACGCCTTCTATATTGGTGGAACCAAGGTGGGTGCGCTGTGTGGTGAGGCCGTGGTGTTTCCCCGCCATGGAGCACCGCGACAGTTTGTAAGCATTGTGAAGCAGCATGGTGCCCTATTGGCCAAGGGACGGCTTGTTGGAGTTCAGTTTGATGCCTTGTTTACCGACGGTCTCTATCTCAGCATTTCCCGTCATGCCATTGACATGGCCTGTAAGCTGAAATCGTTGCTGCAGCAGAAAGGCTATTCGTTCTACATCGACTCGCCCACCAACCAGCAGTTTGTGATCCTGCCCAATGCTGAAGTAGCACGACTGGAGAAACTGGTGCAGTTCACCCATTGGGGACCTTACGACGAAACGCACATGATTTGCCGCTTTGTTACCAGTTGGGCCACTACTGATAATGATATCGAAACGTTGAGAGATTGTCTGTAGCAGAAAAGGTCGATGGTTGGAGCAGACTCTGATAGCTTCAACGTCTTACCAACATAATGTATCACGCCCGGAATCCTTTTTGGAATCCGGGCGTGACGCGTAGATAAATGCTTTCGAATAATTGTAGTAATCTACATCTTATTACTTAGCAGAGAAGCCATTGGCAAAGCCGGCATAGGTATGCTTGCGATAGTAGTCCTCATCCCAGAGACCAGTGGGCTGGTTGGGACGCCATGCGCTCTTGGCGGGGCTGTCGGTAGCACACCACTGGCAGATGCCCCACTGCTGGGCTGCAGGAATAATCTCAAGGTACTTCTGGATGACGAACGTGTAGAGGTCGGCCATGGCATGGTGCTGCTCCTCAGTCATGTCGGGTGTCAGCACGTCGTTGCCATCTTCGTCAATCATACCCATGTCGAGCTCAGAGATGCGGATGAGCTTGCCCGTGGCAGCCAGCATACGGAACGAGTTCTCGATGAGTTGCTTACGTTTGTCTTGCTCTGTGGGATCAGCATAGCAGGAGATGTGCATCTGAGTGCCAATGCCGTCGAGCTTTGTCTTGCCGTCGGCCTCCCAAATGGCAATCCACTTGATGAGGTTCTCCAGCTTCTTGTTGCCGCTGGCATCCCAGTCGTACTCCAGGTTGTAGTCGTTGACAAACAGCTTGATGGAGTCGCCACCGCCATACTGGCGGGCCAGTCTCACAACCTCACGCACATAGAGCGTGTCGCCGAGGTAGTCCTGCCAATAGAACTTGGTTTCATCGCCAGCTTCGGGAGCATGCTGCAGGTCGAAGAGTCCGTCACCATTGAGGTCGGCACCGGCCAGTGGTTCGTTGACAGCATCCCATGCAGTCACCATGAGTTCGCCATCATCGGTGCGGCAAGCATCCAGGATGCCTTTGATCCACTGTTCCATGGCCATGATCAGCGTGTCGCGCTTCTCCTCCGGCTCAAGCGGAATGGTGGGCTGCATGCTGACAGTTGTGGTATAGTGGTCTACAATGCGCGAGGGAACCGTTTGGCCGCGTTGCTCCTTGGTACGGAAGCTGGCCGTGTTGGTCGGGTCTTCGCAGTCACCGTTCTGAATTACCTCCTTGCCATTGATCTTCAAGCTGATGTTGTCGAAGTAGTACTTGTTGGCACCGGCAAAGTCGTTCAGGTTGAAGGCGATGGAAATACCTCCATTACACTCGGACGTGAACGTACCAGAAGACGTGAAGGTTGTCCATTCTGTTTCGAAAGGTACAGTACCCACACCTGCCCAGTGAATGTAAGCACCTGGTTCAACGTGCGTCTGCGTACCCGATGAAGCCTTGAACTGTGCCATGACGTCAGCTGAGAACTCATACATGTCACCTTCGGCAATGGGGTCATCGGGGAAGTAGAGCCAGAACTGCGTGTCCCAAGCGGCTTCTACCAAGTCACCAGATTCGACAAGGATACAGTTGCGTGGCACATCGACCTCCTTGGTGGCAGCCTGCTGCTCGTAACGGGTGACCTCCGTCTCGTCGACAATGGTAGATTCCACGGTAGCACCGCGCATCTCCTTGGTGCGGAAGCTGCTGACATCGCTGCCTTCGCAGTCACCGTTCTTGATTACTTCCTTGCCATTGATTTTCAGGCTGATGTTGTCGAAGTAATAGATGTTGGCCTCTGCGAAGTCGTTGAGGTTGAAGGCGATGGAATAGCCGTCAGTGCTTTCGCTCATGAACGTACCGGAAGAAGTGAAGGTTGTCCACTCCTCGGTGAAGGGGAGTGTGCCCACGCCCGACCAGTGAATGTATCCACCTGGATCCTTATGGGTCTGCGAACCGGCGGTAGCAGCCTTGTTGGCCAGCAGATCGATTGAGAATTCGTAGGAAGCTCCCGAGGGAATGGGATCATCGGGGAAGTATAGCCAGAACTGGGTGTCCCAGGCTGCTTCTTTCATGTCGTCGGAGTTCACGCGAATGCAACGACGCTTGTCCTTGATGACCACTGCGACGGGTTCACCCGTGTAGTCGGGATCGGGGCGGTCGGCAATCAGGGTGTTGAGCCACTTCACCGGCTGCTGCTCATGCCAGGCCAGGGTGTGACCATAGATGTTCATGTTGGCAGCCTTGGCAGCCTTGGCAAACTCGTTGACGTCGCCAAAAGTCATGTTGCCGTTGTTGTCCACACATGAACCCATCTTCATGGCATTGCCTGCCACCACCTCGTTGAAGTTGGTGTTGGCCACCACATAGGGGACGCCCTGCTTCACATAGTCGGCAGCATCGACGCCAAGGCCCAGCTTGAAGTTGGGATTTGCAGCAAAGTCGACATATTCCTTCAGAGGCTTGTATTCACTCAGATAGGCATATTGCTCGAGATTTGACGGACGTCCAACCTCGAAGTTCTGGTCGAATTCGTCGGCACATGAGGCCGCCATGGCGGCCACAAGTGCTAATATGACATATTGCTTTTTCATTGTTTCCAGTTTTTTGCATTAGATATAAACAGGAGCGAACTCTTCGAAGACCACGCCACTGCGCATCCAGACGAGCTTTTCGTCGGTGGTCCACTGGTGGGTGGCATCGAAGGTAACAGTGTAGTGCAGCTCCATACCATCGCGGTCCTTGTTGCCCCAGGCCTTCTTCTCGGTGTTGTCACCGAAAACACCATTACCTGTAGCCGTCACACCAGGGGTCAGAGACGAAATGGTGCAGTTGTCGCCATTGAACGTGAGGAGCAGGTCGGCCTTGTAGATGGTGCCGCCGTCCTGATACTCCACAGTGTAGACAGAGCTGTTGAGTGTCTGGGTCGTGATTTGCACCTGCTTGGCCTTCTCAATGCTGTCGGTTGACATGGTGTGGTTAGTCAGCCACCAGCCTGAGTACTTGTTCTGGTACTTCACGCAGTAGAGCACATAGTCCATGGGCTGAACGTCCCAGGCAGCAGGATTGCAGCGCGAACCCGGCGTGTCGCCAATGGGCTTGCCAGTGAGAATATGGTCGAACCCGCTCTGATTTGTCATGACCAGAGGAATGACGTAGGTATTCTTTATGGCATCGGGATCGGCGAAGAATGCGTCGGTCAGAGACACTTCGGTCGTTCCGTAAAACGTGCTCTTGAATGCCAGGTCAGTCGTCGAGAGGCTATAATAAGCGGTTGGCATGGCCTTGACAGGCGTCACGCCGTCGGCAAAATACAGGTTGTTGACGAGGGTCTCGTCGACAGCTACGCTAACTGTACCGTTCGAGCCATTATAGGAGCCACCGAAGGTAGCCTTGATCTCGCACTTGTGTTGCTTGTCGAGCGTGGTGTCGTACTCATCGTCGCCCAGCACAATGGTGCGTACCGGATATTGATGAGCGAAATAGACCGTAGTACCGCCTTCGTAGTCAGGGAAGTCGTTGTCTCCGTTCTTGCACGCCCAGAAGCAGCAGACCACTCCAACACCACAGATGAATTTCAATATGTTACTTTTCATAATCGTCTTGTTCTTTTATTATGTTACAGTGCATTTTTATTTCCAACCGTCGTTCTGGCGCAAATTGGTCCACTTACGGAGTTCACCGTTGGGAATAGGACAATAGTCCATGTACGTGTTGTCATATTTGCGGTCCTCAACGTCGATGTAGCTGTGAACGAGGGCACCCGTAGTCTTGTCGGTCGTGATGCTGACACCCTTGGCGGTTATGTCAAGAGGCTCCTGCCAGCGGCGCAGATCCCAGAAACGGTGGTTCTCGAAGCAGAGTTCCAGACGGCGCTCGTTGCGGATGAGCTCACGCATCTTGTCCTTGTCGTTCTTGATGCTCTCCAAGTAGTCATTGCCCACACCGGCACGGTTGTGGAGTGCCTTGATGACATCGTAGGCCGAATAGGTGGCACCGCCCACATTGGCTGTGGGACCCTGAGCCTCGTTGGCAGCCTCGGCATAGTCAAGGAAAATCTCGGTGTAGCGGATGCGGGCACCGAAGTGACGCTTGGCGTGGTTGCTCAAAGACAGGTTGAGGTCGTTACGGAGCAACTTGCGAACGTAGAAGCCTGTACGGGTGGACAGTCCGTTCTCTCTGTTGAGACCGTCGGTTGTTTCCGTGTTGTCGGCAGCCGTATTGATGATTTTGTTTTCGGCACCGATGGCATCGCCATTGACCACAACGTAAGCCTTCAAGCGTGGGTCACGGTTCGCATAGGGATCGGCAGGATCATAGCCAGAGGCTGCATCAGTGATTGGATAGCCATTGGCCATGGGGAAGGCATCGACCAGGTTCTGTGTGGGGTTGATGCGGCCCTTGCCCTGCAGTGAAGGAGGATAGTTGTCTTCCTCTAAGCTTGCAGCATCGCCCACGTTGCCACGCCAGCAGATTTCAGCGGGGTCGGGGTTATCAAACTTGAAGCCTTCAATCATGGCAACATCATTGAACCAAACCCAACCGTTGGGATCCATGCCTGCAATACCGCCCACATTGTCGAGGCTGGCTGCTGCATATTTGGCTGCATCTTCCCAACTCATAGCGTTGGCTGACTGGTAGGCAGGCGAAGCAGCGAAGAGGGCCACCTGAGCCTTGATGGCGGCAATCATGCGGCCGTCAATCTTACCACGCTGCAGCTTACCGAAGGCACGGCTGTAGTCGTCTTCCGTTCCTTTCAGGTCCTTGTACTTGGCAGGAATGTTGTCTTCCTTCACTTCACCGTACTGCTTGGGCAGGTACTTCAGAGCCTCGTCCAAGTCGGCCATAATCTGGTCGATGCACTCCTTAAAGCCATCACGGGGCCTATTGAAGTCGGAGCCACCGTCTTCAGAACTTGTGTGGATGGGCACACCTACGAGGGTACCGTCGACCAGACCGCAGTGAGCACGCAGCAGGTAGAACAACTGGATGGCACGCAGGGCGTAGGCATTGCCCTTGTAGTTGTCCTTGTGCATCTCGTTAAGAGCAACTGAAGAATAATCCCACTGCACCTTGTCGGCATTCTCCAGGAAGATGTTCAGGTACTGAATGGCATGATAGCGGCCATCCCACTGGCTGACGGGGTTATTACTGGACGACCAGCTGCCCGTTGCCATTTTCCGGTAGCTATTGTCATTGTCGTTTGACACGGCATCATCTGTTGCCACGTCCGACACGGAACTCTCCTGATAGGGAAGCAGAACGTAGGCGTTGTCCATGATGCCACGGGCAAACGTCGGGTCTGAATACATCTCCGTGATGTCGTGGTTGTTATCCAGTGCCGGCTCAAAAAGGTCATCGCAGGAGGTCAGGGTTGTACCAATAGCACAACCGACAAAACTGGCGATGAACGTATGCTTAATCATCTTGGTATTCATAATTTTCAATTTTCTGTTTTCAAATGCTTGATTAGAACGTTACTTTCACACCAAGGTTGTAGAAACGGGCCTGAGGAGCCTCGCCCACGTTCATTTCCAGCAACTCGCGCTCCTTGGCGATGGTCAGCAGGCTGTTGCCGCTGGCATAGACTGAAAGTCCCTTGACAATTCCCTCGCCGATAATGTTCTTCGGGAAGTCGTAGGTCAGCTGAACCTTAGCCAGGTCGAAACGCGAAGTGGAATAAATCCAGAAGTCAGAGTTGGTGTTGTTGTTGCTACCGCTGTAAGTGGTCAGACGGGGATAGCTGGCCGTGTTGGCCGTAGCAGGCGTCCAACGGTCGCGAACCACCGATGAGTACTTGCTGTCACCGGCAATCCACCAGTAGCTGTTGCTCTTGAAGGCATGTCCGCCAAAGCCGCCCACACCCAGTACGAACAGCGAGAAGTTCTTGTACTTGAAGGTGAGGTTGATGCCAAGGGTCGTGGGTGCGCCGTACCAGCCGCCCTTACCCAGGTCTACCTGGTCCTTCTCGTCGATCACGCCGTCACTGTTCTGATCCTTGTACTTCAGGTCACCAGGACGTACGGTGCTACCGAGTTTCTGTTCGGGAACGCCAGCAGCATAGCCAGTGATATTGCCTGCTGCATCGTACACGAAGTCGTTGTCAGTGAAGAAGCCCAGACACTCATAGCCCCAAAGTGCATCCATTGCCTTGCCCTGACGGTGCTGATAAAGGTCTGCGTAAGCCGTATCGTCACGCTTGGTGGCCTTTGTGGTGTAATAAGTCAGGTTGGCACCGCCCTCGAAGCCAAACTCACCGAAGTTCTTCTTGTACTTCACTGCAAAGTCGAAGCCCGTGCGACGGTCTTCATTATAGTTCAGGTAGGAGTAGAAGCTACTGCCTGCTGTGCCGTCGTCGTTCGTCACATGCCATGACTGGAAGTAGCTCGGAGCCTGATTCTCAGAAGAGATCACACCGCCCTTGAGCGAGCTGGTAAAGAACGAAGCATCGAAGCTCAGCGAACGCTGTAGCAGTTCGCCATGCAGTGAGGCCGAGAATTCCTGACGCTTGATGTAAGCCAGGTCGGGATTGGCACCACGCTTCGACTGGACACCGGAGTGACCTGTCAGACCGTTCCAGTCCCACCAGCCACCAGTCTTGTACGAACCAAGGTACATGTAATAGTCATCAATGCCCAGGTCAGTCTTCAGATTGCTGTAGCTGGCACTCAGTGTCAGGTTGTCGAACGGGCTATTCTCCATGAAGCTCTCCTTGGCAATGTTCCAGCCCAGCGTGAACGAGGGCGAGAAGCCTGCACGGTCGCCTTCAGGAAGACGGGCTGACCAGGGAGCTGCCAAGGCAATGTCAGCATAGTACTTGTGGGCCAGGTTGTAAGACAGCTGCACGCCAAGGTTGGCATTGCTGATCTTGTGATACTGTTCCGATTTCGACTGCTGATAACCGTTGACGATAACCATGGCACTCACGTTGTGAATGTCGGCAAAAGTACGGTTGTAGTCAAAATGTGCATTGAAGGCAATGGTCTGGTTGTCAGACGAACCGCTCACCTCCTGCTCACCAGTTTTCTTGTCCACCTTGTCGTGGTTGTCAAGGGCTACGATGTAGTCGGGACCGTTGTAGTTGCTCCATGCCGGTTCGTAGGTGGCATACTTATTATTATAAGCGGTGGAGTAGGTCGTAGCATAGTCGACGGCAATCATTGCGTTGAAACTCAAGCCCTGCAGTATCGATCCAAGGTCAACATTGACACCGGCATCGAACTGGAACTGACGGCTGGTCCATGTGCTCTTACCGGCAGCGTAATAGTCGGCAATGATGTTGCTCCAGTCACTGCTGGTTGCACCTGCACCGAGGAACATACCGTCGATGATGTTGTTCGACGACGACAGTACCTTCTGTGGCTGCGTGGCGTTGGGATCCAGATAAGACGTGGGAATCAGCGGGCTGACGCGGTTGGGGCGCCACTTGGCTGCATTTGCCCAATAGTCGCCATCCTGTGTCGACACGGCTGAATGCTGATTGTAATAAGTAGCATTGGCATTGACGAAAGCCTTGATGAACTTGTTGATGGTCATGTCGACATTACCGCGCACGTTGAAACGGTCGGTATAGTTGTTCTTGGCCTCACCGAAGTTCAGGAAATCGCCCACACGGTAGTAGCTCAGGTTGGAGTAGAACCGTGCGCGCTCGTTGCCGCCTTCAATCTCGACTGTAGCATCCGAACGGTTGTTGATTTTCCTCACATAGTCGGAAGAATACATGTCCACGTTGGGATAGCGGTAAGGATTGGCACCACTGGCGTAGTTGTAAATCTGGTCAGTGGTATAGGCAGGAGCGAGTCCGTCGTTGACACGTGCCTCGTTGTAAAGAGTCATGTACTCAGCTGAGCCGAGGTACTCGGGGAATGACTTGGCAACGTTCCAACCCGTGTTAGCATTGACCTTCACGCTCAGGCCATCGTTCACCTGACCGCGCTTGGTGGTGATGAGCACCACGCCCTTGGCAGCACGGCTGCCATAGAGCACTACTGCCTGTGCACCTTTCAGGAAGGTAATGTCCTCGATCTCAGACGGCAACACGTTGTTGGCCTCACGGGGTACACCGTCGATCAGCACGAGCTGGTCAGTATAACCCCACATGCCTGCACCGTTGAAGCCGGCCACATAGCCCTGCATGTTGTCAAGGCTGTAGGTATTGTAGTTCTTGTCCATCAGTTCCCTGTAGTTCAGGCTTGAAACGCCACCCAGGACATCTTGCTTGGCCACCTTCCGGAACGCCACGTTGACGAGCGCAGAATCCGAGTCGGCATCAATCTGCGCCGTGGCAGGCATGACGACAGCCGTTGCCAAGAGAGCTGATAGCACGATAAATTTATTATGTTTCATAAATCTTTATTTTTTAATCTTTTAATTTTTGAATTTTAAAAGAATTACCAACCGGGATTCTGCTTGTACTCAGGATACAGATTGACTTCAGCTTCCTTCAGCGGCAGCAGGTAGTGACGCACGCCAAGCTGACGTTCCACGATGATGGTCTGTCCCTTGATGGTCGGGTCGAAGCCGGTAAGCTCAGCGTCGCGGGGATCCAGCGTAGTGTAATCATAGTTGGAATCTACGCGCTTGAACTCCTGACGTGTCTTCACGTTGTAAGGATACTCGGTAAGCAGCAGCCAGCGCTGCAGGTCCTGCCAGCGGAAGCCCTCGAAGGCCAGCTCGCAGGCACGCTCACGGCGCACCTCATCGATGAACAGACGCTGGTCGGCTGCGAAGCGGGCTGCCACATGTCCGGCACCCACGCGGTCGCGAAGCACGTTGACGGCATCCTCAGCCGTGCGCTGGCAATTGGACTTGAAGCTTGCGCCCTGGGCAGCGGCACCGGCCTCAGCATAGAGCAAATAGATGTCGGCCACACGCATGTAAGGCAGATAGCAGGACAGCGCCGCTCCATAATTGTACAGACCGTCGAACTTGTTGCACTGGTGGGGCACCAGCTTCTGGCAGAAGTAACCTGTGCGGCTACCGTCGGCATTGCGTGCAGGAACGCCTGTAGGCACCATGTTACCACCCGTGAACATTTCCATGTACTGGTAAATGGCACTTGCGGCATCATCGCCTGAAGGCTTGGTGTTCAGGAACTGGAAGCCGTCGAAAATGATGTCGTGATAGAAGCGCGGGTCGCGGTTCTGATAGGGATGCTTGGCATCGAAGCCCGAATTGGGGTTCAGCGAACCGTCGGCCAGCAGGATGGGCTCGCCGTTGGCCATGCCGTAAGCATAGTTCACATAGTTGGCTGAAGGCATGTGGATGACGGCATCGTGCTCCACAAGGTTGTTCACCTTCGGACCCCACAGTTTGGTAAAGTTCCAGTTAGAGCCGTTCTGCGGGGTGAGCGGACCGCGCATGACAGCCTCGATGCTGCCAGGACCTTTCCAGCTTTGACCTGAAATGTGGAAAATCTCAGAATAGTTGTTCTTTGAGTTCTTGCCTGCAACGTGGTCGTAAATACCATAGTTAGGCCGGTGCTCGGCATCGTCTTCAGCATAGATGTAGTCGCACAGACCGTAAGGCGTCTTTCCACTTTCAATGTTGGCAATAGCCTCGCCCAGTGCGTCGGCAGCCTCCTTGGCTTTTGCGGCATCATACTTGTAGGTGTCGCCATTGGCTAATGCACCCGTCTCAGCACCCACTATGTTCAGCGGTGAAGCAGCCCAGAGGAGCACCTTGCCTAAGTAGCCGAGTGCGCAGACCTTCGTGATGCGAATGTCGTTCTTACCGGCTGTCTTGCGGCCAATGTTAGTGTTGTCCCAGTCGTTGGGCAGCAGGTCGGCAGCCTTGCGATAGTCAGCAGCACATTTTGCAGCACACTCGCTAAACGAGAGACGCGGCAGTGTGAGCACCTCGTCGGCAGGCAGCACAGTGTCGATGTAAGGCATGCCTCCGTACCACTCGATGAGCTGATGGTGCCACCAGGCACGGAAGAAGTAAAGCTGTCCCTGAATGAACTTCTTCTCCTCAGTGGTCATGTCAACGGCCTTGTCCATATTTTCCAGGCCGAGGTTACACTTGCGGATGCAATACCATGCATGCTCCAAAGAGTGGTAGTATTTGTCTGTTGAAGCCGGGTCAAATCCACGGGCAATGTCTACATGCTCGGTGTTGCCGTGCAGGAAGGACTGTACGCCGCCCTTGTCTTCAGTGTTGTACCACCAACGGTAGTCGCCCAGGTCGAAATGAGCTGTGACATGGGTGTCGCCCATGCCCGTATTCATGATCTCGTCCTCGCCCCAGTTGAAAGTAGTACACCAGTAGCAGGACTCTTTGTTGGGTATGCAGTTGTATATTTGCTCGATAAATCCCTGGAAGTTGGTGAAGTTCTTAAAGGCTTCGCCTTCCCCCACATTTGAGTCGGGTTCCTTATCAAGGTAATCTGTGCAGGATACTGTCCCCAACGAGAGAGACAAGGCTGCAGCACCCATCACCATATATTTATATAAATGCATTTTCATCTTTCTTCAATAATTTAAAGGTTGACTTTGATACCGAAGTTAATACGTTTCATGGTAGGATAAGCACCATTTCGTGCATTACCCGTATCACTGAAGTTTGACTCACGGTCGTCAGGCATGCGGGTCCACAGCCAGAGGTTGTTGCCGTTGACGAAGACCTTGAGATCCCTCATGCCACACTTCTGAACCCAGGGTTGTGTAAAGGTGTAGGCCACCTCCACATTCTTCAGACGGATGTAGCTGCCGTCGCACTTGTACTGTGTGCCGTGATAGACGCCTTCGTCCATCTTCACATTGTAGCGCGGGGTGACGACATCGGCTCCCGTGTGGTTCTCGCTCCACCAGGTGCCCTGCTTGTAGACATTGGCCACCATGACATCCTCCAGGCTGACCATCGTCACGTCACGGGTCACGTTGGTCACACCGTAGAACTGAGCAAAGCAAGAGAAGCCCTTGTACTCGAAGCCAATTGTGGCGTTATAGGTGTTCTGAGGCGTACTGGAGAAGCCGTAAGGTACGTAGTCGTTCACATTGTCGATGAGACCATCACCGTTGAAGTCTACGATGTAATAGTCACCCGGCAACTTCAGGTTGTCCTTCGAGTCGAACTTCGGAGAGCCATAGAGATCGTCGTAGGTCTGCATCATGCCCTTGTCGATGAAAGCATGTTCCTGACCGATGGCATAACCGGCCTCCTTGCGGTAGGCGGGCAGCAGCGGAGCGTCGTCCTTCACAATAATCTCATTCTTTGCATGGGTCATGCTCAGGTTGGCCCATAAGCGCATCTTGTTGGCAAATACCTTGTTGAAGCGAAGTTCGATTTCAAAACCGTTGGTCTCTGCTTTACCGAGGTTGGCTGTGGCTGCAGTCTGTCCGAAGTAGGTCGGTGTGGCACGCTGTCCGCCGCTTACGAGAATGTCGTTACGCTTGTCCTTGAAGATTTCCACGGCACCGGCCAACAGACCGCCAAGCACGCTGTAGTCAATACCGAGGTTGAACTTCTTCACCGTCTCCCAATGCACATTGGGGTTGCCTACAGTACCTTCTCTATACCATGTGTATGGAGAATTACCCAGATTGACGTCCATGGATGAAGCTCCACTGTAGCTCCAGTCTGTACGATAGAGGAAACGTGAACCCTGGACGTTGTCGTCACCGATTTCACCGTAGCTGGCACGAATCTTCAGCATGTCGATGATGTGATGCTCACGCAGGTAGCGCATAAAGGGTTCCTCGCTGACCATCCAGCCAATAGCACCTGAATGGAAGAAGGCGAAGCGGTTGTCTTCCGAGAATTTCTCAGAGCCGTTGTAGGCACCGTTGTACTCCAGGAAGTATCTGCCAGCATAATTATAGGTGGCACGGAACACCCAGTCCTCACGATAGAAGGGAAGGCCCCGGCCTTGTGCATATTCCTGACGGGCAAACACGCCCATGGCGGATACATCATGCTTGCCGAACTGGCGAGCCCAGTTCAACTGCAGCTGATAGTTCAGGTTGCGCTGGGTAAGTTCGTTGTTCACAGCACCGTCAGCGACACTCCATTTCAAACCCTGCACGTAGTCAAAGCGGTCATAGTCTTCGTATGGTTGCTTGTAGACAGCAGCACCGGTCTCAGGGTTGATCCACTTGACCTGCGGATTATTATAGAGGTCGTTGATACCACGCTGATCCTCGCGGAAGGTGTTGTCCCAGGCAATCATGCCACGGAAGTTCAGACCCTTGGTGATGAAGTCAAGGTTCTGCTCCAGCACAAAGTCAGTGGTGATGCGGGTTGTGGTGACGAATTGCTGACCACCAGTGGCCAGACTCAATGCACCGTTGTCCACGTTGGTAGATCCAGGCAGGAAGCCCCACGAACCATCACTGTACTGCGGCATGAACACGTCGGAGCTGATGTTGTACACACCATTCCAGCGCTGTGACTCCTGCCATGTGCTCCAGTCGGGCTGGTTCCAGGGACCTTTCGACTTGCCGTTCATACCGGCGATGTTCACTTTCAGCACCGTTGACTTGGTGATGTTGAAGTCCAGGTTCGAGCGAACGCTCACGCGGTTGTAGCCATAGCCAGCTGTGTAGTTTCGGCCGTTGTCGAATTCTTTGTACAGGTCACCCTCAGAAACGAAGTCGACACCTGCGAAGTACTTCACAAACTTGGTACCGCCGCTGACGTTCATGTTGGCACTGTAAGACATGGTGTAGTCCTCAAACAAGTAACGCTGCCAGTCCACGTTGGGATAGCGCTCGGTGAGCAGGTTGCCATACTCGTCCTTTGCACCGGCATCGCGGTAGCGGTAGTTGTTGATGAACGACTGCGGCTTCATGTCGGCAAAGCTCTCGGGATGGAGGTTCAGCTCGTGCTCGATGGCCATGTTGCGATACATCATGGCGTCGTAAGAGTCGCACTTGTCAGGCAGCATGGAAGGCATCTTCAGGATGGCATTACCCGAAACCTGAATCTGAGCCTTGCCCTCCTGACCACGTTTGGTGGTAATCAGGATGACACCGTTGGCACCCTTCACACCGTAGACGGCTGTAGCGGAAGCATCCTTCAGCACGGAGATGGTGGCCACCGACTGGATGTCGACGCTCGACATGGGGCGTTCGATACCGTCGACCAGCACCAGCGGGTTGCTGTTGTTCCACGACGATGCACCACGGATGATGATCTTCGGCTCTTCCTCACCAGGCAGACCGCTGGAGGCCATCGTCACCACGCCGGGCAGGTTACCTGTCAGGGCAGCTCCGATGTCGTGTATACCGGCGGAACGTTCCAGCACTTCGCCCGTGGTCTGGGTAATGGCGCCCACCACCGAGGCTTTCTTCTGCTGGCCGTAGCCAACGATAATAACTTCCGACAATTCGGTGTTGTCGGTCAAGGTCACATTGAAGGAGCGCTGTTTGCCCACCTTCAACTCCTTTGAATTCATTCCAACATAGCTGATGACGATGGTCGTCTGCTCTGATGGAACTTTCAGCGTGAAGTTACCGTCAAGGTCACTTATCGTTCCCAACGACGAATTACCCTTCACGACCACAGAGGCACCCATGAGGGCCTCTCCACTGGCGTCGGTTACTTTACCCTTGACGGTAATGCCATTCTGTGCCCACGAGGCGACACTGAACAGCACCAACATCATGAGCATCGCAGATAGACGCTTGAGTAGTTGACTTGGTTGTTTCATCATTTGTTTTGATTAGGTTGATAGTAAAAAAATGGTTTTTAAAATTTCAACATGCGAAAGTACAATATAATATAATAAGCCTTTTCACCGAATGTCTCATCTGCTTTTCATTTTGTATCACAGGCCTCCACGACCATGCATGTGAAATAAAAAGAAAATTAACAAAAGAATTCTTAACTATGGTTTAAACGACACATTTTAATATCTAATTGCAACAAAAACCTTGTACCTTTGTAGCCGTATGAACAGGAAAATAACATTTTTTTGCCTCTGGCTACTGATGCTGGCAGGCATTCCAGGGGCAGAAGCCCAGACCTATGAAACGCAGTACCGCCGACCGGTGAGCGACGTGATGAAAGATGTGGCAAAACGCTTCGGAGTGAAGTTCCGCTTCGACATGGACACCACGGGACTGACCCTACCTTACGCTGACTTCCGCGTAAGGCCCTATTCGCTGGAAGCCACACTCGACAACATCTGCAAGTACTTTGACTGGAACTGGTGGCCACGCAACGGCGGTCTCTACCGCATCAGCCCCTACGAATATCCCAGGCGTCATGTGGACGAGGGACGGCAGATGCTGAACCATCTTTCCACCTTATATAATAATAGGGAGGAGTGGGAGAAAAGGCGCGAGGTACTGCGTACCGAGGTCAGACAGCGGCTGGGCATCGACGCTTTTCTGGACTCATGCGTGAAAGATGCGAAGCCGGTGCTTTCCAAAGTCAGGAAGCACAAGGGCTATACCACCCAGAACATTTGCCTGGAACTGACACCGGGTCAGCATCTCTACGGCACTATCTATGCGCCCACGACCAAGGGCAGTCATGCACTGATTATCAGTCCCGACGGCCACTGGCAGCCCGGACGTCACCGTGAAGACGAACAGACCCGGCTGGCCACGCTGGCACGTATGGGAGCCGTGTGTGCCGACTTCGACCTCTACGGTTGGGGACAGTCGGCTGCCGAGGTGGGCAATCATGCTACCAGTAGGGCGCATGTGTTCCAGGCCGCCTGCTCCATGAAACTGCTTGAAGTGTTGCTCTCTATGCGTACCGACATAGACCTGAAGCGCATCGGTGTGTGCGGTGGAAGCGGCGGCGGCACCCACACGGTGTTGCTCAGCCTGCTCGACGACCGCATCATGGCCTCGGCACCCGTGGTTCATGTGGCATCCCACTTCGACGGCGGCTGCCCCTGCGAAAGCGGCATGCCCGTGCAGTTGGCCGGTGGGGGCACCTGTGAGCCGGAACTGGCCTGCCTCATTGCACCGCGACCGCTGCTCATCGTGAGCGACGGTGGTGACTGGACGGCCAGCGTGCCCGAAGTGGAGCTGCCGTTCATGCAGCGCATCTACGGTTTCTACGATGCCCAGTCACAGATTCGCAATGTGCATCTGCCACAGGAGCGCCACGACTTCGGCCCGTCGAAGCGGCAGGCTGTCTACGACTTCTTTGCCGATGTCTTTGCGCTCGACCGCACCAAATGTGACGAAAGCCTCGTAACCATCGAGCCGGAAGACGCACTTAAATCACAAACGAAGTTTATGTAAAATCGTTACAATGACCCTTCTGAGATTCGCTCGGAATCCAGCAACCGGTCAGTCGGTCGCAAATGAGCGAATTATGAGTGGTTTTGTAAGTGGTTGGCAATCAGTGGATTGAGGTTTCAGAGGCTTTTTCGTCCCCCGAAAACAACTGTTTGATGCCCTAACAGAGGCTTGGTTTCGATGAAAAAGAGCCTTAGTTAAAGCACAATTGAGTCTCAGCTTAAGTGCGTTTAAGCCTTGGTTAAGCGCGCTTAAGGCTTACTTAAACGCGCTTAGCTGCCTGCTACCTCCGAAACGTCGGGCAGTTGACCATGAAAGAGCCGTTTTCTTCGCCTTCTTCCGTCTAGAAGTACCTGTTGGCAGAGCGCTTTTTTCTATGAATTATTTTGACAAAAACAAAAAGTTTCCCCCTTTGTTGACCTTCGTCAGCAAAGGGGGAAAACAGCGTGTTTTAATCATTCATGTTATTCATGACGCTGGAACACCGATTTGGTGTAGACCAATCCGTCCTCAGGATACTTGTACCAGTCGGTGGCATCAATGCGGTTGGCACCCCACTTTCCGAACTCTAAGTAAGCATTCTTTACGCAGACTTTCTCCTGCGGATACTTCCAGTCCCAGGGAAGCATGATGCCGTGAGGATCCTCACCAGCCACAGCCAGTTTCACAATGTTGCCCTTGGTCTTGTTCTCGATATAGATGGAGCGACCTTCCTTTGCAAAGCTGAAGGTCGAAGGCACGGTCACCACCTCAGAGACGGGAGCCACATGCTCTTCCTTCTCCACGGTGTTCACAAACTGTTGGATTGTGCTCAGGCCAAACAGGGCGTGTACTTCCTTACTGGTCAGGGTGGGCAGCTGCAGTTTGTCTTCCTCCGTCTTAATGTAAAGCTCGTCGTGGGCACCCGTTGCCTCCAGACTGAACTTGACATGGGTAGCATCCTGACGCTGGGCCTTGATGACCACGTCGTTCAGGTCGAAGTCACCCATCTCAGTGTCTTCAAAGGCGTAAGTGTAAACCAAATCATCCAGCTTGATGCTGTCCTCGTAGAGCGTCACACCGCCGTTCACCTCGAACACCACATCGTTGAAGTCCTTGTCGACCAGATCCTCGAAGCCGATATATGCCTTGCCGTTGGCACTGAAGATGGCGGCACGGCTCCTGTTCTCACCCAAATAGTTGACCATCGTCTTGCGCAGTGCGCTGTTCCAGCCGTAGTACCACTTGGCATAGAGGTTGGCCTCATTGTTCAGCAGCGAGTCGGCGTAGAAGTTCACGGCGCTCTTCACGGGAGAGTTGGTCTGCGAAACAAGCGTGGGATGCTCGGGCACACTGTCTACACGGAACATCAGACCGATGCGATAGCCGGCAGGGAACTCGTAGCTGCCCGTGGCTCCCTTCGTAGGTTCACCGTCGCCAAAGTAGGCCAGCGTGTAGGTGCGGCTGCGACGGGTGGTGTTGCGCCAGCTGGTGTAGTTCTTCTTGGCGTAGGCCACGCGGGCTTCAGGCGTATTGCCCTTGTCAAGACCAACCAGTGCATCGCCACACTCCAGCAGTTTGAACTTGGGCAACGACTTCAGGAACAAGGCACGCTCCGCTTCGCTCTTGCCCTCAATCTCTGCGGGGTTGTAATAATAGTAGTAGAGCGATTCCCAGCCCATCAGATCAGCACCGCAGCGCACCGGCGTAATGGTAATGGGTTTCTGAGTTCCGTCGGCATAGAAGTAATTGGCGGTGTTGATGGAATACTCGCTCTGATAAACCTTTTCCGAGTTGTCGGTGTTCTCGGGCATGATGCCCGTGATGACCTTGTAAAGCTCGTTGCGCTCGTCGTTGGTGAAGTCGGCAATGTCCTCAACAGTAGCTTCAATGTCGTAGAACTTGTCCGACCATCCGGAGTTCTCCCACTGGTCTTCACGCGTAGCGGCCGAGTTCCAGTTCGTCGACTTGTTCTCCTTCAGCATCATGTTCACGTTGTCAGAGTTGCGTCCGTCACTGATGATGGTAGGAGTAACGGCAGCACGAGTGGCACGGTGGGCATTGGCCAATGAACCGAAATCAACATTCGTAACGTCCTTTGCAAAAGGTTTCACGCGGTAGTGGCCCTTGTCGTTGACAACAGCGGCATAAAGTGTGTCGAGTCCCTTGGGAACATCATACGTCAGCGACACCTTGCCATTCGTGTTGGCAGCAGCCTTGGCCAGCACCTTGGCATCTTTGTTGACGAAGGGATTGTCAGTAAGAACCTGAACGCCCGACACGGTGAAATCGGCAATATTGGCCGTAATGGTTACTTCACCGGTCTGCAGCATGTCATAGCCCTGACTTGTGTCGAAGTCGTCACCCAGGATGTTTCTCACATTCTCTTGAATCTGCGACTTGGTCACCTCGTCGCCATCATAGAGATCCTTGTCTTTTGAGCAACTGGCAATGGCCAGAGCGCAAATGGAAAAAAGCACAAATTTCTTCATTAGGTTATCGAATAGTTGTTAGACTTGGTGCAAAAGTACACAATATTTATAATATGCAGTTTTTTTTACAGTGGTAACACGGTGAAAAAGGCGAAAAATTAACTATCTTTTATCTATTTTGCCTTCATTAACTATCATTTTGTATAAATAAGGCTCCATTATTATTAATATTGTGTAACTTTGTCACCCAATAACAACACCCATAAGCAATGAAGTCGTTTGTCCGTATTTTTACCGTGGCACTATGCCTGACTTTTCCAGTAGGGTTGGCTGCCGAAGAGAACTCAAACAGTGTGTTTATCTATTCGCCCAACCCCCAGGGCGGACTGCACATAGCCCGTCAGAACGGGCAGGGCTGGCAGGAGATGGGGCGGCTTTGCTCCAGCGACTACGGCACATGGGGGCCTGAGAAGAAAATGCACAGCCCTTCGGTTTGCCGGGCCAAGGACGGCACATGGCGACTGGTGTTCCAGGTCAACGACCATGCGCCCTTGTTTGCTGCCGCCTACAGTCGTGACCTGGTGAACTGGCGTCCGCAGGACTATCCCATTATGACCACACGTCCTTGTCAGGAACCCGTTGTCTTCGAGAATCCCGACGGCACCTTCGACATCTATTACAAGTCGGACAAGGGCAAGCGCTTTGTGTCGGCCACGCCAAACTTCCGTGACTTTGCACCTGATGTGGCCAGTCAGATTTCCGACGATGCCTGGATTCGCGACACGGCCACCATTCAGGGACAGCTGATGCAGGGGCAGTGCTTTGAACTTTCAGACAGAGAGCTACAGCAGATTGAGGACCATTTCCGCCTGTCGGGACAAGACTGGCAGTTCAGCAATGAGCGCATGCATGACGACGGAGAGCGTTTTGCTTCGATGAATTCGCCCATTTCAGCTACTTTGCGGGTCGATATGAGTCAGCAGAAGCCCATCAGCGACAAGCTCATCGGCATCTTCTTTGAGGACATCAGCTATGCTGCCGATGGCGGACTTTATGCCGAGATGGTGCAGAACCGCGACTTTGAATACACACCGAAGGATCATGCCGGTTGGAATGCCACGACAGCTTGGCATTCGTCAAGGCCCATTGAGATAGCCACCGAGCATCCGCTCCATCCCAACAATCCCCACTATGCCCTGCTTTGGCCCGACACCATTTGGAATGAAGGATGGGACGGCATGGTCGTTGAAAAGGGCAAGAAGTATGATTTCTCCATGTATGTGTTTGCTGGTGGCCAGAAGCAGGACTTCGTGATTCAGTTGGTGGGGCAGAACGGCAACGTGCTGGCCAAGAGCAAGCTGAAGACCAAGGCCAGCGACTGGCAGCAGTTCTCCACCGTGCTCACGGCCACTGCCTCCGACACCAAGGCCCGTTTGGTCATCATTCCGCAAAAGGCCGCTCATGTTGGTGTCGACATGATCTCGTTGTTCCCGCAGGAAACATTCATGAACCGTAAGAACGGACTGCGCAAGGATTTGGCTGAAACCATCGCACGACTCAAGCCCAAGTTCGTGCATTTCCCTGGAGGCTGCATGAGTCACGGTCAGGGTCTGGAAAACATCTACCACTGGAACCACACCATCGGTTCACTGCAAGAGCGCAAGCCCGACTTTAACATCTGGCACTACCACCAGACGCGCGGATTGGGCTTCTATGAGTACTTCCAGTTCTGTGAGGACATCGGTGCCGAGCCGCTGCCGGTGCTGGCAGCTGGCGTGCCCTGTCAGAACTCGGCCAACAATGCCGAGGGCATCGGCGGACAGCAGGGTGGCATCCCCATGGACGAAATGCCGGCCTACGTTCAGGAGATACTCAATCTGATTGAATGGGCCAATGGCGACCCGGCCACATCGGAATGGGCCCGCAAGCGTGCTGAGGCAGGCCATCCCGAACCCTTCCATCTGAAATATCTGGGTCTTGGCAACGAGGACATCATATCCACAGTGTTTGAAGAGCGCTATGAAATGCTCTGCCGCGCTGTCCGTGCAACATATCCCGATATTAAGATCTGTGGCACCGTGGGACCCTTCCACGCACCGAGTGCCGACTATATGGAGGGCTGGGAATTCACCAAGAAGCATCCCGATTTGCAGTACATGACCGATGAGCACTACTATGAATCGACGGGCTGGTTCATGCACCACCGTGACTACTACGACCACTACGACCGCACGGCAGCCAAGGTCTACCTGGGCGAATGGGCTGCCAGCACCCGCACCAAGCGTCCCAACGTGGAGACAGCACTGGCCGAGGCCCTCTATCTGACCGACATTGAGCGCAATGGCGACGTGGTCGAGATGACCAGCTATGCACCCATGTTGAGCAAAGACGGACACTCAAACTGGAATCCCGACATGATCTATTTCTCGAACACCGACGTTCGCACCACACCAGCCTACGAAGTGCAGCGCCTGTTCAGCAACTATGGCGGCGACAGGTATGTGGCTTCGACATTGGTAACACCGAATACAGAACTAAACTACCGCCTCGGTGCCAGCGTGGTGCGCGACAGCAAGACGGGCAAGACTTTTGTGAAGCTGGTCAATGCGCTGCCCGTGGCAGTGAAGCTCAGCGTCGAGGGTCTTTCACTTACAGGTGCCCGTGGCGAAGGATTCAGCGGAAAACCAGAGGAACAGCAGCTGAATATCACGAATTTACAACTGGGCGACAACATCACCCTGCCACCTTACTCGCTCAGCGTGGTTGAGCTTTAAGACAGAGTATATACAAAACAACATATTCTATGGACATCAAACAACTTTATCAGCTCTACAAGCAGCACCCCTGCATCACAACCGACAGCCGTGACTGTCCTGAAGGCAGTATCTTCCTGGCATTGAAAGGAGCCTCGTTCGACGGTAACCAGTTTGCACAGACGGCCTTGGAAAAGGGATGCGCATACGCCATCGTAGACAATCCGGAAGTAGCCAAAAACGACCGTTTCATCGTGGTGAATGACTGTCTGCAGACGTTTAAGGACATCGCCCGTGAGCATCGCCGCCAATTCCAGATTCCCGTCATTGCCATCACTGGTACCAACGGCAAGACTACCACAAAGGAATTGGTCAAGGCCGTACTCTCTGAAAAATATAACGTGCTGGCCACAGAGGGAAATTTCAACAACGACGTTGGTGTGCCCAAGACGTTGCTCCGCCTGAACAGTAGTCATGAGATAGCCATCATAGAAATGGGGGCCAGTCATCCGGGCGACATCAAGACACTGGCCGAGACGGCAGAACCCACTTGCGGCCTCATCACTAACGTGGGACGGGCCCATCTGCTGGGCTTTGGTTCGTTCGAGGGCGTGGTGAAGACCAAGACCGAACTATACGATTACCTGCGCACCCGTGACGACGGTCTCATCTTCCTCGATGCTGACAACGAGTTCTTAGTGGAACAAATCCAAGAAGACGACACACTCTGGATCACACCTTATTCATCTGATCCAGAGAAGCAATATCAGTGCATCAGCGGCGAAGTCATTGCCTGCGACCCGCTGCTCAAGTTCCGTTGGCGCAAGCCCCTCATGGAGATTGAGGAGGAAGGCACGTCGGCTAAATGGCACAAGGTGCAGACACAGCTCATCGGCGCCTACAACCTTGACAACCTGCTGGCCGCCGTCGCCGTGGGCATCAACTTCGGCGTAGACCGCAAGCAGATTTGCCATGCTCTGGAAAGCTACCAGCCCACCAACAACCGTTCACAACTCATGCAGACGGAAAAGAATCGTCTCATTGTCGATGCCTACAACGCCAACCCGTCGAGCATGACCGCAGCCCTTGAGAACTTCAAACTTGTTGAGGCAGAGAAGAAGATGGTTATCTTGGGCGATATGCGTGAACTGGGTGAAGCCAGTGCCGAAGAGCACCAGAAAATCGTTGATTTCATCGCACTTCTCAACATTGATGAGGTGTGGCTTGTAGGCGAAGAGTTTGCAAAGACAACGTGCAACTACCGCAAACTGCACGACGTGGAAGAGGCCAAGGCTGCCATACAGGCTGAACAACCCAAGGGGTTCACCATCCTCATCAAGGGCTCGAACGGAACCAAGCTTTTCCAACTGCCCGAACTGCTATGAGGCGGACGCTCATCATTGCTACGCTGTGCCTGTTGGTAGCAGCCTGTTCCCAAAAGACTGACAAGACACTCGAACACAGCGGTAATGCTGTTTATTACTGGCGAACAGTCTTCACACTCGACTCCACGGAGCGTGCATTCCTGCAACAGCATAATGTCACCCGCATCTACTGCCGTTACTTCGATGTGGTGCTTCCCCCTCGAAGCACTGCCTCAGCACAGCCCATGCCAAATGCCACCCTGCATTTCGATACAAAAACGCCCGATTCCATCGAGATTGTTCCCACAGTATTCATCATGGAAAACTGCATGCGAACCACCACCGACAGTCTGGCCAGCCGTATTGTAAGGCGCATTGTGCTGATGAACGAGACCAACGATGTCAGCAACGTGCATGAGATACAGATAGACTGCGACTACACGGCACGTAGTCGTGAAGCTTACTACCACTTCCTGCAAGAAGTGAGAGACGAGGCTAAGAGACGAGGATTGGCTCTCTCCACTACCATCCGCCTGCATCAGCTCTCAATGCCCGCCCCACCAGCCGACTACGGGGTGCTGATGCTCTACAACACGGGAGATCCCGAACGCTTCAACGAGCGCAACCCCATCCTCGATTTCCGCGATGTGCAGCCTTATCTCAGGCATCTGAAAAGCTATTCGTTGCCCTTGGCTGCCGCCTATCCCGTGTTCATCTGGCAACGCACGCTGCATGGCGTGAACATTGAGCATGTGGCCGACACGGCTGACGTGATGCTCACCAAGAGAGCCGTTGAGGCTGAGCGCGACGACCTGCGACGCCTTATCCTGACTTACCATTTGGAAAAAGAAAACATTAACAGATACACACCTGAACATTATGAAGCGATCTATCATCATTAGTCTGCTGGCCGTTTTGACGAACGACGCGCTGGGCTGTGCCATTCCCGGCACCCACAACTACTATCTTTTCAGCACAGTAGGAAAGCAAGACTGGCAACAGAGCACTGATGCCCGATGCATGGACAACTGGCGCGCCTATGCCGGAAAACAGGACCTGTACTGGTTCGATGCTGATGAAATGGCTCAAATTGCACAGAAAAAGGGAGATGCACTGATGAAAAGCTACATCACCCAGCTACAGAAATACCTGGAAGTGGCATCCAAGACACGTGAGACCTGGGAGTATCCAAGCAAGCAGGAACTGGCACGCCGTCAACAGATATTGTCCAGCGTGCGCCAATATGCGCTGTCAAAGACGGGCACACGTCTGCGCTCCCAGCATGCCCTGCTCTACATGCGCTGCAACATGATGATGGGGCGGCATGGTGAAAACGTGACTTTTTGGGAGAAGACAGCCACGAAGTACATCAATTCGGTATATCGTGACATGATGCGCAACATCTATGCCGGTGCTTTGTTTAAGGCCGGACGTACAGATGAAGCCACGCAGATATTCATGGAGCAGGGTGACATAGAGAGTCTTTACACCTATTATTATAAGAAGCGTTCCTTCGAAAGCATTGAGGTCGAATATCAGCGCAATCCCAACTCGCCTGCGATGCCTTTCCTGCTACAGGACTTTGCCAACAATGCCCAGGAGGCCATCGACGCCCAAGTAGAGGGTAACTTCCCAGGGAAACTCTACGTGTACGACGTGAAGAAGGCCGAGGCCATGCGCCTTTGCAAGCTGGCCAAGCTGGTGGTGACAGAAGGGAAGACCCAGAACCCGGCCCTTTGGAAGTCGCTGGAGGCGTGGCTGCAATACCTCTTTGGTGACAGGAAGCTGGCCATGACCGCCATTGCAGAGGCCACCCAGATGGAAGGCACACCCCGCATCAAGGACAATGCGCATGTGCTGCGCCTCTTTATCAGTGCCAGTGAACAGCAGCCAGGCGAAGCGTTAGACCGCGAACTGGCCACAGAACTGACATGGTTAGAGGACAAGGCACGCGAAGAACGGCAGCAGGAACATGGCTATGAGAACCATTACACACGGGTGTATGACCGTCTAGTACATCAAGTACTGGTGCCAAAATACGACAAGGCAGGCCGTCACGACGTGGCCACTGCCTTCCTTTCCGTCTACTCTGAACAACCGAAGGTGTTCTATATGACCCAGGAGAAGCAGCTTTCACGCAACGACAGCTACGGATGGAACAGCGATTATAGCACAGACTGCTTCCAGCGGATTGACACGATGCCCGTGGCGCAGCTGGAATCCTATCTCAACTACACACAGCAGCAGCCCCGCACCGCGCTCGACAAGTGGCTGCTGGCCCGTATCCACAACGATGCTGAGTTCCTGCACGAGCTTATCGGTACGAAATACCTGCGACTGTGCCAGTGGGCTGACGCAGAAAAACATTTTTCGCAAGTCAGCGTTGACTTCATCAACCACATGAACATTGCACCGTTCATGGCCCAGCGAAGCTATCAGGTGGAGCCTTGGATGAACCGACAGCGTCTGAGCATGGCCCGTCAGGAACCCGGTGCTGCCCGTGTAAGCCGTAACCAAAAGCTGGACTATGTGCGAGAGATGCAACAATTGGAGCAGGGCTTCAGTACGCTGAAGGCTGACTTGCAGGCTGAGCGAGCCTATCAGTTAGCCATACGCTATGCCCAAGCCTCTTATGCTGGCGACGCATGGTATCTGACCCGCTACGGGAAAAGCTGCATGGAAGAGCCTCGTGAAGACGAGGCCAACCTGCTGCTAAAGGCCGACGAGATGCTGAAAACAGCCCGTTCCATCGACAATCTCGCACTGAAGGAGAAGGCACTCTATGCCTTGGCCTACCTGCCTGTTGACAACTGGCAAAGCGAGGAGTGGGACGACGAGAAGGCATCATTTGTCAGTGTAGTGTACCCAACAAGTCACCAGTACTTGGCTTTACAGGCTCTGGCAGCCTTTGAAAAGGAAAACGCGACCCGCACCAGTGGGTACGTGTCGCGCTGTGACGTGCTCAAACAGTTCTTGAAAGCCGTTCAATAGGCTGTCCTCATCAGACTATCCCGTCTTCAAAGCGTTCTGGCAGTTCCTACTCCCGGAACGCTTTGGCTTTCATGCGGGCAGTCTTCTTCATCAGTTTCTTCGTCATCTTCTCAGGACGCCAGTCGGGGAAGACGTTCTTCAACTGGAAGCGGCGAGCCTCCTCGTCGGTCAAGACAGTCTCATGTGACCGTTTCTCATCTTTCAGTGTAAACGTGATGACGTTTGACTTGGGCATATAGGGGTTGCCGTCAGCATCGGTTGTTCCGTATTCATAGAACAGACTCTGCACTGTACGCATACCGTTGGGGTCGAATCGCGGTTCTTTCAACAGCTGAGGCGTTTCCAGACGGGTATAGAGCAAGGCCATGCGAGGCTGTGTATGCCATCCGCGACCATACTGGAACTCGGACTTCACGCCTCTGATGGTGCAGTGGTCGAACACATATCCCCAGTTTGTCACCGACGTCCTGGGCGCAGCGATGACGTCGCGTCCACTGCCGTCAGCATTGCGTGGCTCGGTCACCACCAAACAACGGTTGAAGAACACATCTCCGGCTCCACAGATGAAGTCCACTGTTCCGTGAATCTCCGAGTCTTCGAAATAGTGCTGGCAGGAGTCGTTGTCACTGTAATAGGTGTCCTGATAGGACAGCATGCGCACGTTCTTGCCAATGGTGCGGGTGCCACGGTCCTGCAGGCAGACGGCTCTTCCGGCTGCACCGCTGTGGTAATAGTCCAAATCGTTGCGCAGGGTGAGGTCTTGCAGATAGAGTCCGGTGGCGTGGTTGCGCAGTACTGCCGTCTTGCCGATGCCCTCGTTCTTGGCATCGGGAGCATTACGGATAATGGTTCCATCCTTGCTTTGGCCGACCAGAGAGATATTGTGACCCTCAATCAGCGTCAGTGTCTTCTCTCCCAGGTCATAGTATCCGTCGGGAATCAGGACGAAGACACGCCTTGAAGTAGAATCGGCATTCTGCTTATTGGCCTTTTCGATGGCAGAAAGCAGACTCTGTGCGTTACCTTTTTCAACGACGATGCAGTTCTTCTGGGCACAAGCCAAGGTGGCCATGCCTAAAAGGAAGGCTGAGAGAACCAGTTTTATTCGTTTCATTTTTTATTAGTAGTTATCGACAAGTAGTTACGAACCGTATGTTTACCGAAAAAACGCTAACCAACTTGATCGTGATTAGCGTTTTCCTAACATGTGGTGCCTCCAGGAATCGAACCGGGGACACACGGATTTTCAGTCCGATGCTCTACCAAC
>CAMZBS010000021.1 GCA_947304695.1 uncultured Prevotella sp.
GCAGCTGTTCGTCGTAGGGAGCCGAATAGGTGGGGAACACCCAGCACCTGTTTTTGATGATGATTCCTTCGGGGTCGGCATACCAGCCTTCCACGATAGGATTCCCGCTCCTCTCCTCATCCTTTGACGTTATGGCAGTTGCCGTCTGGCATGCCAGAACCAGGGGCAACGCAATCAGCATCTTCTTATTCATAGCCCAACCACTTTTCTTCTGTTCTGGATATAGATGCCTTTCCTTGTCACAGCGTCTGACACACGACGTCCCTGCAGGTCGTAGACCCTTTTGTCTGTCCTTCGCTGCTCACAATCCGTCAGCACGGCTTCCAGGCCCGTGCTCCCGGCTACGCGGTTAATGCGGAAATAGTCGCACTTGAACCATCCGTTCTTATAGTCGGGGTGGGGCGTACCGTCAGAGCGGCGGTTGTCTGAGCGTATGCCTAAGCGCAAGTTCTCTCCTTCGGCAAGGTCAACATAGACATACATGTCCTGCAGCACGAAGTTGCCGTTCACCCCTCCTATGTATCCTGCAAAGGTGTTCACCTCGCCCTCCGTGAGGTTGTTCTCATAGTCCATGTCCATGCCGTAGTACTGCACGTTACGGTTGGCAAACAGGCGTGTGGTGGCCAGATAGTTCTCTTCCACCCACAGCTTGCATTGCACCAAATAGCGACCCGCTGTCAGTTCGGCAGCGGGTACGGTTTGATAGAGTTCGAAGCCATTGGGCATATAGCCGTTCTTGGGCAGGAACCAGCACACGTTCGTCTTGTGCGGGTTGGCGGCATCCTTGTTCATGCCGTAGGAGTCGCCCGGAAATCCCGTGGCCATCTCCCACCCGTAGGGCTTATATCGGCGGGTGTCGCCCGAAGTGTTCTCGGTCACGCTTCCGTTCTGTTCATACAGTTCGAAGTCGTAGTTCTTCAGCAGCTTCTCGGTGAGTCCCAGGTCTTCGCCCTGCTGTTCGGGCTGCTCATTCACCTTCTCTATGCGGAAAAAGTCCACCTTGAACCATCCTGCGTTGTCACTGGTCGAGCGCACACCGTTGTTGCGCTTGTTGCCGGTCTTGATACCGAGCGTCAGATTCTCGCCTGCTGCCACCTTGACGTAGACCTCCATGTCGCGCAACACAATGCCCGACGTATTGCCTCCGGCATAACCGGCATATGTGGCGTTCTCGCCTGGGGTCAGCAGGTTGGTGTAGTCGCTCTCGTAGCCGTAGTACTGCACATCATTGTTGGCAAAGAGGCGGCAGCTGGTCTTCTTGTCGGCCTCCACCCAGAGCATGCAGCTGATGCGGTAGGTGCCAGCCTCTATCTTCGAGGCGGGTATGGTCTGATAGAGCCAGAACTCGTCGGGCATGGGCACGCTGTTGATCCAGCACACGTTGCCTCCGTGGTAGTTGGTGGCATCCTGGTTCACGCCGTAGGACTGCATCCCGTTGGCTCCCAGCTTCAGTTCTCCCTTCGACAGCCATCCGGCAGGAATGCCACGGCCTGTCTGGCCTGCGGCATTCAGCTGTCCGTCGTGGTTGTATTCAAAGTCATAGTTCTCAATGAGCTTCTTCGTGAGCGAGAGGTCGTCCTCGTTCTTCACCGTGTTGCGTATCTCGCTGACCACGAGTCCCGGGTCCATGAAGCTCACGCGCACCGTCACCGTCTTTTCCGTCGCGCTTTCATAGTCCACGGCAGCCTCGTTGTAGCCCTGTATGACGGTGGTGTTCCACCTGCCCTCCATGGCCACCGTCTTCAGCGAGCTGGTGACGGGTGTCTTTCCGTCGACGGCAATGGCCACGCGCAGGTCGTAGGTGGTGTTCACGGGGAAGGTGGGCAGACAGCGCACCTCTATGTGGTTCTTACCGGCCTTAACCGGCACCTGATATTCAGCATAGGGAGCCTGTGCCGTCGAGGTATATGCCTTCATGTCGAGTGGCCACACGGTGATGCTGGCCTTGCCAGTGCCCAGTCCGTCGAGTCGGGTCATGTTGCCGCTCGACTTCTGGTAGTCGGAGGCAGGGACCACGGCCACGAAGTCCTTCACCAGGGGAATCTCTCCGCCCTGGCGTATGCCCGTGAGCGTGGCGGTCTCTGGCATGTTGAACTGCACGCGGTCGCGCGGCTTGAAGTTCATGATGCCGTTCCACTTTCCCCCCGCAATGCCGTTGTTGTAGGTCTGCGTCATCTGTTCTATCATGCGGTATGCCTTGCGTGCCTCGGCAGCATACTCCAGTGCCTGGTCACGATGGCCCAGCTTGGCCAGCTCCAGGCTCTGCGAGGCCCTCAGCGTCTTCACATTCATGTAGTAGGCACCTTTCACGGGATATTCTATCAGCTGGAAGAAAGCATCCTGCTGACCTTCGGCAATGCTGCCCTTCAGCGCGTCGACCTTCGCCACGATGGCGGCGTAGTCCTTGATGCGCTGGTCTTTCTCGTCGTAGGAGTAGTCCACCATGAACACATGCTCAGGCTTGCCTCCTGCGGCCAGGCGGTAGTACTCCTTCTTGATGTCGGCAATACCGTCGGCCACGGCCTCGCCAAAGGTGCGTGCCGCCCACTCCCTGCTGTAGCCTATGGCCTTTTCGGGTGCCCAGCGGTCAATGTCCCAGGCCAGGTCCATGCAGAACTCCAGTTCCATCTCGGCAGGCTTGATGTCGCCCACGTTGATAATCCAGAGCGTGCGGATGCCCTGGTCGTAGGCCCGCGACAGCTCGTAGCTCATGAGCGACGGCGAGTGGGAGGCAATCCAGAGATAGTCCTCGGGCGTACCCCAGTAGGACACGTGGTAGTAAACGCCGTTGCCTCCCTTTCGTGCCTGCTCGGCCTGCTTCGGCAACTGGCGTATGTAGCCGTGGTTGTCGTCCACCCAGCAGAGCGTCACGTCCTCGGGCACCTGCAGTCCGGCATTATAGGCATCGAGCACTTCTTTATAAGGAATGAAGAGCTGCGGCACCTTTGTCACATCGTCGAAGTATTTCGACAGCAGGTCTCGCTGAAAGCCTATGATCTCCGTCAGTCCGCGCACCTTGTCCTCAGTCGACGGATAGCCCGAGATGCCCCAGTCGTGTACGCCGCGCATGCCCAGCGTGTACATGCCGTCGTAGCCCACGCTCTCGGCCACGCGCTCTTCCCAGTAGTTCTGTATCTTGGTCTTGTTCGTCACATAGTTCCAGTCCTCGTTGGTGCCGTTCCAGGGGGCATGGCGCCACTCCCACTCATTGTCGCGCAGCATCTGTTCGCAATGGCTGGAGCCGAGCATAATGTCATATTTCCGGGCCACGGGCAGGTTGTCCTTGTTGGCCCAGAAAGCCTCCGAGCACAGGTGCATGGCAGGCCACAGCGTGTTGGCCCTGAGTCGCAGCAGCAGCTCCATGACGTGGGCGTAGGTGTTGGGGCCAATGTTGTTATACCGCTTGTCTATGCCCTTGGCAGCCCAGGGCTGCAGTCCCCAGTCCTCGTCGTTGATGAAGATGCCCCTGAATTTCACCGACGGCTCCTTCGAGGTCATTTTCTGTCCGCTCACGTAGAGTGCCTCCTTCTTGGCAGGAGCCACATCGGCCCACCACACGTAGGGCGACACCCCCATCAGCCTTGACAGTTCAAAGAGTCCGTAGGCCGTGCCTCGGGGGGTGGAGCCTACGACCACCAGGTTGCCGTCAACCACCTGTAGCGAGAACACCTCCCATTTGCCCGTCACCTGAGAGGCGTCTACCTTGCCCCGGGCAATCAGGTTGTCAACGAGTGGAGACTGCCCCACGGTGCCAGCGATAATGGCAGGGGCAGCCCCTGGCGTCTGGCCACCGGCAACGGCACTGACGGTCAGCCTCTGGCCAGTGACCAAGGCCACGTCTTCTGCCAGGCAGTTGGCCACAGTAGCCACTACGGGAGCGTCGGACTCGTCGTAGACGATGGTGGCCCGACTGGTCTTGTCGACAATAGTCAGGCTGGCCCCCGTCTTAACAGATGTCAGTTCAATTTGTGCGATGGCCCCCACAGTCATCAGGGCGGCCATCAGGAAGAGTGCGATTCTTTTTCTCATCATGTTATTGCATATTTGTTTTCAGTTCTTTTCGCTTTCTGCCGCAAAATTAATCCTTATCATCCTCAGAATACAACAATTACTGGTCTAATAATGAAAAAAAAAGGTCATTATGAAAAATCTTTACAATGCCCCCGCTGAGATTCGCTCAGAATTCACCAAATGGTCAGTCGGTCGCAAATGAGCGAATTATGGGCAATTTTGTAACTGGCTGGCAGTCAAAGGATTGGGATTTTGGAGGCTTTTCCGCCCCCCGAAAACTGCCGTTTTATGCCCTAACAGAGGCTTGGTTACGAAGGAAAAGAGGCTTACTTTCGATGCGTTTAAGCCTTATTTCCAATGCGTCAGAGCCTTATTTCCAATGCGTCAGAGCCTTTCTGCCTCGGAGACAGAAGGCATCTGACCCTAAAAGAGCTACTTTCAGTTCCTTCTTTCGTCCAGAAGCACCTGTCGGGAGAGTGCTTTTTTCTATGAATTATTTTGACAAAAATCACTTCACCCATTTGCGGCCATTGACAATATAGATGCCACGCTGTAGCGGGCTGTGGGCCATCTTGCGACCCTGCAGGTCGTAGACCTCGTTGTGTAGCGTCTGCCGTACGCCATTCATGACGGCACCCAGTCCGGCACTCGGATCGGCATCGGAGATTTTGTGGATGCGAAAGAAATCCACCTTGAACCATCCGGCATTGTCGCTTGTGGAGCGTTCGCCGTTGTTGCGCTTGTTGCCGGTCTTGATGCCGATGGTCAAGTCTTCGCCCTCGGCCACATTGACCGTGACTTCCATGTCGCGCAGCACGAAATCGGAGGTGCTGCCTCCAGCGTAGCCAGCATAGGTATTGACCTCGCCTGGGGTGAGCAGGTTGGTATAGTCGGCCTCCGTGCCGTAGTACTGCACGTTGCGGTTGGCAAAGAGACGGCAGTTGGTCTTCTTGTTCACCTCCACCCACAACTTGCAGGCTATGCGATACTGGCCGGGGGTGAGGCTGGAGGCGGGTATGGTCTGATAGAGCCAGAACTCGTCGGGCATGGGCACGCTGTTCATCCAGCACACATTGTTGCCGTGGTAGTTGGCCGCTCCCTGGTTCACACCGTAGGAGTCCAGTCCGTTGGCGCCTTTCTTCAACTCGCCAAACGACTCCCATCCGCAGGGAATGCCGCGACCTGTATTGCCCACGGCATTGAGCTGGCAGTCGTGGTTGTACTCGAAGTCGTAGTTCTCAATCAGCTCCTCCGTCAGTCCCAGGTCTTCCTCTTCGGCCATTCGGCTGCGTATGTTCTCGATGCGGGCATCCATCTCAAACTTGTCGTCGGTGGCATACCACGTGCTGAACACGCCATGCTGCGAGACAATGAGCGCAGCCTTGGCGGCCTTCATGGCCTCGTAGGCCGTCTTCAGGTGGAGGTAGCGGTCGTCGTCCTTGTTCTTATAGGCATAGACGTAATGATAGACGGCGGTGGAGAGCTGTTCCATGTAGTGGGCGTAGGCAGAGAGGTGGTCGTAGAAGAACTGGGCGTTGAGTGGTGAGAGCTGTGACTGGAGGGCCTCGCAGCTGCGGGCCACTGAGGCAAAGGCCGCCATTTCGCGGCTCATGCCCGCAAGAACGCTGTCAACGGGGTTGCGCCCCTCAATGCGGAAGGTGCGCCCGGGCACGCTCTCGTAGCCAATCTCGGTGAAGGGGTTCACCTTAAACGTGTTCCACGTGCTGTTGATCTGCTTGATGACCTGCGAGTGGCGCAAGTCCTGGAACACATACTGACGGTCGAAGCCACCGGGGAAGTCGCTCTTCTTCGGGTTCCAGTAGGCACGATAGTAGTCACGATAGAGCCGTGCTGCCTCGGCGGCATGCTCCTTGCCGAAGTACTGGGCACAGAAGCGGTGCAGGAAGTCGTCGGTGGTATAGGCCGTCGGATTCCACATCATGGCGGCGTTGGCACTCATCTCCATGAGGAACTCGCGCAGGTTGCCTGCATTGACCACGCTGAACGTAAGCGGACCCTTCGACATGACGTAGCGGTAGTTGTCCTCCATCTTCCACGGGCCTTCGGCCGGAGCCAGATGGGCACCAGTGGAATAGAACTGCAGGTTCATGTAGTAGCCCAGCTTCACGCTGTCGGTATTGGTCCAGTTCACAAGGTCGTCGTAGGGGTAATGGTCACGCCGTCCTGCCACAAAAGTCCAGAGCATGTTGGTGGCGGTGGGCGGCTGCAGATGACCGGCTGCCAGCAGCGACGAGATTTCGTCGTAGAAGGTCATACGCACGAAGGGGTTCTGCTCGCCCGTAGACTGGCATATCATGTCGTACTGTTCCCTGACCATGCGGTTGATGACAGCTCCACGCTCGGCATCGCTGGCAGGGGCATCAGCGAAGACTGACCAGAAAGGCTGGTCGGTCTTGCCACGGAAGGCCACCTGCCACAGGTTCTCAACGCCGCTGTTCATCACGGCATCGATGTTGTACTGCCAGAACTCGCGCAGCGACTTCATGTCGTTTACCGAGAGGGCCGGGGGCGTGACGTGGCGCACCTGCTGCCAGTAGGCATCCCAATTGGCGAAGCTGTTGTTCAGGGCCACCATGTGGTGCGAGGTGAGCACCAGACCGTATTTCTTGTAGAGCATGGCCTCGCTGTTCAGGGTGCCATTAGTGGTCACGGTGGCGGTGTACTCCACAGTGTTGAGCTTCAGCCTTAGCATGGTCTCAAGCCATCGCTCATTGTTGTCAGTGCTCTGTCGGCGCCAAGGCACGAAGAGGTCTTCGTCGTTGGGGAACCAGGCACGGTAGCGCACAACGGGCGACGGCTGGTAGTAGTCGAAATCATCAGGCACCTCAATCGCATCCTTCCGCCCAGGCTGCCAGTCGCACCAGTACCACAGGGGCGGCACACCCAGCAGCTGTTCGCTCAGCGAGTAGACGGCATAGATGGTGCCACGCATGTCGGCACCTTGCATCACAATGCGGCGACGGGCCTTGTCGGCATAGACACGGTGGGACTCGAAGCCGTCGAGGCCACCATTTTCCACCACCAGCTCAACGCCCTGGGTGGTGCCGGGGGTGCTGACAATGGCAGGCTTGAAGCCCATCACCTTCTGAAAGTCGCGCTGCAGAGCCTCGACGGCCAGTTTCACCTGACTGCACTCGGCATCGGCCACGACAATGGCAACGCTGCCTGCACGGAGCGTGAGCCCTTCAGCCACAGTGTTGCTGACGGTGAAGCGCAGTCGCGGACTGATTTCCTCATAGCCGTCATTATTGAAGAGTACGGCATAGTACTGGTTGGTGTCGTTGATGGTGAAGTGGAGCGTGCCGCTGGACGAACTGGTGTACTGCCAGGTGTATGACGGGGTGGAAGCACCGGGCTGCTGTCCCTGCACGTAGATGCCGACCCACGCCTTGGTGCCCACGGGTGCATTCTCATAGGCAATATCGACAGTCCCCGGCTTGAAACTGCTGTCGCTGACCATCAGCCGTGGCGACGAGGAGCCGCTGACGCTGATGGCCTGCGTATCGGAATAATCGCTCCAGTCAAGGTTCATGGAACGGTTGCGACAACGGATGTAGTAGTGGCCGGAGGGGAGTGAGGAAGGCGAAAGGCTGAGGGTTGTGACAGCTTCACCCTCACGTACGTTCTTGGGCAGGTAGCCGGCATCGACATCGTAGAAGTCCTCGAAGAGCAGAATGCGGTCATAGACAATATTTGTGAAGGCATCGTCGCTAGCTATCTGGTACTGACTGCTGTGAAGACCGCCAACGGCAGTCTGCTGAGTGATGACAGCAGGCAGGGCCACCTGGCCGTCGGCCAGGTTCAAAACAGGCTTGGCAGGCTTGGCTGCCGACGAAAGGCAACGGCTGAAGCGGTCGATGAGCACATTGTCGAGAGCCAGGCGCGAATTGCCAATTGAATAGGTCTCAACGGTCATCGTCTCGGTAACAGGGTCGAACTCCATGAGCTGGTAGGTCCATTGGTCAATGGTCTTCTGCACCTCGTCGCGGTTACGATTGTCGGGCGTGCTGCCCCACAGCTGTTCGTAGTCCTGTGCCGAGGTGCCCACACCGCCACCGGAAATCATGTGATAAACGGGCCACTCGGTCATCTGGCCACGGGCATAGAGATGATGGTGTCCGGCACAGTTGACCACATGCTTGCGCGATGCGGAGAGAATGGGCATCACCTCGCTGGTCATCCAGGGGTTGGTGTCGCCAGCCCATTGCTCAGCATAGAGCGGGCGATGCTGAACGCTGACGATGAATCGCACCGTGGCATCAGCATCGGCGGCCTGCACCACCCGTCCAACCCACTCTTTCTGCTGAGTGGATGTGCCGTCGGTGTTCATCACCACAAAGAGCACAGGCCCGGCCTGATAGGCATAGTAGAGGGCTGTGCCGCTCTTGATGCCCTGATAGTCCATGTCGCCGTAGGAGGCATAGTGGCCTTTGTAGAGATCAAGGCTGGGGTCTTTGAACAACTCGTGGTTGCCCACAGCGGTCATGATGGGCAGACGCGACATGACCTCGCGCGATTTATAAAGATGTGTAAACTCATACTGACGCACGGAACCTGAATCAACTTGGTCGCCCACGTTCATCAGCATGCGCACATTGTCTTCCAACGCCTCCCCACCCCACTTCTGACGGGCTTTGCGCTCAGCCATGCGTAGCAGCCATTCATAGTCGGAACGCTCATTGCGCTGGTGGTCGCCAATCAGCAGGATGCGGAAAGGCTCACGGCTGGACGCCTGGGGCATGGTGCGGAAATGACCCACCTCGCCGGACTTGCCGTCGGAGATCACCTGATAGTAATAAACGGTGTTCGGCATGAGGTCTTTCAGCTGCACAGCATTCCAGTAGTAAGAGGCCGTCACCTGCCGGCTTGAGGAGGCCAACTGCCGGGAACTGAGTTGCGCGGGCGAAGTACCATAGCTGACGAAGGCACTGGCCACGGGAGCCTTCGTCTTCCAGCACACCTGAATGCTGTGGTCAGTGGCCTGGTTCAGATAGGGGGCAGTCATCTCTGCTGGTGTCTCGTCGGGCTGAACGGTGAGGCGGATGGCATTATAGGTACCGTCACCGTTGTCGGTGTAGTAAATGTCGGGATCGCTCAGGGTAAGGTCGCCAATGGTGTGGCTCGATCCGATCTTTGACCGATAGTCACGAAAACTCTTGATGGTTCGTGGTTCCGTGGGTTCTTCATTACTGGAGTCCAGAGGCTTTGCCTGGCCAATCAGCGGCATGGCGATTGCTGAGGCCAACAGTAGGGTCAGATAGAATTTAGCTTTCATATTGGTTTTGTTGTTTGTTTAAGTTTCAGCTTCAATTCCTTCAACCTGCGAAGGACGTATGTTTCTTTTTCTGGTGCAAAATTAAGTCTTTCTGCCTCTAAAGGACAACAAATACAGGTCGATAAATGAAAATAGAAGGTCATTCTGAACGTATTCGGGCTTTTTCTGACCTGTATTTTTCCCGCTATTTACGCGCTTGTGAATAACTTTGCAGACAAAAAAAAAGAAAGACATGAGAAAAAGACTGCTTTTTACTTTTACACTGCTGGCCGCCACGCTCTCCTGCATCATGGCTGCTGAGAAGAGCATCGTAACACTGGCTGACCCTTACATACTGCTGGACGGCGACACGTATTATGCCTATGGAACAGGCGATGCCGACGGCATTGCCGTGTGGACATCAAAAGACCTGAAGGGATGGACACGCCACAAGAGCCTGGCCCTGCACAAGCAGAACACCACTGAACAGCAATGGTTCTGGGCACCAGAGGTATATAAGAAGAAGGGACAGTACTACATGTACTACTCGGCCAACGAGCATCTCTACGTGGCCACTGCCTCACAGCCCACAGGGCCATTCAGGCAGGTGGGCGAGTGCATGACAAAGAAGATGCTGGGCGACGAGAAGTGCATAGACAGCAGCGTGTTTACCGACGATGACGGAAAGGTGTGGCTCTTCTTCGTGCGCTTCACCGACGGCAACTGCATCTGGATGTGCCAGCTGGAAGACGACCTGATCACGCCCAAGGCAGAGACCCTCTGCAAGTGCATCAACGTAAGCCAGGCGTGGGAGGACAAGCTGGGCCGCGTGAACGAGGGGCCGTTCGTCCTGAAACATGGCGGCATCTACTACCTGACCTATTCGGGCAACGACTATCGCAGCCAGGACTATGCCGTGGGCTATGCCATGACACGCACGCTCAATCCCGCCAGCGGCAGTACACCCACATGGTCGAAATATGGCGGCAACCCCATCGTGCGACGCGTGGAAGACCTCGTTGGCACAGGCCATCACTCGTTCTTCACCGACAAGGAAGGACGGTTGCGCATCGTGTTCCACGCCCACGACTCGGAAAACGAGGTGGCTCCACGACGCATGTACATCGGTACAATGGAGTTTGCGGGCAACAAGCTGCAGATGACTGCCGACCCCATCATCAGACCTGCTGAGCCTGCGGTGAAGGAGGAATGGGAACTGGAGTACATGCCAGGCAGCTCGACCACTGAAGGAGTAAATGCCTACAAAGACCTGAAATACAATCGCCTGTTTACACGCACACGGGGATGGAACGGTGGTGACGGCGTGCTCACCATAGGACTGCCCAACGGCGATGTGCTCTGGACATTCAACGACAGCTTCTACGGGGTGGTGAAAGCCGATGACCGCTCACGCGGCAGCTGCAACTTCCCACGCAACAGCATCATGGTGCAGCGTGCCCACGACGGCAAGCCGGGAGAGACAGAGAAAGACCTGGTGTGGCTGGCCGACTACGTGAACTGGCGACGCCCCGATGCCGACCGCTACTTCCATGCACGCACCCATCTGCGCCACCCGCAGGGCAACAAGTCGCTGGCCGAGATTCATGCCGGTGACATCGATGAGGACAAGGTCTACTGGTCGGGCGACGGTACCATCGTTGACGGTCAGCTGCAAATGGTATGGATAGCCGTTGAGTCGAAAGAGCTGCGCAATCTGGGCACCGCCCTGGCCACCTACTCGCTGGAAGGCACCGTGCCCACAAGACGCTATCTCGACACCATACCCGACTATCTGCCCAAACCGGGCGACTACCTGCACCGTGAGAGCGTGACACACGACGTGAACCAGAACGTGGTGTCCTACGGTTCGACAATCTGCGACGAGGCCGGCGACGGACACCTTTATCTATATGGGGTCGACGGCTTCAACGTGCTGGTGGCCCGCACGGCCACTAAGAGCTTGTACAGTCCCTGGCAGTACTATGTCAGGAAAGCCGACGGACAGTGGGTGTGGCAGGACGAATACCCCGCTGAGGAGGACATGAAGCGGTCGAACATCATGGCATCGGCCGACTATGCCTGCCACCTGCCGTGGGTGTTCAGGGATGGGGACTGGTACTACCTCACCTCGCAGGCCCCCATCTTCTCAACTGAAGTGTACATCTACCGCTCACGTACACCCTACGGACCGTTTACCGACAAAAAGTTACTCTTCCGGCTGCCTGACCATCTGGACAAGATTGGCAACCAGAAGTACCACTGGCTATACATGGTGAACCTGCACCCTGCCCTCTCACGCACTGGCGAACTGGTGTTCTCGACAAACAGCGATCCCGATGACTTCTGGTGGAACTTCAACGAACCAGGCAGCGCCGACTACTACAGACCCTTCTTCTACCGTGTCTTTGACTGGAAGAAAGTCTACGACGATGTGCCCGACACAAGGGTAGAAAGCCTGCATACACCCCAGTCCTCACCCCACGCCTACTCTCTGCTTGGCATGCAAACAGATAACCCCAGCCGGGGCATTTACATCTACCAAGGTCGAAAAATGATTAAAAACCCAATACATTCAACACATTAACTATTATTATTATGAATACAGCACAAGTACTACTGCCCATGACCGCCATGCTACACGGAACGGTCCAAGCACAACAACCAGCAGAAAGACCGAACATCATGCTCATCGTGGTCGACGACATGGGCTACTCCGACCTTGAATGTTTCGGCGGTGAGGTGCAGTCACCCAACCTAAACGGACTGGCCGAGAATGGCATCCGCTTCACTCAGTTCTACAACTCAGGGCGCAGTTGTCCTTCGCGTGCCCAGCTCCTTACAGGACGATACGCGCAGACCGTGGGCATCACCGGCATGGGACAGAGCCTGACAAAGGACTGCGTGACCATTCCCGAAGTGTTGCGCCAAGCTGGCTACCACACCGCCATGAGCGGGAAATGGCATCTCTCGCGCACAGCCAACATCGGTACGCAGGCGGAGCAGATGCAATGGCTCTCACATCAGAACACCTTCAACAACGCACCCTTCTCGGCCCTTGACACCTACCCCTGCAACCGTGGATTCGACGAACATTGGGGCACCATCTGGGGGGTGTGCGACCATTTCGACCCATTCTCGCTGGTTCACAATGAAGAGGCCATCTACACCGATACCATCCCCTCGGACTTCTACTCTACCGATTTCGTCACACAGAAAGCCATTGATATGCTCGACGGACTGGACAAACAGAAAGAACCCTTCTTCATGTACGTGAGCTTCAATGCCCCCCATTGGCCCCTGCATGCCAAACCAGAGGACATAGCCAAATACAAGGGGAAATTCAACGACGGATGGAATGCCATGCGCGAACGTAGATACCAGAAACTCGTGCAACTGGGCATCGTCAACCCAGAGGAAACTCCCAGGGCCACAAATGCTTCGGGACGCACGTGGGAGAACGAGACCGACAAGGCCTTCCAAGCTGCCAACATGGAGGTGCATGCTGCCATGGTGGACTGCGTGGATCAGGGCATCGGACGTATACTCGACAAGCTGAAGGCCGATGGCGTGTTCGACAACACCCTAATCATCTTCTGCTCTGACAACGGTGCCTCGTCGGAGAACTACACCATTGGCGACTTTGACCGCCATGACCGCACCCGCTCCGGACAGCGTGTGGTGCATAATTCGACCACTCCTGGCGGACAGCTATCCTACAATTACCTGCACAATGGCTGGGCAGGTGCCGTGAACACACCATACCGATACTGGAAGACCACACAGTTCCACGGAGGCACCGCCACTCCTGCTATCATCCACTGGCCCGCAGGCATCGACAAGACCAAAGAGGGCACCATCAACCGCCAACCGTGCCACTTCCTCGACATCATGCCCACCTGCATTGAGCTGGCCCAGGCCACCTATCCCACTACCTACAACGGCCACACTATCAAGCCGCTCTGCAACGAAGGACGCTCCATCCTGCCGTTACTGCAGGGCGAGGGCGTCTGGGAAGGTGAGCGTGTGCTGTTCTGGGAACATGAGGAAGGACGTGCCGTGCGCAAAGGCGACTGGCGTCTCACTGCCCTCAAAGGTGCCGGATGGCAGCTCTTCAACCTGAAAAACGACCTCTCAGAGACCAACAACGTGGCAGCCGAATATCCTGAGAAAGTGCGCGAACTGAAGACACTCTGGAACAACTGGGCCAAGAGCGTGGGACTGAGCGTGACTGCCGATATCGAAGATACACCCAAGCAACTACTGTTCCATTACGACTTCAACGACAACCTCAACGATGCCTCGGCAAACCACTACGTGCTGACACCCTCATCACGGAGCTTCAGCTACGGTGAAGGCGTTTATGGATCAGGCATCATCCTTGACGGCAATGCCCAGTATCTGGACTTCAACACCATCGGCCTCATCAACACCAAAACCACTCAGACCACCTTCTGCGCCTGGGTCTACAACGGGCGTGACGATGCGCCCACCTCCGGCAGCCAGGAAGGAGGCTACTACTTTCGCGACCAAGTGATACTGGCCCAAAAGGACAATGCCGGTACAGGACGCATCTACCTGTATGGTCGTACCGAGACACCCGTCAACGGTGGTGAACCGAGGTTCTTCTACAACAACTTCCTGGGTGCCCAGCAGAACCGTGCCAACTATGGTTCGCTGGTACCTGGCGTATGGCAGCATGTGGCCGTAGTTTGCAATCCCGTTGACCTGAGCGTCACCTATTATATTAATGGTGTGCGCGACAGCACTGTGCCTGCTCCCGCTTTCGAGAGCTGCACAGGCGGTTTCCGCATAGGCGGACACAAGGCCAACAAGGACTATTTTCAGGGAAAGCTTGATGAAATCTATTTGTTCAAGGGCATTCTCTCGGCCGATGAGATACGCCAAGTAATGAACAACACCATTGACCTCAAAAAATACGAAGAAAGCAGCAACACGGGTATCATTTCAGCCGCTGTCACGCACACCAACGTCCACCCCATTTATGACCTTCAGGGCAGGCAACTGGAAAGTGCCAACCGTCCCGGCATTTACGTCGTGAATGGCAAAAAGATGCTGAAGTGAAGTCAGCCGTCAGATGTCCGTCTTCCAAATGTTGTGGCGCACATAGGCACGATGGCCGTAGTTGGCCACCACCACAAAGCAGATGAGGGGCACGATGAAGGAGAAGTTGGTGGCTGCAATACCCAGGATGGTGACGTTGGCATCGATGATAATGGCCTGCAGCAACGGGAATACCGAACCGCCCAGGATGGCCATGATCAGACCGGCACCCGCAAACTTCACGTTGTCGCCCACACCTCGCAGGGCAATGCCATAGATGGTGGGGAACATGAGCGACATGCAGGCCGACACACCCACCAAACAATAGACGCCATTGCGGTCGGGGAACAGGATAACGCCAAGTACGAAGCCAATGGCGGCAATGGCCAGGATGCTCAGCAACCGGCCAGGCTGGATGTACTTCAGGAAGAAGGTACAGATGAAACGGCTCACGGTGAAGAACACCATGGCGTAGATGTTGTACTTCTGCGACAGGATCTCGGCTGCCTTCTCCTCCATTCCCTCGGCCATGAACACACGCGTGCCGTATTGGATAATGTAAGTCCAGCAGGCCACCTGCGCACCCACATAGAAGAACTGGGCTATCACGCCCTCACGGTAGTTCTTGATGGTCATCAGCTCACGCATGGACTCTATCAGCCCCTTGCGCGACTGCACATCGCCGTCCATGGGCATCTTGCGCAGACGGATGAGCACCAGCAGTATCACGCAGATCAGGCCGATGAGGATGTAGGGCTGGATGAGGATGTTCAGGTCGTGGTCTTTCAGCGCATTGAACTGCGGAAGCGAGAGCGTCTCGCGCTGGGCCGTGGTCATCGGACTCATGCGGGCCTGCACCAGGTCTTTGGCCATGAGCATGCCCAGCAGGGCACCAATGGGGTTGAAGGCCTGCGCCAAGTTCAGTCGCTGCGTGGCGGTTTCCTCCGTTCCCATGCAATAGATGTAAGGGTTACAGCTCGTTTCCAGGAACGACAGGCCGCAGGTCATGATGAAGTAGCCCAGCAGGAACGGGTAGTAATAGCCGATGAGCCGGGCAGGGATGAACATGAGCGCACCCACGGCAAAGAGCGACAGCCCCAGCATCACACCAGCCTTGTAGCTCTTGCGCTGGATGAAAAGGGCGGCGGGAAAGGCCATGGCAAAGTAACCCAGGTAGTAGGCCACCTGCACAAACGAGCCTTCGGTCACACCCATTCGGAAGATCTTCGAGAAAGCTTTCACCAGCGGTCCTGTCATGTCGTTGGAGAATCCCCACATGGCAAAACAGCAGGTAATCAGGATGAAAGGCACCAGAAAGCTCTGGCCGTTCTTTGTCAGTATCTCGTCGGCATTAAACTTGAATTTCATTTCAGGCAGATTGTTAATGGGTAGAATTTGGCCGCAAATATACAATAAATTCTTCAGAAAGCATCCGTTTTAAACAGATTTTATTAATTTTGCACCATAAAAAGACCTTTAACGATGAAGAAACTGCTATCACTACCGCCCAATCTGGTGCGCAAGGGCACCAGCGGCAAGACCATATTCCATGACATTACGGGACTGTCGGAAGACGAATATTTCTGCACCTGTGACCCCACAGGACAGCGCATTGGCAGTGGCGGAGGAACCGCCTGGCTGCTACAGCAGGCCATGAAGGAGGAAGCCACAAACGGCTCACTGGCCGACTGGCTGGCCAGCGAGAAGCGCATTCTGCTCCATGCCGGGGGACAGAGCCGACGGTTGCCCGGCTATGCCACGTCGGGCAAGATCCTGACACCCGTACCCGTGATGCGATGGGAGCGCGGACAGCGGCTGTCGCAAGACCTGCTGTCGCTACAGCTGCCACTCTACGAGCGGCTCATGGAAGCAGCACCCGAAGGACTTCACACCATGGTGGTCAGCGGCGACGTGCTCATACGTGCCGCCCTGTCGCTGCCCCCCATCCCCGATGCCGACGTGGTGTGCTTCGGCCTGTGGCTCGATGCCTCCGTGGCCCGCAACCACGGCGTGTTCGTGAGCGACCAGCGCACACCCCACATCCTGAAGCAGATGCTACAGAAGCCCTCGGTGGAACAGCTCAACGCCCTGAGCCGACAGCACTACTACCTGACCGACATCGGCGTGTGGCTACTCAGCGACAGGGCCGTGCAGCTGCTCATGAAGAGGTGTGAGGGCACAGACATTCCCCGGTTCTACGACCTGTACTCCGACTTCGGCCGCTCACTGGGCACCCATCCCGCCATCGACGACCCCGAACTGCAGCAGCTCTCCGTGGCCATCCTGCCGTTGCCAGGCGGTGAGTTCTATCATTTCGGCACCAGCCACGACCTGATTGCATCGACCCTGCGGCTGCAACACCGCGTGAGCGACCAGCGCGAGATCATGCACCACGACCGCAAGCCACACCCCAGCATCTTCGTCCAGAACGCCATCACGGAGATTGCATTCACTACCGACAACACCAACATCTGGATTGAGAACAGCCATGTGGGGCCCCACTGGCAGCTGTCGCACGACAACATCGTGACAGGTGTGCCCGAAAACGACTGGCACATCAAGCTGGAGCCAGGTGAATGTATCGACGTGGTGCCCGTGGGCGACAGTGACTATGAGGTGCGCCGCTACCACATTGACGACAGCGTGGACAGTCTCGACATGCAGGAGCGTGCCAACCTGACCCGCCTCTTTGCCCAGCGGCAGGCTTTCCGCAACCGCAACTGGCCACAGCTGGCCCGCAACTGGGAGCACAGCGTGTTCTACCAGCTGGACCTGGACGATGCCGCACGCCAGTTCCGTGAGCACCACCTGCCCATGCCCGACCCGCTGCCCGCCGACGCACCACTCGTCACCCGCATCCACGACGCCATGTTCCGGGGCGAGAGCGACGTGGCTTTCAGCCTGCTACGCGACGGACTCTGCCAAAGCGTTGACCAAGCCGACAACAAGCCAACGGCCTGCAGGCTCAACGTGTGTCACGACCAGATTGTGTGGGCACGCAGTCCGGTGCGCATCGACATAGCAGGCGGATGGACCGACACCCCACCCTACTGCCTGCTGGAAGGCGGCAACGTGGTGAACCTGGCCATCGAACTCAACGGACAGCCACCCCTGCAGACCTACGTCAAACCCGCCCGCGAGCCGCACATCATCCTGCGCAGCATCGACATGGGAGCCAGAGAGACCATCGAGACCTGGGAACAGCTGGCCGAGTATGACAAAGTGGGATCGCCCTTCTCCATACCCAAGGCTGCACTTGCGCTGGCAGGCTTCCTGCCACGCTTCTCAAGTGAGCGTTACACCTCGCTGCGCCAGCAACTGGAAGACTTCGGCAGCGGAATAGAACTCACGCTGCTCTCGGCCATTCCCGCAGGCAGCGGACTGGGCACCAGCTCCATCCTGGCCTCGACGGTGCTGGCCGCGCTGAGCGACTTCTGCGGACTGGGATGGGACAAGAGCGAGATAGGACGCCACACGCTGGTGCTGGAACAGCTGCTCACCACGGGAGGCGGATGGCAGGATCAGTTCGGTGGAGTGCTGGGGGGCGTGAAGCTGCTGCAGACACAGCGCGGCTTCAATCAGACACCTGTGGTGCGCTGGCTACCCACCGACCTCTACACACAGCCTGAGTATGCAGCCTGCCACCTATTATATTATACAGGCATCACGCGAACGGCCAAGCACATCCTGGCCGAGATTGTGCGCCGCATGTTCCTCAACCAGGGCCAGCAGCTCAGTCTGCTCCGCCAGATGCGGCAGCATGCCCTCGAAATGTATGAGGCCATTCAGCGGCAGGACTTCAGTCAGATGGGACTGATGGTACGCAAGACATGGCAGCAGAACCAGCTGCTGGACAGCGGCACCAACCCGCCCGAAGTGCAACGACTGACGCAACTTGTAGACGACCTCTGCCTGGGCTACAAACTGCCTGGAGCCGGAGGAGGCGGCTATCTCTACATGGTGGCCAAAGACCCCGATGCCGCCGTGCGCATCAAGCGCATACTGGACGAGAACCGCCAGAACACCAACGCCCGCTTCGTCGACATGACGCTCAGCGCAAAGGGACTGCAGGTGAGCCGCAGTTAGACACTACTTCCGCACAGAATTGCGGATGACAATATGGTCTGTGATTGAGCCATAGCCGCACCAGTATCCATAGCCGCCACGGATGTTGGACTCCATGTCTGTCGATGTTGAGAGAAACATGTTGCCGGAAAGCGACAGCGTCTTGGTGTAGCTGTCCCACACGCGGAACGACATCTCGTCAATACAGGCCAACTTCACGGAAACAACATCGGTCAACGTGAAATACGGCGAGTATTCGTCCTGCTTCAGCTCATGGCCCCTGTAGACCGTCATCTCCGTTTCACTATCCAGCAAGGCATCGTCAAGCGTACCCAGATAGGAGGCCAGATATTGCTTAGTCTCCGTGCCCACACGGGTAAAGAACTGGTAGTAGTTCTTCTCCTTGGGATTGTCCCTGAACCTTGCCCTGATCTGGAACAGCGTGTCGGAACCGGCACAGCGTTCTACCGAGAACGCACAATGGTCAGGAGCCGAAGGTATCGTGGTCGTTGCCGTGGCGTAATAATCCCTGTATTCCACCGTCAATTGATACTGCTTTCCTGCCTTGCCCCGCATCCAGCTGGTTGTGTAGATGTAAGGAGGGAAGTAGCCTTTGTCGTATTTCCCGGTCAATATCACGCTGCGCGTTCCATCACTCACGGTGACCTTTGCCCATCGCAGAACGTAGTTGCTCAGGTCGTCCACGTCACGATATTCCGTGGAAACAGGCAGGGAGCGCGTCAGCATGACGACGGGGAATCCGCCATCCTCAATCCATCCCTCAACAACCAGTTGGGGCTGTTCTTCGCTTTGCAGCTCAAAGTCATCATGGCATGCTGCAAGAATCATGACCGAAAGAAGAAAGACAATATATTTCCGCATCATATTCAGAATTTGTAATGGTAGCTGAGCGACGGCAGCGCGTGGAGGACAAAGGTGACGGGACGATAGACAAACGAGCCGTCGTCGCGCGTCTTCAGATAATAGAACAGCTCATTGTTGCGACTGGTTACGTTATACAAGGAGAAGTTCACACCATGCTGCGACTCCCTGCCCCACCTGTAGTTGACCGACAAGTCAAGCCTAAAGTACGGATGCAGACGGGCTGCATTATACACGCCGTATTTGATGATGAGATTGTCGTTCAGGAGAAACAGCGACTTTGCAGCGGTAAACGGAGTGCCGGACGCAGCGACAAGCGTTCCCCCAAAGTTCCAGTGCCTGCCAAGGCTGTACGTTGCCACGGCATTCAGTTCGTGCGGACGTTCATGGCTTGCGGGATAGGACTTCCTGCGGCCAGTGCCATCGAAAGAACGCCGGGCGTGCGTATAGGTGTAGCTCAGCCATCCCGTCAACGGTCCCGAACACTTGTTCAGCATCAGACTGAAGCCATAGTTTTCGCCTTTGCCGTGCATCAGGGAACCGTGAATGTCATAGACAGTGTTCAGATAGTCAAACAACGACCCTTTGTAGCCCAACTGATGATAAAGGCGACGGTAGAACACGTCGACCGACACCCTGAATCTGCGGTTGAACAGGTAGCTGCTTCCGCTTGCGATAATCTCATGGGCATACTGCGGCTTAAAGTCCTCGCTGGCCGAGATCCAGAACTCAGTAGGCAGGCCAGAATCGGAGAAACCCGTCTGGAACAGGTACTGGTGGCGGAGGGCGTATGTGGCAGAGAACTGCAGGGTGTGGTTGTCGTAGAGCAATCGCACCGAGGGGTCTAAGGCCCAGTAAGCCGTATGTCCCTTCCTGAACAGGCTTCCACGCACACCACCCAGCAGGCTAAGGTTGTCGGCAAGCGGACAGGTGTAGTTGCCGTAGACGGAGGCTTCAAGGGAGCGCATGGGCGGGGTATTACCGTCGGTCACGTTGAAATCGCCCTCATGTTCCAGCGACTGGGGGCGTATGTCGTGCCATGCAGCCTCAACTCCTGCATTCCAGCAGTTCCATACAACATCGCTTTTCAGGCCGTAGTCCGTGATGCCCGATGGCAGACGGAAGAACATATCCTCCATCTCAAGGCTGAACCGGTTCCTGTAGGCCGTGACATAGGCCGTGGTCTTGAGCGACAAGTCACCCCTGTCATACATCCAATGTGCAGCCCCCATCACGTTTCCCCATCGTGCCTTCATGTCGGCCAGATAATTGCCTTCCGAAAAGCCTGCGTCGTCATGGCCATAGTAGAAGTCGGCCAGAAATGTATGGCAGCTGTTCAGGCGGTGTACAAGCGACACGTTGACATCGCAGAAGGCATAGTTCACCTGCTGTCCGTCGGCCTCCAGCCATTTGCTGTAGAGCCAGTTGATGTAAGAACCCCTTAACGAGGCGGTGAGCGATGTGCGCGAGCTGAGCGGCAGGCACAGCGTTCCCTGGGAAGAGATGAGTCCTAACGACAGCGTACCGCTTGCGCTGTCGGGCACTTCAAAGGCATGATGCATTTCCAGCTGTCCGCCCAGACGGTTGGGCGAAGCGGACGACACCAGTCCTTTGGCGACAGACATGGAAGGGAAGTGTGACGAGTTGAAAGTGGAGAAGAACCCCAGCAGGTGGTTGACATTGTAGATGGGAACGCCCTCAATGAAGATGGCATTGTGCTGGTTGTCGCACCCCTCAATATTGATGCCGCTGCGATACTCGCTGTTGGTCTGTATGCCTGGCAGCATCTGGGCATAATGCATGGGGTCGGCATTGCCCAATATCTGTGGCAACAGGCTCATGTTGCCCATGTCCCACAACGTCACACCATCGACATAAGCCTTGACAGGCGACCTGTAACGGTAGCCCTTCACGGTGATGCTGTCAAGCGAAAGGCTCCATGTACTTTCATCTTCTTGCGCGCGGGCAGATGATGAAAGTACACAGAACAGGAATAAGAGTATGCAATAGCGACCGTTTCTCCCCATCAGTGAGAATTACCAGTCTATGCGCTCGTCCACGAGGTCAGCATACTTGTTGGCCAGGTCTTTGAAACTCTCGATGACCGTCTTGAACTCCTTCTCGTTGAAGAATGCCTCCAACGTGCTGTAGGTGCTGCCGTCGTAGAAATAAATGATCGGTTCTGCCTCCCAATAGGTGCGCCCGTCCCAGTTCTCCTCAGCAAACGACTCCAGCCTGATGGCTGCCTGCTTGACGTTCTTCCCGTCGTAGAACAGATTGATGTCGGCAAGGGAATTGGCCTGGTTGATGTACGACTTAAACGTGCTCTCGCTCGTCCTGTTGTCCTTGGCTGCATCCAGATAGTCAAGGTACTTGCGCACGTCGGCCAGCGAGCCCTTGATCTGAACCTTGCCCAGGATGTCGAGCTTCACCTGGCAGTTCTTTCCGTTGATTTTGTCAAAGTCATAATCGTCGGTATCGAAATTCTTGGAACTGAACTCGCTGACATTCACGGAAGGAACATCCTTTACGTTGCCCGACACATCCATCGTAAGAAGGGCCGTGCCGTTCTTGGTCATCGTGAAGGCAACCGACACGCTGGTGTTGGCAGTATAGACAACCTTCGACACGTTGAACTTATAGCCATTGTTCAGTTCAACCACAGCAGAAACGGTCAGGCTGTTCTTGCTGATATCGAACTCCTCACTGGTGATGCTGCTCAGGTCTATTTTGACGGTGGTCTTAACAACCTGGCTTCCACCCTGTGTCAGCGTCACATCAATCTGCTCGGGAACGCCAATCGTGTACTGGGTGCGGTCATAATATTTATTGTAAGTATAAGTATTCCCGCTTGAACTGTATTCGGAGTCTGTCCGGTGGTCGTCATTCAGCACGTGTACCTTCTTCACGTTTCCGCTTGTTTCCAGCTTGAGCACACACTGCTGGCCACGCTTGTCGGTGAAAATGAACTGCAGGTCATCTACGTCCGAGTAGACCCAGCGGCCATTACGGGCCGTGAAATGACCCGTGAAGTTTGAAGCCAGCAGCAAGGCCTTGTAGTTCGTGTAGATGTAGTTGTATTTATAGGTGTAGCTGTCGTAAGTCTCTGACTTCTTGTCGGTAGTCTTTGTTCCAAGAGCCTCACGCGCAGCATCAAACGCATCCTCAACCCAGTCTTCCACATTGTCCCAGTCGTAATCCCTACCGTAGTTCTCTTCTACGAACATGGCCAGGTCGGCAATGTCGCGGAAATCGGAAGCAGGCATCTGGTCCATAAACTCAAGTGCCACCTGTTCAAGATACTCCTTCTGGTCAGCAGATGACATGGCATTGTCCTCTGTCGGCTCAACAGGCTTTTCGGGTGTTTCCGTGCCGCCCGCACTGTCATCATCGTCGTCGTCGCCACAAGAAACAAAACCCACGCACACGATGGCAGCAAACAGATAGGCCATCAGTTTCAAATAATTCTTTTTCATGATGTTCATTATAGTTTTGATGTTTAATTTCACTTGTTATTTCTGCCCCAAGCCGTTGCAAAGATAATGAAAAAAATGTTTATGTGTGCAACTCTGAAGAGAAATTTTATGAAAAAAATGAGACCTGCGCTTCCAGCAACTTTCCAACCATATGTTTCATCAAAAAATGGTTCTGTATCAGTTGGGCAAGGGAGCCGTCTGATTTTCGTGACGCGAATCTGGCTGAGAACCGCTTCGCGGTAAGCAAGTTGTCGTTCGGGGCGGAATTAGCGAGTTTTGGAGCATTTTGTAAGTTTCTGATTTTCAGCCGTCTTTAGAAAAGCTGTCTACTGAACATGGGGCAATGGAGCCCTGGCAGCGAGACAACTGAGGCTCCGTTGTGGCATCATGGAGCCTCAGTTACACTGCAAAAGAGGCTTGATAGCCGCGCAACCAAGCCTCCGTTGCCCAGCAAAACGACAGGAGAAGGGGCCAAACAGAGGCCGAAGCCTGCCCAAAGAGTCCCAAAGCCACGCTGGTTTGAGAATTTTTTTTGTCCGCAAAATCGAAATTACCGGGGCTTAGTTGCATGAGAAGAAGAAAAAATTCGTAACTTTGCGCTCATAAAGCCAAGACCGAATGGAATTCCGAACACCCATCAACATACCGGCACCGCCGTTTCAGATTGAGCCGCTCGAAGAACTGCTCTTCGTGGGGTCATGCTTTGCCGACGGCATCGGACAGAGGTTCCGCGAAGAACGGTTCCCTGTAACGGTCAACCCGCTGGGCACGATGTACAACCCGGCATCGGTGCTGCACACCATTGAGAAGTGCGAAGCCGCTCCACGCGTGGCCTTCATCACACTGGGCACGAACCACGTCTATCGGTTGAAGGCAACAGGAGAGATTGTGGACAACTGCCAGAAGCGGCCCGCCAGCCTCTTCAGCGAGGAGGAACTGAGCATTGACGCGTGTGCAGACTACCTGAGACAGGCCGTCGAAGTGCTCCGAGGCCGTCGCAGCGATGTGCAGGTGGTGTTCACCGTCAGCCCCATCCGCTACAGGAAATACGGGTTCCATGAGAGTCAGTTGTCGAAGGCCGTTCTGCTGCTGGCCGTAGACCGCATCACCGCTGAAGATTCGTCGCTCACCTACTTCCCTGCCTACGAGATCATGATGGACGAGTTGCGCGACTACCGCTTCTATAAGGAGGACATGCTCCACCCCTCGGCTCAGGCCGTGGAGTACATCTGGCAACAGCTCGTAGACTGTTATTTCTCGCCCCGTGCCAAGGCTTTCCTCAAGGAGTGGAAGCCCGTGAAGGAGGCATTGGCCCACCGCCCGCTGCATCCCGACAGCGAGGAATATCAGCAGTTCCTGGCCGAAACGCGCCGCAAGGAAGCCGAACTGCTGGCCCGCTACAGCCCGTAAGTGCCTGTTTTTAGGCCGACACACTGTTTTTTTATGCTTTTTTCTTGCTTAAATACGGGGAAACTTCGTACCTTTGCACATCGTTTAAACACAAAATAGCAAAGATGACATACAGCATTGAAAAGGTGGCGACGCTCATCGGGGCGCGCCGTTACGGAGAATCTGAAGCCACCGTGGGGTGGCTGCTGACCGACAGCCGTTCGCTGTGTTTTCCCGAGCAGACCCTGTTCTTCGCCCTGCGCACACAAAGCGGCGACGGACACAAATATATTGCTGACCTGTATCAGCGCGGCGTGTACTCGTTTGTCGTGGAGGAGGTGCCGCAGGACTATGAGCATACCTATCCGAAGGCCAACTTCCTGAAAGTCACGTCGCCTCTGGCTGCCCTGCAACGGCTGGCCGAACGCCACCGCGACGAGTTTTCAATACCCATCGTGGGCATCACGGGTTCGAACGGAAAGACGATGGTGAAGGAATGGCTCTATCAGTTGCTGCTGCCTTCAATGAAGATTACCCGTTCGCCCCGCAGCTACAACTCGCAGATAGGCGTGCCGCTCTCCGTATGGCTGCTGAACGAGCATTCACGCGTGGGCATCTTCGAAGCCGGCATCAGCATGCCGGGCGAGATGGAGGCCCTGCATGACATCATACAGCCCACCATCGGCGTGTTTACATCGCTTGGCACGGCCCATCAGGAGAACTTCCGCTCGCTGGAAGAGAAGTGCATGGAGAAGCTGCAGCTGTTCCATGACACAGAGGCCGTGGTCTACCCCAGCGACGACGACATCGTGAGCCGCTGCATACGCCGCTCGGGCTACAAGGGGGAACGCATAGGCTGGTCGCAGCAGAACCCGGAAGCACCGCTGTTCGTGGAAAGCATTGCCACCACCCACACACCGCTCACCACCGAAGTGACCTATATATATAAAGGAACGCGCGCGAAGTACGCAATCCCCTTCATCGACGAGGCTTCGGTCGAGAACAGCATCACCGCTGCTGCCGCAGCACTCCATCTGGGCGTGACACCCGAAGAATTAGCTGAACGCATGCCACGACTGGAGTCGGTGGCCATGCGCCTGGAGGTGAAACAGGGACAGCACGGGCTGACGCTGATCAACGATGCCTACAACAACGACATAAACTCGCTCGACATCGCGCTCGATTTCATGAACCGCAGACCCGACGAGAAAGGCCGTAGCCGCACGCTCATTCTGAGCGACATCTATCAGAGCGGTGAGCAGGCGGCTTCGCTCTACCGCGAGGTGGCCCGCCTGTGCAGTCAGAGGGGCATCGACAAGCTCATCGGAATAGGCCCAGAGATAGGTAGCGCAGCCCAGGTATTCGAACTGAAAGAGAAGCATTTCTTCAACACCGTCGAGGAGTTTCTGGACAGTCAGACCTTCAAGCTCATGCACGACGAGGTGGTGCTGCTGAAAGGGGCACGACGCTTCGGCTTTGAGCATATCACGGAACTGCTGGAACAGAAGGTACACGAGACCATCCTGGAGGTGGACCTTTCGGCACTGGTGGCCAACCTGAACCACTTCCGCTCCTATCTGAAGCCGAACACGAAGATGGTGTGCATGATTAAGGCCGACGGATACGGAGCCGGTGCCATCGAGATTGCCAAGACGCTGCAGGACCACCGCGTGGACTATCT
>CAMZBS010000022.1 GCA_947304695.1 uncultured Prevotella sp.
CTCTCAAAGGCCCAATTCGGTTCCTTGCCAGGTGCCGTCTTCACCATCGACCTCGAGTCGAAGGAAGCCGCCTTCGCCTTCATTGACAGGCTCAAGATAATCCGTCGCGCCACCAACCTCTTCGATCGTAAGTCATTGGCCATCCATCCTGCCTCCACCATCTTCGGCCTCTTTACCGATGAACAGCGTGCCGCAATGTCTGTCCCTGACACCACCGTACGCCTCATCATCGGTCTTGAAGACGGTGCAGCCCTGTTGGAGGACATCAAACAGGGCATTAAAAAAGAGTGAAGCAGTTTTCTTCACTCTTTTTCCTTTTAAATATAGAATTCCGATGAGTCTACGAGTCCGGCACGGAGGGCGTATTTGATGACCTCATGGGCTGTGTTAACGCCTAACTTGCGGAAGATGTTCTTGCGGTGGGTGGTGATGGTGTGGACACTGGAGAAGCGTTCACTGGCTATCTCTTTCGTTGACTTGCCCTGGGCAATGGCCCTCACAATATCCGTCTCGGTCTCAGTCAAGATGCTGGGACGCTCTTCCTCTGCCTGCTGCTGGTTGATGATGACCTCCAGTGCCCGCTGACTGATGTAGCGCTGATGGCGTTCAACGGTCTGCAGGGCATCGCGCACCTCGCTGAGCGGCCCGTCCTTGAACACAATGCTGAACTGATGGGACGAATAGACCACACGACGCATGAAGGCTGGCGTCAGCTCGTCGCTGATGAGAATCCACTGCGCCAACGCAAAACGCTCGCCCACAATAAGCAGTTGGTCGACATCAGCGAAGTCGAACAGGGTGAAGTCGAGCAGTACGGTGGCATCCTCATGCTCCTTCAGCAGCTCTACGAGTCCTGCCCTATCGGTAGCCACGTAGAGTTTGTTTTCTTCTTTCTGTTTAATCAGGCTGATTAACGCCAGACGTGTCAGTTCCTGATTGTCTGCAATAATATATTTTCCCATTGCTTCTTTTTGCATGCAAAATTAAGACATTTAGAATTATCAGCCAAATTTTGCTTGAAATTCAGAAGACATCCCTGAATTCCCGAAACATGCAGAAAATATTTCCAAACCGCACTTTCCCAAGAGCCTCAAACAGAATATTATTCTCTATCGGCTGGAATTACTCCACAATCTTAGGATACTTGCGTGTCCAGCCGTCCCAGCGCAGACGCATCACGCCAAAGAAAGCCTCGCCGAAGATGCCACCAGACATCTTTGACGTGCCCTCACGACGGTTGACGAAGATGACAGGTACTTCCTTGATCTTGAAGCCAATCTTATAAGCCGTGTACTTCATCTCAATCTGGAAGGCATAGCCCTTGAAGCGGATCTTGTCGAGCTCGATGGTCTTCAGCACTCGACGCTTGTAGCACTTGAACCCAGCGGTGGTGTCGTGAACCTTGAAACCGGTGACGCAGCGCACGTACTTCGAAGCGAAATAGCTCATGAGCACACGTCCGATGGGCCAGTTCACCACGTTCACACCACTTATATATCGTGAGCCGATGGCCACATCGTAGCCCTCTTCGGCACAAGCAGCATAGAGGCGGGGCAGGTCGTTGGGGTCATGGCTGAAGTCGGCATCCATCTCGAAGATGTAGCCATAGTCGCGCTCCAAAGCCCACTTGAATCCTGCTATATAGGCCGTGCCCAGTCCCAACTTGCCGCTTCGTTCCAAGATGAACAGGCGGTCGGCAAACTCACTGGCCATGAGCCCCTTCACGATGCTGGCCGTGCCGTCGGGCGATCCGTCGTCGATGACAAGGATGTGGAAGCACTTCTCCAGCCCGAAGACGGCCCGGATGATTTTCTCGATATTTTCCTTTTCGTTGTAGGTTGGAATGATAACAATGCTGTCGCTTTTGTTCATATCTTTATGGTTTTCGTGCAAAGTTAGTTATTTTTATTGATGAATGAGGCCTACAAAGGCGTTTTTTTTCTTAATTATCCTTTTTTTTACTATCTTTGCATGCTCAAAGGGGTCTTAAACAAGAGTGACAGGCTCCGAAAACCGACGATGAACATACAAGAACTACAATCCCTATACGCCCGTTTGCCACAGGCTGGTGTACTGACCAAGGTTCTGGAAAAAGGCCAGAGTCCCGTCTTTCTCGAAGGTCTGCTGGGTTCCAGCGCATCCATGTTTTTCTGCGCCCTGGCCCAGAAGTCGGCTACCACCATGCTGTTTGTGCTGCAGGATGCCGACGAGGCAGGCTATTTCTATCATGATCTGACCCAGGTCATGGGCACCCAATGCGTGCTGTTCTTCCCGTCAAGCTACCGGCGGGCCATCAAGTATGCCCAGAAAGACCCTGCCAGCGAAATTCTGCGTACCGAGGTGCTTTCCAGGATGAGGAATGAGCAGGGGGGGACGAATGCTGATTCCCAGTCCTCACTCTACGTGGTGACCTATCCCGAAGCCGTGGCCGAGATGGTGGTGACGCGCCGAAGCCTTGACGCCCGCACACTGGTGCTGACGCAGGGGCAGACCGTTGCCGTTGAGCAGGCCACCGACACGCTGCGCGACTTCGGTTTCCGCGAGGTGGACTACGTCTACGAACCGGGGCAGTTCGCCATGCGCGGCAGCATTCTCGATGTCTATTCCTTCAGCCACGAATATCCTTACCGTATCGACTTCTTCGGCAACGAGATTGACTCCATACGCACCTTTGAGGTGGAAGACCAGCTGTCGAAGGAGCGACAAGAGTGGATGGAGATAGTGCCAGAACTGTCGACGGTCGAGGAGAAAGAGTCGCTGATGAAGTTCCTGCCATCAGATACCGTGCTCGTGGTGAAGGACTATCTATATGTGCGCGACGCCATCGACCGCACCTATCAGGAAGGCTTCTCCTCCCAGGCCCTGATGGAACGTATGGAGGGAGCCACCGAAATGGAGCGGCGCGACATTGAACGCCAGATGCAGCGCGACAGCCAGATTATCACCGGCGCGCAGTTCATGGCCGACAGCAGCGGCTTCCGCCGCATAGAATTCGGCCATCGCCCTTCCACCCAGCCACGTGCCGCCATCCGCTTCAACATCAGCGTGCAGCCCCTGTTCCACAAGAACTTCGACCTCCTTTCACAGACGTTCGAGGACTTCCACCTGAAAGGCTACAAGCTGTTTGTGCTGGCCGACAGCCAGAAGCAGAACGAGCGACTGAAGGACATCCTGAACACAGAGTTCACACCCGTAGAAAAGACCCTACACGAAGGGTTCGTCGACAACGACTTGCGCCTTTGCCTGTTTACCGACCACCAGATATTCGACCGTTTCCACAAGTACAACCTCAAGAGCGACAAGGCCCGTAGCGGCAAGGTGGCCCTGACACTGAAAGAGATTCAGCAGTTTGAGCTGGGCGACTACGTGGTCCACGTAGACCACGGTGTGGGCAAGTTTGGCGGACTGGTTCGCATGCCCATTGCCAACAGCCAGCAATATCAGGAGATGATCAAGATCATCTACCAGCGGGGCGATGCCATCTATGTGTCCATCCATTCCTTATATAAGGTGTCGAAGTACAAGTCTCAGGACGACGGCCAGCCACCACGCATGTCAACACTGGGCACCGGCCAGTGGGAACGCCTGAAGGAGCGCACCAAGCAGCACATCAAGGACATAGCCCGCGACCTGATCAAGCTCTACGCCACCCGCCGACATCAGAAAGGCTTTGCCTTCAGTCACGACAGCTACCTGCAGCACGAGCTGGAGGCAAGCTTCCTCTATGAGGACACACCCGACCAGCTGAAAGCCACGCAGGACGTGAAGGCCGACATGGAGATGGCACGCCCCATGGACCGCCTGGTGTGCGGCGACGTAGGCTTCGGCAAGACCGAGGTGGCCGTGCGCGCTGCTTTCAAGGCAGCCGTCGACGGCAAGCAAGTGGCCGTGCTGGTGCCCACCACGGTGCTGGCCTATCAGCACTACCGCACCTTCTCCGGCCGACTGAAGGACATGCCCGTCAGGGTAGACTACCTCACCCGGGCCCGTTCGGCCAAGCAGACCAAGCAGCTGCTGACCGACCTTGAAGCTGGAAAGATTGATATAATAATAGGTACGCACAAGCTCATCGGCAAGACGGTGAAGTTCCACGACCTGGGCCTTCTCATCATCGACGAGGAACAGAAGTTCGGCGTTTCAACCAAGGAGAAGCTGCGCCAGATGAAGACCAACGTCGACACGCTCACCATGAGTGCTACCCCCATTCCGCGCACCCTGCAGTTCTCGCTCGTTGGAGCCCGTGACATGAGCGTCATCCAGACTCCCCCACCCAATCGCTATCCCATCCAGACCGAGATTCACACCTTCGGCCCCGAAATCATAGCCGATGCCATCAACTTCGAACTGTCGCGCAACGGGCAGGTGTACTTCGTCAACAACCGCATCTCAGACCTGACCCACATTGCCGAGATGATCCACAAGTACATACCCGATGCCCGTGTGGCCATCGGCCACGGACAGATGAAGCCAGAGGAGCTGGAACAGATCGTACTCGACTTCTCCAACCACGACTACGACGTGCTGCTCTCCACCACCATTGTGGAGAACGGCATCGACATTCCCAATGCCAATACCATCATCATCAACAGCGCGCACTACTTCGGACTGTCCGACCTGCACCAGATGCGCGGCCGTGTGGGACGCGGCAACCGCAAGGCGTTCTGCTATCTGCTGGCCCCGCCTCTGGCCGCCCTGCCGCCCGAGTCGCGCCGCCGCCTGGAGGCACTGGAGAACTTCAGCGACCTGGGCAGCGGCATCAACATTGCCATGCAAGACCTTGACATCCGCGGTGCAGGCAATCTCCTGGGAGCCGAGCAGAGCGGCTTCATCAGCGACCTGGGCTATGAGACCTACCAGAAAATACTGAACGAGGCAATGGCCGAACTCAACAACGAGATGAGCAATGAGCCATTAGAAACAGGTAACAGGCTCCCCACTTCTCATTATTCCTCATTTGTAAGCGACTGCACCCTTGAGTCCGACCTTGAGATGTATTTCCCAGACCATTACGTGCCCAACGATTCGGAGCGCATGCTGCTCTATCGGGAGCTGGACAACACACGCAACGACCAGGAGTTGGAGGCCTACCGCAACCGACTGAAAGACCGCTTCGGCCCTGTTCCGCATGTAGCCGAAGAGCTGTTGCAGGTGGTACCGCTGCGCCGTTGCGGCAAGCAGCTGGGATGCGAGCAGATTATGCTGAAGCAAGGCCGCATGTTCCTCTTCTTCGTGAGCAACGCCCACAGTCCGTTCTACCAGAGTCCTGCCTTCGGCCACATCCTCGACTATGTGGCCAGCCATCCCGCCCGCTGCAACTTCCGCGACCAGCAGGGCCGCCGCTCACTGGTCATCGCCCAGGTGCCCACCGTGGCCGAGGCAGTGGGCATTCTGCAAGGCATTGTACAGCAGAGCTGATGAGGATTGGGGTATGACACAACAAAGCCTCAGCTGGAAGACAACCGAGGCTCTGTTGAAAAACTCTTTGGAACAAAATCCGTTCAGACAATCTGCTCTAGCTCTGAAACGTTGTGAGCTATCTCTTCATCGCTGACTCGATAGTTCTGGAGGTCGCCATTGACGAAGAGATCGTAGCTGGGCATGTCAATAAGTCCGTGGCCGGAGAGATTGAAAAGGATGACCTTCTCCTCGCCAGTTTCCTTGCACCTCTGGGCTTCGCGAATGGTAGCTGCAATAGCATGGCAGCTCTCGGGAGCGGGAATGATGCCTTCGGTACGGGCAAAAAGCATGCCTGCCTCGAAGGTCTCAATCTGCGGAATGTCGACACCATGCATGAATCCGTCCTTGATGAGCTGGCTCACAATCATGCCTGCACCGTGATAGCGCAGACCACCTGCATGGATGTTGGCTGGCTTGAACTGGTGGCCAAGGGTGAACATGGGCAGCAGGGGCGTGTAGCCTGCCTCGTCGCCGAAGTCGTACTGGAACTTTCCGCGCGTGAGCTTGGGACAGCTCTCGGGCTCGGCTGCAATGAACTCGGTCTTCTTGCCATCCTTAATATTGTGGCGCATGAAGGGAAAAGCCAGTCCACCGAAGTTGGAACCACCGCCGAAGCAGGCAATCACGGTGTCAGGATACTCTCCGGCCATAGCCATCTGCTTCTCAGCTTCAAGACCGATGATGGTCTGATGCAGGCCCACGTGGTTGAGCACCGAACCCAGGGTGTACTTGCAGTTGGGCGTGGTGGTGGCCAGCTCTACGGCCTCGCTGATAGCTGTTCCCAAAGAACCCGAGTGAGTGGGGTCGACGGTCAGGATGTCCTTACCAGCGCGTGTAGACATGGAGGGCGAACCCGTTACGGCAGCTCCGAATGTGCGCATGGCGATGGAACGGTAGGGCTTCTGCTGCATGGTAATCTTCACCTGATAGACAGCACAGTCCAGTCCGTAGAGCTTGGCGGCATAACTCAGGGCCATGCCCCACTGTCCGGCTCCAGTCTCGGTGGTCACATTGGTAGTTCCCTCCTGCTTGGCATAGTAGCACTGAGGCAGGGCAGAGTTAATCTTGTGAGAGCCCAGAGGGTTGGTCGACTCGTTCTTGAAGTAGATGTGAGCCGGTGTGCCGATGGCCTCCTCCAGTGCGTAGGCACGCACTAGGGGCGTTGAACGGTAGTACTTGTATTTGTCGAGCACCTCTTCGGGGATGTCAATCCATGCGTGTTCCTGATCCAGTTCCTGCACACAGCACTCACGCGGGAAGATATGTGCCAGGTCGTCGACACCAAGCGGCTGCTTGGTAGCCGGATGGATGGGCGGCAGGGGCTTGTTGGGCATGTCGGCCTGAATGTTGTACCACTGTGTAGGAATCTCGCTCTCTTGGAGGATGAATTTCTTCTGTTTGCTCATGATTTCTTGTTTTGGTTATTAAATGATGCATGCAAAATTACAATTTTATTCGCAAACGAACGAATATTTACAAGTTTTTTTGTATTTTTGTGCCCATTATGATGATAACTGCAGCAATTCTTGCATATTTTTGCATTCTTTTCTGTATAAGCCGGTGGGTTTCACGCCGTGCCACTAACGAAACTTTCTATCAGGGTGAGCGTCGCTCGGCCTGGCCCATGGTGGCCTTTGGCATGGTGGGGGCCTCGATTTCGGGGGTCACACTGGTAAGTGTGCCGGGCATGGTGCTGACGTCGGACATGGCCTACTTGCAACTGTGCATGGGCTTTGTGGTGGGCTATGTGGTGGTGGCCACAGTGCTGCTGCCGGTCTACTACCGGTTAAACCTGGTGAGCATCTATGCCTATTTGGGACAGCGCATGGGCCGTCGCAGTTACCAGACGGGGGCGTGGTTCTTCCTGCTGTCGAAGGTGGTCGGGGCATCGGTGAAGTTCTACGTAGTTTGCATAATCATGCAACAATTCGTTTTTTCCGCACTGGGCGTGCCTTTCCCTGTGACAGTGACAGGACTGGTGGCACTCATCTGGCTTTACACCCACCGGGGAGGCATCCGAACACTGGTGTTCACAGACATGTTTCAGACGTTCTGCCTCTTTGCCGCCATGCTCCTTATTATATATAAAGTGGTGGGGGCATTGAACCTGGACTTCATGGAAGCTGTCAGAGCGGTGGCTGAAGACAGCCGTAGCCGTGTGATGGTGCTCGACGACTGGACGTCGCGACAGTATTTCTGGAAGCAGTTCCTGAGCGGTGTGTTTATCGTGGTGGTCATGACAGGACTAGACCAGGACATGATGCAGAAGAACCTGACGTGCCGCACGCTGCGCTCAGCCCAGAAGGACATGTGCAGCTACGGTGTGGCCTTCGTGCCTGCCAACCTGCTGTTTCTGACCCTGGGTGTGCTGCTGGCACAGCTGTCCGAAGCACAGGGTGTGGCCCTGCCCGAGGCAGGCGACCAGCTGCTGCCGCTGTTCGTGGAGCAGGCGGGGCCGCTGGTGCTGCTGCTGTTCACCATTGGCATTGTGGCGGCTTCGTTCTCCAGTGCAGACTCAGCACTGACGTCGCTCACCACCTGTTTCTGCCTAGACATCTGCTGCCGACCGCACGACGAACGGCTGCGCCGCATGGCTCATGCAGGCTTTTGCATGGTCTTCGTGACGTTCATTCTGCTGTTTGACCTGCTGAACTCAACCAGCCTCATCGATGCCATCTACATTCTGGTGAGCTATACCTACGGCCCGCTATTAGGACTCTTTGCCTTCGGACTCTTCACCCGCCTGAAGGTATGCGACCGATGGGTGCCACTGGTGTGCGTGGCATCACCCCTGCTGTGCCTGGCTACAGAGACAATAGTGGGTCAGCTTGCAGGGTACCGCTTTGGCTACGAGCTGCTGATGCTGAATAGCATGCTGACTTTCATGGGGCTCTGGCTGCTCAGGGAAAGAAGGGGATAGAGGGAAAATCCCCCCAAGTTTAGGGAAAACTCCATCTCACTTTAGGGTTTTTATTTTCATACGGTGTAGAAAATTCCGTATCTTTGCACCGTGAACCAAAGCGAATAGCGATTTGCTCCAAAGCGTTCCATAGTTTAGATTTGTTTTTTAGGTTATTGTTTGCTTTTAGTACATGATTGGTTGGGGCGCATTACGATGTGATATCGGATGCGTCCTTTTTCTATAGCTGCTGCAAACGGGCAATGTATTTTCCGATGATGTCGAACTCAATGTTGACAACCGTACCCACACGGATGTCCTGGAAGTTGGTGTGTTCGAAGGTGTAGGGAATGATGGCCACCTGGAAGGTGTCCTGAGTGGGACGGCACACGGTGAGCGAGACACCATTGACAGTGACTGAACCCTTGTCGACGGTGAAGTAGCCGTGGCGGGCCATCTCGCGGTCGAAGGGATAGTGGAAGGTAAAGTAGGTGGAACCGTCGGCATCTTCCATGGCAATGCAGGTAGCCGTCTGGTCAACATGGCCTTGCACAATGTGACCATCAAGACGACCATTCATTAGCATGGAACGTTCCACATTGACCTTGTCGCCCACGCTGAGCAGACCCAAGTTGGAGCGGTCGAGCGTTTCCTTCATGGCGGTGACGGTATAAGTGCCGTTCTCAATCTTGACAACGGTGAGACAAACGCCATTGTGGGCAACACTTTGGTCAATGCTCAGTTCGTCGACGAAGGAGCACTTCAGCGTGAAATCAATATTCTCTCTGTCTTTCTTGATGGCTACAACGGTAGCAAACTCTTCGATAATGCCGGAAAACATGGTGGAAGTGATATGTGATGAGTGATAAATGATGAGTTTTCTGAAAGAAGGGGGCCATAAGGGTGATGTGATGAAAACTCCTTTATCACAGGTTATGGGTGCCCTTCGCCTTTGTAATCCACCGGCATTGTGTAAACGCTTGGATAGTGGCCCGCCATTGGCAAAAGGAGTCAGCCCGGTTTTCATTGTTATTTGATGAGTATCCCGATCGAACCGATACGGCCCCCTGTTTAGCTTTCTGCATGCAAAGGTACAAAAGAGTTAGGAGTTAGAAGTTAGGAACGAGGAGTTATTTTGCTTTGCTTAATCATTTTTAACTCCAAACTCCTACCTTCTAACTCCCAACTCTTTACTCCTAACTCCTAATTCTCCCCCTCTTCTATCAACTCATATTCGTCGGTGGGTTCATCGTCAGCAGGCTTCTGCTTGCGCTGATCACGATACTTCGAAGGCATCATGCCGGTCTTTGACTTGAAAATGCGGTTGAAGGAGTTGGGATCGGTGTAGCCGCAGTTGATAGCCACCTGTGCAATGCTGTCGTCGGTCTTCTCAAGCATTTCAAGGGCCTTCTTCAGACGGAAGTCAGCAAGATATTCCTTGGGCATCTGCCTGGTGAGCTGCTTCAGCTGGCGTGCAAACTGCTGCACGCTCATGTCGGTGGCAGTGGCAATCTCTTCAACGGTAAGCATGGGATCAGAGAAATGCACATCGAGATAATCGGTCAGCATGTGCATGAAGTCATAGTCGGACTCCTGTTCGAAACGCACCTGCTGGCGCGGGCCTTCGCGGAGTATGCGCATCTTCTCCTCATTCTCAAGCTGCCGCTGACGCACAAGCAGCAACGCAATGCCCAAAACGATGGTCAGAAGCATGTAGAGCCAGACGGCATTGCTGGACAGGAGGAAATAAGGCGGTACCTCAATCTCAATGACTTTCATGTCGTACTTCTCAGGCGACTCAAGCAAGAAGGCTTTCACGCGCAAACGGTAAGTGCCAGTAGGCAGATTCGAATAGTGAATGATGCGCCTCTTGTCGGCATTCTGCCAGTCGGTGTCGTAGCCCTCGAGCATGTACTGGTAATGCACACGGTGCTGCAACTGGTAGTTGAGCGAGGCAAAACGGAAAGCAATGTCGGAGCCGTGGCCTGGCAGGCGTACATGACGGCTGTCGGGCACGTAATAGTCGAAATTGTTGTTGAATCGCGGACTCTGCAGCTCGTCGTCAAGCCAGAAGTCGGTGATGCGCAACTTCAGCACGTTACCAGCGGTAGTAGCCAGTTTGGAACGGTCTACGAGGTAATAGCCATTCACTGTTCCAATGAGGATGTTACCATTGGGCAGCGAGATGGCAGCGCCCTCCGAGCAGTTGGTCTCGTCAACACCATCAAGGTTGGAGAATGTGGTGAAGATGCGTTTGCTCATGTCGTAGGAACAGAGAATGTGGTCGGTAGCAAACCACACATTATTGCGGTCGTCGAAAGTGATGCTACGAATCTCCTCACTGGGCAGACCGTCAGCAGCTCCGAAATGCTCGAAAAGCCAGCGGCCCTTTGAGTCCTGGCCGACGGTGTGGGCCAGTCCACCACCGTTAGTTCCTACCCACATGCTGCCCTGACGATCCTGTGCCAGACAGACGATGTCGTTCGACATAAGGATGCGGTCAGGCTGTTCTTCCGACGCTTCCAACCGCTGGATGCTCAGCTTGCGGTCTTTATAGGACATGATGAGAATGCCATCGGTGGTTCCTGCCCAGACCTTGCCGTCCTTATCCAGAGTTATGGTACGTACTTTCTTGTGCGAGTTGAAAGGATAGGACTTCATGCCATTGGTATTGTTCAGCACCACTTCCTGGCCGCTCTTGTTCTTCGTCAGCAGGTTCACACCGCCTCCGTAGGTGGCCACCCATACGTTGCCGTATTTGTCTTCCACGGCTGCGTAGGCACCATTGTTATTGAGCGTCCACTGGTTCTGGTCACTATGACAGTAGTTCTGAATGTTGAAGCCACCCTGCGTGGGAGTAATCCTGAACAGTCCGTGGTCCTTAGAGCAAAGCAAGTAGTTACCCCTCGAGTCTTTCGAGATACCATAGATGGGGTTGCCTTTCGAGTCGCTGCTCACGACGGTGCGGCTACCATCGTTCTTGATGAACAGCAGTTGGCTGGCCTTGTTACCCAGGATGAGCAGCTGGCGCTGCTGGTCGTAGAGCATGGTTCGTATTTCGTTGGCCAGTGCCGACTCGGCATTGGGATAGAGCTGAATGCGCTCAATGGTGTTCTTCAGAATCTCGAGTTTCTCCAGTCCGCGACGGTTGGTAGATTCCCATACCACGCCTTCGTTCAGCTCCAGGTCGGCATTAACCGTGTTAGAGAGGTTCCAGGGATTCGACGGGTCGTTGTGGAAGTATTCCACTTCGTCGGTCTCGCGGTTGTAGTAGCCGAAGCCACCGTGGTTCATTCGCACCCATACCGTTCCGTTGGTCTCGTTGAAGGCGCCTCCGTTGCCGTCATAGTCAGGGGCAACAAGGGTTTGGTCAAACAGCTTCTCGTCGCCATTGTCAGGACGTATGCGGGTGGCGCCCTGTCGCTTGTCGGTGAACCATACAAGCCCGTGGCTGTCGACAAACAGGCGGTTGATGGGCTGGCCACTATTACGGATGGTCTTCGGTTCCTGTCCGTAGGAGAACGACATGATCTTTCCCGACTCAATGCCTACGAAGATATTGTAGCCATTGGAGAAAAGACAAGTCACATGCTCGTCGAGGAACAGTCCCTTGCGCTCAACGGTCAGGTTGGAGAGATCCATTCGGTGAACGCCCTTGTCAGTACCCAGCCAGATGTCGTTCTGATAGCCTTCGGCCATAGAAGTCACCGTCAGTCCACCAGTAGTAATCAGCTCGGAGTTAATGCCGTCCTGCTCAATGCGCATTTTGTAGAGGCCCGTGCCTTCCACATTGATGAGTGCAAAGCCCGAACTGGTAATGGTAACAGGAGTGGTTGTACGGAAGTCCTCGCTCTCAGCAATACCCTCAAAAGGATTGATAATCTTGTCAATGGAGCGTTTCAGCACGAACACACGGTTGTCGTACATGTGGAGCCAGATGTTCTGCTGGTTGTCAATAGCAAAGTTCAGTATACGGTTATGAAGGTTCGGTATGTGGCTGCCGGCACCTGTCTGATAGTTGAAGAAATTGTAGCCGTCAAAACGCGACAGGCCGTTCCACGTGCCCAGCCACACATAACCGAAATCGTCTTGTTGCATGAAGGCGATGGCGTTGGAAGTCATGCCATTGTCGGTGGAATAATGCGATAAAGAAGCCTGCAGATGCTGTGCTCTGATGGCTGGTGTAACGAGCAGCAACAGGGCTGCAATCAGTAGTATTTTTGTTTTTAGATATGCCATTGGTCAAAAGATAATTCTTTTTTCGTGGCCGAAATTACAAAGAAAAATTCAGATAGATGCAGATTTAAGCTTTTTTAATGCTCCTGAGAATACGAAATGGGCTGATTGGCATTCGCATTTTCATAGTTTTTGAGTCCTGTCTGCAGGAATTCCACGTATTCGCTGATGTTTTCGTCATAGGAGCGGAGCCCGTTGAGCGGCTTACCTGTAACCGGATGGAGCAGCACATAGCAGGGCTGCGTGTTGGCCCCTATCTTGGCACGTTCCAGATAACTCCATTTATCGCCAACGGTGCGCAAGGTACGGCGGCTACCGTCAGCTTCAGTCACCTCAATGGGTTCCGTCAAAGGTGTCTTGTCGTCAACGAAGAGCGAAACAAGCACGTACTGCGTGTTTAGGATGTCCTGCACCTTCGGGTCAGTCCACACGGCAGCCTCCATCTTACGGCAGTTCACACAGCCAAAGCCCGTGAAGTCAACTATCACAGGCTTACCTTCTGCCTGTGCTGCCTGCATGCCCTGGTCGTAGTCAGTAAAACGGGCCTCAACCGAACCTTTGTAGAGATTGAAGTCCTGCGTGTTCATAGGCGGTGAAAAGGCTGAAATGGCTTTCAGCGGAGCACCCCACAAGCCAGGAACCATATAGACGGCGAAAGCCAGTGAGACAAGTCCCAGGAAGAACTGGGGCACATTCGTACCCCGACGTTCCCCGTCGTGAGGGAAATGCAACCAGCCCATCAGGTAGGTTCCCAGCAGGGCAAACAAAACAATCCAGAGGGAGAGGAACACCTCGCGGTCGAGCAGGTGCCATCCGTAGGCCAGGTCGGCCACCGACAGGAACTTCAGGGCAAAGGCCAGTTCGATGAAGCCCAGCACAACCTTCACAGTATTCATCCATCCACCCGACTTAGGAGCCTGTTTCAGCAGCGACGGGAACAAGGCAAACAGCGTAAAGGGAATGGCCAGTGCAATGGCGAAACCCAGCATGCCGATGGTGGGCGCAACGATGCTGCCTTGCGTGCTGACAGCCACAAGCAGGAACCCGATGATGGGGCCTGTGCAGGAGAACGACACCAGAGCCAGCGTGAAAGCCATGAGGAAAATGGAGAGCAGACCTGTTGTCGATTCACTCTTTCTGTCCACCTTGTTGGCCCACGACGAGGGCAGTGTCAGTTCGAAGGCACCGAAGAACGAGGCTGCGAAGACAATGAGCAACAAGGCGAAGAAGATGTTGAAGACGGCATTCGTGGACAGTGCATTCAGGGCAGAAGCTCCAAACAACAAGGTTACAAGCAACCCCAGCAGCACATAGATGACGACGATTGAAGCTCCATAGTTCACGGCCTCTCGTACTGCCTTCGACCGTTCCTTGTTCCGCTTCAAGAAGAACGACACGGTCATCGGGATGATGGGCCACACACAGGGTGTCAGGATGGCCAGGAATCCACCCAGCAGACCCTCCAGGAAAATCATCCACCATGAGGTGGTATTGCCGGTTCCACCCTGTTCAAAGGACTGTAGTTCGCTAGTGACCGGTGCCCAAAGGGAGTTAAGCGCGCTTAACTGCGACTTAGACGCGCTTAACGAGCCGCTAAGCGCGCTTAACGAATCATTGGATGCATCTACATCGTCAGCCGCCGTTTGAGGGACAGAGGATTCTTGAGCATCTGTCTGTTCCTCAGCTTTCTCTGAAACAACGGGAGCTTTTCCGCTCTGCTTAAACTCCACCTGCGTGGGGGGCAGACACATCTCGTCGCTGCACGCACCATACTCCAGAAAGCAGCTGAGGTCGTATTCAGACTTGACGAAGCGTATCTTCTGCACAAACTGACCTTTGTTCTCGAAGTACTTCAGTTCCATGCCGAACATGTTGTCATACTTCTTGGTCAGCGTGCCCCTTGGCGTGAGTTTGCCCACCAGTTCCACTCCGTCGGTCTTGTCGGCATGAAAACTGGCCTCGATAGGCCCGTCTTGTCCCAGGTCAGTTGAGTAGACATGCCATCCGGGATCGATGTCGGCAGTGAAAACAATCTCAGCTTCACTGCCCTTCAACATCTTCATAGCCGACTGGAAACGCACAGGGTCTACCATCTGGGCACTGCTCACAAGAGCCCCAAACAGAAAAAGAATACTAAGAAAATATCTTCTCTTCATAAAAACATTAAAACGATAGTGGGCACAAATGATGCATCCCGTTTTTTATCCGTTCAGCTTCTTACGATAGATAACCACGCCGAGAATTACCAGCACGATTACTGCCACAATGTGTAACCAATCCATAAGCAATATCAGTTTTTGACCGCAAAGATACGAAATATTTTCAAATCAGAATTTATAATTCACAATTATTTTCTACCTTTGCATCATGATTGAGAATTTACTGGAACAACTGAACGAGAGTCAGCGCGAGGCCGTGACCTATTGCGACGGGGCTTCGCTGGTGATTGCTGGTGCCGGTTCGGGCAAGACGCGCGTACTTACTTATAAGATAGCCTATCTCTTGCAGGAGAAAGGACTGAAGCCCTGGAACATCCTGGCTCTGACGTTTACCAACAAGGCCGCCCGAGAGATGAAGGAACGCATAGGACGGCTGGTGGGCAACGAGCAGGCCCGCTATCTGCAAATGGGCACCTTCCATTCCGTTTTCTCACGCATTCTCCGTGCCGAGGCCGAGAAAATCGGCTTCACTCCGTCGTTCACTATTTACGATCAGGCCGATTCACGGTCGCTCGTGAAGAGCATCTGCAAGGAGATGGCACTCGACGAGAAGCAATACAAGCCCACGTCGGTGGCCGACCAGATTTCAATGGCCAAGAACCACCTCATCTTGCCCGATGCCTTCGTGGGTTGTTCGCTCTACGACTCCCGGAAACCGAAGGTTCACGATGTCTACCTTCGCTATGTGGAACGATGCCGCCAAGCTAACGCCCTGGACTTCGACGACCTGCTGGTACAGACGTTCCTGCTCTTTGAACACCATGAAGACGTGCGGCGGAAGTATGTGGAGCGATTCCAGTATGTGCTGGTCGACGAGTATCAGGACACGAACTTCGTGCAACAGAGGATTGTGACCCAGCTCACCCGTGAGCGACAGCGAGTATGTGTGGTGGGCGACGACGCACAGAGCATCTACAGTTTCCGCGGTGCGAACATCGACAACATCCTTGACTTCAGGCAGCTGTACGACGATGCCCGCCTGTTCAAACTGGAACAGAACTACCGTTCAACGCAACTCATTGTCCAAGCCGCCAACAGCCTGATCAAGAAGAACGAACGGCAGATTCCGAAGGATGTGTTCAGCATGGGCGACGAAGGGGAACGAGTGACACTGAAGCCCGCCTACAGCGACAAGGAGGAAGCACTCATCGTGTGCAACGACATCCTACGGCTGAAGCGTCAGGAACAATGTGCCTACAGCGACTTTGCCATTCTCTACCGAACCAACGCGCAAAGCCGTTCGTTTGAGGAGCAGATGCGCAAGCAGAACATTCCCTACCGCATCTACGGCGGACTGAGCTTCTACCAGCGTAAAGAGATTAAAGACGTGATAGCCTACTTCCGCGTGGTGGCCAATCCCAACGACGAAGAGGCACTGAAACGCATCATCAACTATCCCACACGCGGCATTGGCAACACCACCCTCGACAAGATTGTGTCCACAGCCACCACATACGGTGTGTCGCTCTGGACTGTCATCACGCAGCCTGTGCTGTTCCATCTTGAAATCAGCAAGGGAACAGCTTCCAAAGTGGAGGCTTTCCGACAACTGGTAGAAGGCTGGATGGGGCGTGTGGATTCGGATGATGCCTACCAGCTGGGACACGACATCGTTACGGAAAGCGGTGTGTCGAAGGACATCTACAGCAGCCGCAATCCTGAAGATCTGTCACGACAGGAGAACCTGGAGGAACTACTGAGCGGACTACAGGACTTTGTTGAGAGCCGACGCGAGGAAGGACAGGGCGACCATGTAGCACTGAACGACTTCCTGCAGGAGGTGTCGCTGCTTACCGACCTGGACAGCGATGATGACGATGAACAGGCCAAGGTGTCGCTAATGACCATACACAGTGCCAAAGGACTGGAATTCCCCACGGTGTTTGTCGTGGGACTCGAAGAAAACATCTTCCCTTCGCCCATGTCTACCGACTCTATGCGTGCCCTGGAAGAGGAGCGCCGCCTGCTCTATGTGGCCATTACCAGGGCAGAGCGCCACTGCTTCCTGACCTGTGCACAGAACCGTTTCCGCTACGGACGCATGGAATTTGACACACCGTCTCGCTTCATCCGCGACATCGACCCTTCACTGCTACATGTAGAGTCACAGAAAGGTGGAAGACAAGACGAGGACTTCGGCACAAGCCGACTGCCCTGGACGCAGAACCCGAGACCCGTGGCATCGCAGTTCAGAGCCGACCCCATGCCCCGTGCCGTTGCTCCACGCAGGCCTGAAACACCTGTCGACCCGCTTTCAGACAGTTTCAAGCGCCAGCTCAATCAAGCATCAGGTGGCCGTTTCCGTCCTGTCCGCTCCATTCCGTCGTCTCCGCAGCCACAGTTGGCAGGTTCGTTGCGTGAAGGTCACGTCATCGAGCACCAGCGATTCGGCATCGGCCAGGTAATCAGCGTTGAAGGTTCGGGCGAGAACGAAAAGGCCACTGTAGAATTCCGCAATGCCGGAACCAAGCAACTTCTGTTGAAGTTTGCCAAGTTCAAGATCATTCAATAAAACCTGAAAACAATGTGTAAAAAACTATTTCTCGCAGCAGCCATCCTCACTGCAAGCATGCAGGCGGATGCTCAGGCAATTGCCAAAAACTATAAGGAAGTGGGAGAACTCAATCCCATCAGCCCTTGTGTGTTCTGTGCCGACCCTACGGCTATCGACTACAAAGGCCGACTCTACGTCTACGGCACCAACGACCATCAGCAGTTCATCATCAACCAGAAAAAAGGTACGAACGGCTATGGCAACATCAAGTCGCTGGTGGTGTTCTCTACCGACGACATGGTGAACTGGACTTTCCATGGTACCATCGACGTAGGGAAGGTGTGCGGCTCCTGGTGCGGACAGTCATGGGCACCTTCGGCCGTGTGGCGCACTAATTCCCAAGGCAAGGACGAGTTCTTCATCTACTTCGCCAATGGCGGCGGCAGCGTGGGCGTCATCAAGGGTTCTTCGCCTATAGGTCCTTTCACTTCTCCCAACAGTCAGGCCATGATCACCCACGGCATGAGTGGCGTAGATCCCTGCAACTGGGTATTTGACCCCGGTGCAGTCATCGACGAGAACGGACAGGGCTGGATAGCCTTTGGAGGCGGTGATCCCCAGTCATCGGGGTCAAAGCTGTGGCCAGGCAACTCGCGCATTGCCAAACTGAAGCCTTCAATGACCGAAATCGACGGCAGTGTCGTAAACATGCCGGCACCCTATCTGTTTGAGGCCAGTGAGCTGAACATGATTGGTGGCCGCTACGTCTATACCTATAACACATCGTGGGGTGAACGCCCCGACTGGGGAACCTACGAAAAAAGCAACGGCCAGCCCGCACCCTCACCGTGCAGCATGTGCTACATGGTGACCGACACGCCATTGAAGCCCAGCTCCTGGGAGTATCGTGGCGAATATGTGCCCAACGAGGGCAACTTCGGCATGGGCTGGGGCAACAATCACACCCATCTGCATAAGTTCCAGGACAAATATTACCTGTTCTATCATTCCACTGTCCTGGAGGAGGCCATGAACACAGGTGCCTCAGGCTTCCGTTCCATTGGTGTCGATGTAGCGAAGGTGACCGATAGCACTCAGACCATCGACAAGGTGACGTTGACCAAGAAGGGTGTTACCTTCATCAAAAGACTGAACCCCTACGAGCTACAGCAGGCCGAGACCATGTGTATATCTGGCGGTGTGAACTATGAGCACTTCACCAATATCAAGAAGAACACCGACATCAACACACTGGGCAACGATGCCTCGGAGAACATGCAGGTGAAGATGGTTGCCGGTGCCTGGACGATGGTAACCAAGGTGGATTTCGGCACCACGGGTGCATCTTCCTTCATGTTGCGTGCCAAGGGAAAGGGAAAACTCGAATTACGTCTGGGCAACAAGGACGGTAAGGCAGCCGCAACATTGGAATTCTCGTCGTCCACTTACCAAGACCATGTCATCGAGCTCAATCCCGCTACCTTCAAGAGCTTGCGCAACCTGTACCTGGTCTACACCGAGGCTAACAACGCTTGGGTCGATGCCTGGCAGTTCACCGAAGCAGGAGCCAGTGGCATCAACGATGCCCAGGCATCGGGCACAAGCACGAAGAAGTCGGCCACTTATGACCTGGGAGGCAGAATAGTGAACAATGAAAAATCCCATCGGCATGGGGTTGTCATTGACCGCTATGCCGATGGGAAAAGCGTGAAACGCGTGGTTTCCAGGTAGTTCCTACTTCTTCAACTGTTCAAACGAGGCGTTCTTCTCAATCGTCCAGTCCTTGCGGCCTGAGAGTTCGCAATCCTTACCCACAAACATCTTGGCGGCCTTCGGGTCGCCTTTTAATTGCCAGTCCAACCAGGCCAGGGCCACCACGCTGAACTCACCACCATGAGGCTGGCGATAAGTGCCGCCGTGGCCCACGGGGAAGTTGGTGGCACATGCCGGAACGTGGCTGATGCGCTGGAAGTCGTCCATGCCGTTCTCGTAGGCAATGTCTTCCTTACCACCCAGGATATAGATGATGGGAGTGTGAATCTCATTGAGTTTTTCCTTGTCAGGCATGGGCATGCCGCCTACAGCCTGATTGGCGTTCGACTGCTTGAACAGTCCGCTGTTGCAGATCATGAGCGTCTTGATGCGTGGGTCGGCGCAGTTGTAGAGTGTCTGCAAGCCACCGCACGACATGCCAGCCACGCAGATGTTCTTCACGTCAATCTTATTATAATAAGGTGAGTTCTTGTCGGCATTCTGCGCAATAATCCAGTCGATGCTCTCTATCTGCTGCTCCGAACGCGACATGGGGCCGCGGTACCATTCGTCGGTCATGGGAATGTTGCCCGTTGCCAGCACGATGTAGCCGTGGGAAGCAATCTCGTTGAGGAAGTTGATGTGTTCAAAAGGCGAGTTGGCGCAGGCACCATTGCCCCATACCAGCACGGGCAGCGGCTTCTGCTGACTGAAGGGGGCAAGATCCTGGGGCACCAGAATGGTATGTTCGGGCAGCGTGGGGTCTTCCTTCATGATGGCTTTGTAGTCGCCCGTTCCACCATTTTCGACCACACGCGACTTGCCACAGCGGGTTGCATTGAGGAAGTTGACCATCTTCTGCAGGTTCTCTTCGCTGTACATGCCCATGCCGTGGCCACCCTCTGGCACGAACGTTGCCTCGGTGGTGACACCGGCAGCCTTCAGCAGCTCATAGAACTTCTTGCCCTGACAGCAGGGAACCACATTGTCCTTCTCGCCATGGAAGATAATCACGGGCGGGTCGTTCTTGTCAATATAGTTGGTGGCACTCAGGCTCAGATACTTGTCTGGTTCCTTCGACAGCTTCGAAGCCAGCAGTACATCCTCGGGACTGTCGGCACCCATGGTCATGTGGTCACCACAGTCCATGGCCGTCAAGTCCACAGGGCCTGACCAGTCGCAGGCAGCATTGACGGCACTGCTCTCACTGGTGAAGCTACCCAGTGCGCCTTCCAGGTCAATATCCACAGAGCCCACCTTCGTCTGCTTCGTTCCGCTCGTGGTGGCGGCTGTCGAAGCCAAGTGTCCACCTGACGAGAAACCGCTGGTGGCAATAAACGAAGTGTCGAACTTGTATTTCTTGGCCTCTCCGCGCACAAAGCGGATTATGGCACGGATGTCGTGAATCTGTGCAGGCCACTTCGCATCCATGCTGGAACGGTGGTTGGGGCACACCACGGCGTAACCGGCATCAAGGAGCGACTTCACGATGGTGCCCAGGTCGGCGGCGCCCTTGCCGTTGTTGTTGAACCAGGCACTGCCGTAGATGTGAATCACGACGGGGTAAGCCTCTTTTTCCTGCTTGGGCAGATAGATGTCACAGGTGTGGTACGCCTGATCGTCGCCCACATAGTTCACGTCCTTCCACTGTTGACTGGTTTCCAGTTTCACTTGTGGCATTTGGAATCCACCAAATCCACCCTGGGGTTGAGCCATGGCCACAAAGGCCAGACACGGCAAGAGAAAAGATAATAATGTACGTTTCATGTTTTTAGTGGTTTGATAAATTAGTATGATGAATGATTATTTACTGGTCTGGATTCTCCACGAAGCCCTGATATTCGGGGACAAGAGCCGACATGACCGAATCGTAGGCCTGATTGAGGGTGGCCTCAACATTCTCGCTTCCCTTCCCTACCGGATAGATGGGCTGATGGATGGTGAGACTCATCGGATGCCAACTGACAAAGCCAAAGCCACGCTGACGGGGCAAGACGTTGAACGAGCCGTTGATGGTGATGGGCACCACAGGCAGCTGGAGTTCGTCGGCCAAGGCAAAGGCACCCTTACGGAAATGAGCCATGTGGCCGGTAAAGGTGCGTGCGCCCTCGGGAAACACGGTGAGGCTGGTGCCGCCTTGCAGGGTCTGACGAGCCTGGTCGTAGGTGGCCTTGATTTTCTTGGGGCCGCGCTTGTCTACGAAGATCTGGTGTGATTTCTCACAGGCATAGCCCACGGCAGGCATCTTGCGCAGCTGCTGCTTCATCATCCACTTGAAATTGCGCCGCAGATAGCCATAGACCAGGAAGATATCGAACGCCCCCTGATGGTTGGCCACGAAGACGTAGGACTGGTCTTTCTCCAGATTCTCACGACCTTCAACCTTCACGGGCAGCAGCAGTACCTTCAGGATGAGGTAGCCCCACCAGCGTCCGGGGTAATAGCCCCAAAAATGGCCGTTGCCCAATGTGCAGCCAATGGCCACCGTCAGGGCAGTGATTAACGTGGAAATGATCACAAAGGGTAGCCCCACGAACAATTGATAGACATAGTAAAGGTATTTCATTTCTTCTTCAGATTGATGACAACAATTTCGCCAGTGGCGCCAAAGCGCATGGGAATGACGCCGCCCAGCCCTTTCGACACATAGATGGCCCGCTCACCCATGCGGTAGAGACCCTCGACCTCCCGATGGCGGAGCGACATGGGCGTCCACCCGAAGAGTGAGAACTGCATGGCATGGGTGTGACCGCTCAGCGTGAGCTGGGCATGACACTTAGGCAGAATCTTGCGGCGCCAGGCCGTAGGATCATGTTCAAGCATGACAACAAAGGCTTGGCGTGACACGCCATAGAGCGCATAGCCGACATCGCCCAACTGGGGGAACCGCCCTTCGCCGTCGTTCTCCATGCCTGCAATGACGATGGAGTCTTGGCCACGGTGTACATAGCGGCGCGAATTGACTAGCACCGTCCAGCCCAGTTCCCGCTGCTGGATGGAAACAATGCGCTGCATGTTCTCATATTCCACTTCGTAGGGAGCATCAGTATATTCAGCATAATCATGGTTGCCCAAGACGGAGAACACGCCGTCGGGGGCTTTGATTTTCTTCAACACTTTCACGTGGGGTTCTATCTCCTGCGGCACCTTGTTCTGCAAATCACCGGCAAAGGCCACCAAGTCAGGGTGCTGGGCATTGATACTGTCGATGGCACGCTGCAGAATCTGCTCACGTCCGCCCGTATAGCTGCCCACATGGACATCGCTAAAGAGCACGATGCGATAGCCGTCGAAAGCAGGCGGAAGGTCGCTGAAAGCAAGGTCTACGTGGCGCACCTCCAGCTTGCTGAAGCCCACGAACGTGCCATAGAACAGTACGTAGAGGGCAAAGAGTGCCAGTGCCACTCCCACCGGCTCGCCATAGTTGCGACGTTTCCTGAAGAGCTTTGCAATGCCAAAACCCACCAGTGAGCACAGGGCAAAGGCCGCCATGGGCACCACGATGAGTCCGAAGAAGAACAGATAGACATTGAGCTTCGAGATGTCGTCGGGGAAATAGTCACGCTCTAAAGCCAGATTGGCGGTATAGGCCAGCAGTCCCAGTGCGGGAACCACGGCCAACAGGCGCACCATCCAGCCACGCTTGCGCCAGAAGCGCCAGTCGAAGAACAGGAAGGCTGCCAGGATGAGCAGTACGTAGGGTATGATTACTCTTGCCATCATAGGTTGGATGCTAAAAATTTACGGATTGTCTCTACAGGAAGCCCGCGCCTTCGGGCATAGTCGCGCAGCTGGTCTTCGCCAATCTTTCCCACAGCGAAATAGCGGGCTTGCGGATGGGCAATCATCAGGCCGCTCACGCTGGCATGGGGGCGCATGGCACCGCTTTCGGTGAGCCGGATGCCTATCTGCTTCATGTCGAGCAGGCGGTCGAGCACGAAATTAAGGCTGGTATCGGGCAGTGAAGGATAGCCCACAGCGGGACGGATGCCCTGGAAGTGCTCCTGGTGCAGGTCGTCAATAGACAGTTGCTCGTCGGGAGCATAGCCCCAGTAAGTCTTCCTGACGGCTTCATGCATGCGCTCAGCAGCAGCCTCAGCCAGCCGGTCGGCCAGCAGCTGGGCCATCATCTTGTTGTAAGGGTCGCTGTCGAAGTCGGTCTCCATTCCACGGTCTACGCTGGTGGCAAAGAGGCCGATTTGGGTATTGGGTGTTGGCGTTGAAGCCGGAGCGAGGAAATCGGAGAGACAGAGACAGAGGCTGCCGCTCTGCTGGCGCAACAGGGGGATACGCTGTCCGCTGGCAAGTACGATGTCGTCGCCTTCGGAACAGGCATCTTCAATGAGGAAGAGGGCATGCGCCTCATAGCGGCCCGACACCCCAGCCAGAAAGCGTTCGGCCTCCTGCTGCATACGCTGCTGCTCCTCCTTCTGCCTAAGCTGCCAGGCAAAGAAGAAGTAGGGCCAGCTAATATAGGGTACAAGACTGGGTATGTCGTAGTGAAGAATCATCTGAACATGACTGGCTGTCCGATGTAGTCGCGGTCGACCACACCTTTATTATAAACAAGGTGGCCGTTGCAGAAGGTCTGCTCCACGCGCCACTGGTAGGTATGTCCCTCCATGGGACTCCACTTGCACTTGCTTTCTATTACCTGGGGGGTAACAATCCAGGGCGCATGCGGACGCACCACCACGAGGTCGGCCTTATAGCCGGGACGCAGGAATCCGCGCTGTCGCACCTCGAAGAGCGTGGCCGGACGATGGGCCATCAGCTCCACCATGCGCTCGATGGTGAGCACTCCTTCATCGACCAGCTCCAGCATGGTCACCAGCGAGAACTGGATCATGGGCATGCCACTGACGGCCTTGGCACAGCCGCCCTGCTTCTCGGCCAGCAGATGGGGGGCGTGGTCGGTGCCAATGACCGAGATGCGCCCGTCGGTGAGTGCCTCGCGCAGGGCATTGCGGTCCTGTTCGCTCTTGATGGCGGGGTTGCACTTGATGCGAGTGCCCAGCCTGCCGTAGTCACTTTGGGTGAAATAGAGATGGGCCACGGTGGCTTCGGCCGTGATGTTCCCACAGTCACCAAACAGCTCCAACTCCCTGGCCGTCGAGACATGGGCCACATGCAGGCGGGTGCCGTAGGTCTTGGCCAGTGAGACGGCCTGCAACGTGGAGTCATAGCATGCCTCTTCGCTGCGGATGAGCGGATGCAACTCTATGCGGGGATCAATGCCGTAACGCTGTTTGGCCTCGGCCATGTTGCGGTTGATGATGGCCGTGTCCTCACAGTGGGTCATCACGGGCAGCGGTGCCGTGGCAAAGATGTGCTGCAGGGCTTCGAAGCGGTCTACGAGCATGTTGCCCGTCGACGAGCCCATGAAGAGCTTGATGCCCGGAATGCGTTGCCCGTCGAGCTGCGGGAAGAGGCGGGCATTGTCGTTGGTGGCCCCGAAGAAGAAAGCGTAGTTCACATGGCTGGACTGTGCAGCCCTGCGGAACTTGTCGTCGAGTGCCTCCATCGTTGTGGTCTGCGGCACGGTGTTGGGCATGTCGAAGTAGGATGTCACACCACCGGCGGCGGCTGCTCTGCTTTCACTTTCCATGTCGGCCTTCTGCGTAAGTCCCGGCTCACGGAAGTGTACATGGTCGTCGATCACGCCAGGCAGGACGTAGCAGCCCGAGACGTCTGCCATTGTGTCGACAGGAGTCCCGGGCTGTTCTCCGGATTTGAGTATCTCGCGTATGTTTTCTCCCTCGATGACCACGGAGCCATCGAACGTTTGTCCTTCGTTGACGATACGTCCGCCTGTGATGAGTGTTCTCATTCTTTTCCGTTCAGGATGTTCTGTATCATGGAGTCGTTAGGTTCAGACGACGTCATGGCCGGTTCGTCGAGCCCCTGCTGATGGGCCTGTATCTCACTGGCCGTCTTGTAATACTCACGCACGTAGGGGTCGTTCTTGAACCCGTCGGAAGCCTTGGTCATGATGAATTCTATCTGGGGCGTGAGGATGGGATATTCGTAACCGGCAGTGATCATCATGAAGACCCCCGGCCCCAGCACATTGTCAAAGTTGTCGACGATGAAATTGGTCACCAGACTGTCTTCCTCGCGTGCTATCTGTGCAGCCTCCATCGAGAGCTGCTCGTTGATGGTGCGCTCGTCAATGCCGTCGAGCAGCATCTGGCTCTCGCGGTGTCCCAGTTCGTTCATCCGGCTTTCCATCTGGTTGTGCTGGTCAATAAACTGATAGAGCACCTCGTTGAGCGGTGTGCCGCTCACCTTGCGCGACGTGTCGTCAATGCGCACCCTTATCTCACCCGTTTCCAGCACGATAGGCACCATGAGCGGCTGTTCGTCCATGAACAGGTTGACCATCTTCACCGTGTCGAGCAGTCCTGCAAACTTGAATTTCCCGTGTACCACCTCACACGAGTCGATGTTCTTCACCTGCCCGTCCTTGACTGCTTTCAAGTAGAGCTTGCTGCCGTCGAGCGACGACAGCGAGGAAGAGCCCTCAATGTTGTAAGATTCGGCACACGAGGTCATGACGGCCAACATGGCAAGGAAGTATACGATCCTGTTCATAGTCTGTGATTTATTCGCTGCAAATGTACAACGTTCTATTGAGGTAGAAAAAAAAATTTGCGCAATTTAAAACAATTGCGCAATCTTTTAGCGTTTTTTTGCCTCTT
>CAMZBS010000023.1 GCA_947304695.1 uncultured Prevotella sp.
AGCTGAACGACGACGAGAAGGCTGCTGAAGATGCCGTGCCCGCAGAGATCCGTGATAACAAGAACGTGATTGCTGCCGAGCAGGCTGCCAAGGCTGCCATCCAGGCCCTTCAGGATGCTGTGGATGCCGCATACGCCGACGGTGAGCTGGCTGACTTTGATGACGCTGCCTTGAAGAAGGCTGCCGAGGATGCCATCGCCGAAATCGGCAAGGTTGCTGCTGAGCAGAAGAAGATCTACGACAACAACAAGCGCTATCAGGAGCTGCGCGACGAACTGGATCGTCTGAACCAGGCCCTGCGTGACCAGAAGGACTCTATTGCCACCGTCGATCCCGACGTGGCTGACCAGTTCGGTGAGCAGGCCAATGCCATCCAGAACCTGCTTGACCAGGGTCGCACCAACCTCGATGCCGACGACCGTGACGTAGCCCTGACACCCGAGAGTGACCTGCGTCCCAGCACCATCAAGCAGATTGAGGATCTCATTGCCCAGCTGCGTGCTGATGCCGACGCTGCCGAGGCTGCCTTCAAGGCCGAACAGGCCGCTGAGCAAGCAGCCCAGGCCGATGCCGACGAGGTGACGACTAAGGCTAACGCCCTCGTTGCTCCTGAGAACGATATCCACAACAAGTTCTACAACGATGCCGACAAGGCTATCGCCGATGCCAACGACAGCATTCAGGCTGCCAAGGCCGCCGCTAAGGCTCTCGCCGACGCTGTGGCTGCCAGCAAGGAGGCCGGTACCGCATTGGCCGACACTGCTGCCAACGCCGCCCTCAAGGAGGCTGCCGAGCAGGCTATCGCTGCTGCCGAGCAGGCTATTGCTGCTGCCAAGGACGAGCTGAAGGCTGCCAAGGCTGCCAACGAGGCTGAGAACAAGGCCGCTGCTGATGCCAAGGCAGAGGTTGTACAGGAGCAGATTGCCGCATCGACGCTGGAGGCTCCCGAGAACAATATTGATAATAAGTTCTATGACGATGCCAACCAAGCCATTGCTGATGCTGAGCAGGCCATTGCCGACGCTAACGCTGCCGTGGCTACTCTCGACTCGTTGGTGAAAGCCGATGCCGATGCCCTGAACGTGCTGGCTGATAGCGATGCTATCGCCGCTGCCAAGAAGGCTGCCGACGATGCTATCGCCGCTGCCCAGGCTGCCATCGATGCCGCCAAGGCTGAGCTGAAGGACGCTGCTGCCGACTTCGCTGCTGAGCAGGCTGCCCAGAAGGCTGCCGACGAGGCTGCGAAGGAAGCAAAGATTGCTGCCGACAAGCTGGAGGCTCCTGAGAACGACATCGACAACAAGTTCTATGACGATGCCAACCAGGCCATCGCCGATGCTGAGCAGGCTATTGCCGACGCTGACGCTGCCGTGGCTACTCTTGACTCGTTGGTGAAGGCCGATGCCGCCGCCCTGAACGTGAAGGCTGACAGTGATGCTATCGCCGCTGCCAAGAAGGCTGCCGACGATGCTATCGCCGCTGCCCAGGCTGCCATCGATGCCGCCAAGGCTGAGCTGAAGGACGCTGCTGCCGACTTCGCTGCTGAGCAGGCTGCCCAGAAGGCTGCCGACGAGGCTGCGAAGGAAGCAAAGATTGCTGCCGACAAGCTGGAGGCTCCTGAGAACGACATCGACAACAAGTTCTATGACGATGCCAACCAGGCCATCGCCGATGCTGAGCAGGCTATTGCCGACGCTGACGCTGCCGTGGCTACTCTTGACTCGTTGGTGAAGGCCGATGCCGCCGCCCTGAACGTGAAGGCTGACAGTGATGCTATCGCCGCTGCCAAGAAGGCTGCCGACGATGCTATCGCCGCTGCCCAGGCTGCCATCGATGCCGCCAAGGCTGAGCTGAAGGACGCTGCCGCTGACTTCGCTGCTGAGCAGGCCGCTGCCCAGGAGGCCAAGGAGCTGGCTGCCGAGGCTGTTGCCGAGGCTGCTAAGCTGCAGTCGCCTGAGAAGGTTGACAACCCGTACTTCGAGGATGCCAACAAGCTCGTGGATGCTGCTGATGAGGCTATTGCCGCTGCTAACGCAGCCGTGAATACCCTCGACTCATTGGTGAAGGCTGATGCCGCTGCCCTGAACGTGGTGGCTGACAGTGCCGCCATCAATGATGCTGCCGAGCAGGCCGAGCAGGCCATTCTGGCTGCACAGGCTGCCATCGCCGCTGCTAACCAGGCACTCGCTGACGCCCAGAAGGCACTCGACGATGCCAACCAGGGTGCCTACGACAAGCTCAACGGCTTGAAGAACGATCTCATCGACAAGAATAATAATGTATGGGATGCCATCGTCACCAACGATGACAAGGAAGCTGTACAGGATCCGCTCCGCAAGGAGGAGAGTGCCATCTCGGCCGCACTGCAGAAGGCAGGCACTGACCTTGTGAACCTGGCTGCTGCCAAGGCTCTGGCCGACAGTGCCGTGGTCGACTCGTTGGAGAAGGTCTTCGCTGCCCTTGACAAGCGTATCGACGACCTGAAGAAGGCTGCCGATGACCTGCAGGCTGAGTTCGAGGCTGCACAGGCCGCACAGGCCGCTGCCGCCGCTCTTGTGCAGGATGCCGACGCACTGGACGACGAGCCTCTGGAGAAGGGTGACAACCCGTTCTATGAGGAAGCCAACGCCCTGGTCGACAAGGCCAACGCCGCCATCGCCGCTGCCCAGAAGGCCGCTGAGGATGCCGACGCTCTGGTCGATACCAAGGATGCCGCCCACACCGTGCTGAAGGATACTGCTGAGATCAATGCCGCCCTTGACAACGCTGGTGACAGCATTGAGGCTGCCGAAGATGCAATCGAGGCTGCCAAGCAGGCCCTTGACGCTGCTGCTGCCAAGACCGCTGAGGAGGCTGCCGCTGCCATCGCCGCAGCTGAAGCTGCCGATGTACTCGTGAAGGAAGCTGATGAGCTCACCGCTCCTGTCATCGCCGATGAGAAGCAGGGCAACCCGCTCTATGCCGATGCCGAAAAGGCTGTAGCTGATGCTGAGCAGACCATTGCCGACGCACAGGCCGCTGCCGCTGCCCTCGAATCGCTCGTGGAGGACAAGACGGAGGACTACAAGGTGTTGGCCGACAGTGATGCCATCGAGGCTGCAGCCGATGCCGCCGAGGCTAAGATTGACGCTGCCGAGGCAGCCATCAAGGCCGCTGAGGATGCCATCAAGGCTGCCGACGAGGCTCTGGCCAACGAACTGGCCGCTGAGGCTGTCGCACTGGGTCTGCTGAACGACCTGGACAATATGGTCAAGGGTCTCGTGGTGCCTGAGAAGGTTGACAACCCCTATTTCAAGGAAGCCAACGATCTCGTGGATGCCGCTCAGGCTGCCAAGGAGGCTGCTGAAGCTGCCGCTGCTAAGGGTGACTCGCTGGTGAAGGCCAAGATTGCCGACATGAGCGTGCTGGCCGACACAGCTGAGCTGATTGCCGCTGCACAGGATGCCCTGACCGCCGTGAAGGCTGCCGAGGCTGCCATCAAGGCTGCCGAGGATGCACTGGCCGCTGCCAAGCAGAACTTAGCCGCCGCCAACGATGCTGCCAACAAGGAGCTGGCCGACTCGCTGAAGGCCCTGAAGAAGAAGCTCGACGACACATGGGCTGACATCCGCAGGAACGACGGTGACGTGGAACAGCAGCTGCAGAAGGAGTACAACGACATCGACCGCGATATCACCGATGAGCGCGAGTCGCTGAAGGAACTCTCCGACAAGCTGGCTCTGGCCGATGCTGCTACCGTTGACTCGCTGAAGAAGGTCTATGACGCCATCAGCAAGGACATTGATGCCCTGAAGGCCAAGGCCGACAAGATGCAGGAGAACGAGACCGCTAAGGTGCGTCTTGACGGTGAGCTGAACGACATGGAGAAGAAGCTCGACGAGGCTCAGAAACTGCTCGACACCGACTATGCCGACGTGGCCGCCAACTATGCTGACCGCATGAAGCAGCTGCGTGGTGAGAAGGACTCGCTGCAGGACTATGTCGACAGCCTCTATGCCGACACGCTGCTGACGAAGGACACCCAGATTGACACCAAGACGCTCAGTCTGGCCATCGACAAGCTGCTCGACGACGCCAAGAACGAGCACACCACCGTGGGCATTGCCGGAACGCGCATGACTGCCAAGGAGGGTGAGCAGTACTTCACGCTCGGTGGCAAACGCGTCAGCGCACCGATCCGCGGACAGATGATGATCGTCAAGTATGCCGACGGAACCATGAAGAAGGTCATGGTGAAGTAAAAACGGCAGAAAGCCAATAACGCAAAGGGCGGGCCGCTTCCATTCGTGGAGGCGGCCCGCCTAAGTTCTTATAATACGATACACACTGGTCAGAGCCCTTCTGCCTCTGTGTGATATTTGTTGCTATTTGTATTCACGCTGTATACTCTTTGTATACCATGAGAATACAAAGAGTATACAGCCTAAATACAAATCGTATTCGACGTGAATAGTATCGCCAAATGACTTTTGGAAGGTTGTTGTTTGGAAAGTTCAGAAGAGGAAATCGTCGTCGGGCGTGACTTCGGACTGCTTCGATGCGGGCTTGGCGGCTGGCTCGGCCTTGGGCTGGCCATCGGCTTCGAAGAGACCGTAGGTGGTGCGGAGGACGATGAACTCGGTGCGACGGTTGAGCTGGTTACAGATCTCCTGCTTCTCCTCATCGTCGATGGCCTTGATAAACTCCTCGGTGAGCACGTCGCCTTCCTTCAGCCACGGATAGGTCTCCGTGAGCTTCTTCTTCACCGTCTTCGGCTTCTCTTTGCCATAGCCCATGGGCGAGAGACGGTCGGCTGCGATGCCGTGCTCCGTCAGGTAGTTGACCACGCTCTCGGCGCGCCGCTGCGACAGCCCCTTGTTGTAGGCCGCCGGGCCACGGTAGTCACAGTGGGCCGACAGTTCGATGGTCACGTTGGGGTTCTCGTTGAGCAACTGGATAAGCTCGTCGAGAGCCTGCGTGCTCTCAGGACGGAGGGTGGCCTTGTCGTAGTCGTAGAAGATATTGTCGATGAGTACGGGAGCCGTGATGCTGGCCAGCGGGAACTGTAGCACATACTCGTGCGACTCCAGAAGCGTGTCGGGATGCAGCTGTTCCTTGTGGTTCAGATAGCCCTTGCAGGAACCCAGGAACACATAGTCCACGCCCGGCTGTACCTCCTGGATGAAGGAGCCGTCGCCACGGACGGACAGCTTCAGGTTCGTACCGTCGTTGCCCACCATGTGGACAAGGGCCTGAGGCAGCTCGTAGCCTTCCTGTTCATAGACCCAGCCGCGCACGGTCTGCGTGATCTCAGCTTTCTCGAAGGAATAGATGTGATCCCAGCCACGGGCATCGCCACGGTTGGAGGAGAAAAAGCCCCGGTTGTGCAGTCCCTCGAAGGTCATGCCGAAGTCATCGGCTGCCGAGTTGAGCGGAGCCCCAGGATGTTCGATGGTGTAAGGCACTTTGGAGAGCGAGTCGGTGCTTGGTTTGACAATATAGATGTCGAGACCGCCCATGCCCGGATGGCCTGTTGAAGAGAAGTATAGGTCGCCATTGGGGCGGAACGTGGGGAACATCTCGTCGCCCGGTGTGTTGATGGGTGCTCCGAGGTTCTCAGGCATGCCCAGTCCCGAAGTTGTGATGGCTGAGCGCCAAATGTCGTAGCCGCCCAGTGAGCCGGGCATGTTGCTGACGTAGTAGAGCCACAAACCGTCGGGCGAGACGGCTGGATGTGCGTAGGCCGACAGCGTGTCGTGGGCAATAGTGAGTACGGTTGTCTTGCTCCAGGTGGCATCGCTGCGGTTGGAGGTGGCTACCTGGGCATAGCGCGGATAGGACGGGTCGGTCTTACAGACCGTGAGGTACATGGTTTTCCCGTCGGGCGAGAAGGAACAGGCGCCTTCGTCGAGTTCCGTGTTCAGGTCGGTCTCTACTGGCTCTGGCTTCAGCCATTTCCCCTTGTCATCTTTCACAGAGACGAAGATGTCGGCAGGCTTCGTGCCCGTGATACCGCTCAGCTCGTCGCCCTGCGCCTGGTTGCGGGTGGAGGTGAAATAGAGCTGGTCGTAGTCTTCGCCTGCGAGCATGGGCGAATATTCGGCCCGTCGCGAGTTGAAGATGTCCTGTTTCTTCACTGTATAGCCTGACAGGGCGGCATCGCTCTTCCACTTCGGTGCCTTCTGGGCCGACTGTAGTCCGACGACGCACTGATACTCGAATTCGGACAGTTTTGAGGGCAGGACGGCAGCCTGGCGGATGTTGGTCGGGATGGCCAGCGAGTCGCATAGTTCTGTAAATTGTCGTTCGGCCTCCTTGTAGCTGCCGTTCTTCAGGTTCAGCTGTGCCAGGTAGAGGAGGCTCAGCGAGTCGGCCTGCTTATAGCGTACGGCATTGTTATAGGCTGCGATGGCTCGCTGGGTGTAGTTGATGCGCCGGTAGCAGTCGGCCATGCGCAAAGCCCTTTGTCCGCGCAAGGGTCTATCTTTGCTTCGTGTCTGGCTGTAGGCTTTCTTGTACTGTGCGGCGGCATCATAATATTCGCCCAGGGCGAAGAACTTGTCGCCCTTCTTCATGGCCGTGTCGGCACCACATCCTGTCATGAGCAGGACGAGCACCAGCGAGGCTATATATATAAATAAGGTGTGGAATCGTTGCATACCTAAGATAACGCAGAATAACGCAATTTATTGTGTTTTCTGCTTTTTATGCGGAAAAGAGGGGTGTGGTTCAGTTTTTTTTCTTACCTTTGCGCTGTGGAACTGCCAGAGAGATTCATAGAAGAGACCCGCCGGGTGATGGGGGAGACGCGCTATGCGCGCTTCGCCGCAGCCCTCTGTGAGGAGGCACCCGTGAGCATCCGACGGAACCTGAAGAAGTGTTCCGGGCTGGATATCACGTCCGCTGCCGGGCGCGTGCCCTGGTGTCAGGAGGGCTACTATCTGTCTGAAAGACCAGCCTTCACCTTCGACCCCCTGTTGCATGCCGGTGCCTACTATGTGCAGGAAGCCTCGTCGATGTTCGTTGACCTGGTACTACGTCAGTACGTGATGCAACCAGTGACAATGCTCGACCTCTGTGCCGCCCCCGGCGGCAAGAGCACCTGCGCCCGTGCCGCCCTGCCAGAAGGCAGTGTGCTGGTGAGCAACGAGCCTGTCAGACAGCGTGCCCAGGTGCTCATGGAGAACATGCAGAAGTGGGGCTATGCCGACAGCATCGTGACCAACAGCTATCCGAAGGACTTCCGTCGCAGCGGACAGCTGTTTGATGTCATCCTGTGCGACGTGCCCTGTTCGGGCGAAGGCATGTTCCGGAAAGACCCCGCCGCCGTGGTCGAATGGAGCTGGCAGCACGTGGAACAGTGCTGGCGGCTGCAGCGTGAGATTGTGGGTGAGGCCTGGCAGTGTCTTTGCGACGGCGGGCTGCTCATCTACAGCACCTGTACCTTCAACACCCATGAGAACGAAGAAAATGTGCGCTGGATTGTTGACGAGCTGGGGGCCGAGGTGCAGCCCGTAACCACTGGGGTAGGGTGGGGCATCACAGGATCGCTGCTGCCGGGCTTCGACGCGCCCGTCTATCGCTTCATCCCCGGGCTGACCTGCGGTGAGGGCCTCTTCGTGGCGGTGCTGCGGAAGCCGGGGCGCAGTGCGGAAGGGAAAAGCAGGCTCCGATTAGAGCGGCTGAATGTGCTCTACGACGGACAGCCAGTACCTATGGTCAAGGGCAAGACCGTCATCCCGGCTCATGCTGAGGCCCTGTTGGCCGACTTTGACCGGAGCCGGTACCCTCTGGTGGAGCTGGACTATGCCACGGCTGTCAGCTATCTGAGGAGTGAGGCCATCACGCTGCCTGCCGGTACGCCGACCGGCTTTGTGGCCGTGACCTTCCTGGGACAACCTTTGGGGTTCGTCAAGAACATTGGCAACCGCGCCAACAACCTCTATCCCAAGGAGTGGCGCATCAAATCGACTCACATACCCGAAGAATATGAAACCATACTTAGACCTGCTTGACCGCATTCTGCGCGAGGGCACGAGGAAAGACGACCGTACCGGCACGGGCACGCTGAGCGTGTTCGGCCATCAGATGCGCTTCGACCTGCAGCAGGGCTTCCCGCTGCTGACCACGAAGAAGCTGCACCTGAAGAGCATCATCTACGAACTGCTGTGGTTCCTGCAAGGCTCAACCAATGTGAAGTACCTGCAGGAGCACGGGGTACGCATCTGGAACGAATGGGCCGACGAGAACGGTGAGCTGGGACCGGTCTACGGTCACCAGTGGCGTTCATGGCCCGACTATGACGGTGGCACGATAGACCAGATTCAGCTGGTGCTCGACCAGATCAGAAACCATCCCGACTCGCGTCGCATGATTGTGTCGGCCTGGAACGTGGCTGAGGTGAACCAGATGGCGCTGCCGCCCTGTCACACCTTATTCCAGTTCTATGTGGCCGAGGGCCGTCTGTCTCTGCAACTCTACCAGCGCAGTGCCGACACGTTTCTCGGTGTGCCGTTCAACATTGCCTCTTATGCCCTGCTGTGTATGATGATGGCGCAGGTGACGGGCTTGCAGCCCGGTGAGTTCGTCCACACCACGGGCGACACCCACCTGTATCTGAACCATCTGGAGCAGGCCCGTCTGCAGCTGACCCGTGAGCCTCGTCCGCTGCCCACTATGCGTATCAACCCCGATGTCCGTTCCATCTTCGATTTCCACTACGATGATTTCCAGTTGGAGAACTACGACCCGTGGCCGCACATCAAAGCCGAAGTGAGTGTATGAGTAGGACAGTGAATATGATTGCAGCTGTGGCAAGGAACGGGGCCATTGGGTTTGAGAACAGGCTGATCTACTGGCTGCCTAACGATTTGAAAAGGTTCAAACAGCTGACCACCGGGCATACAATTGTGATGGGACGACGCACGTTTGAGAGTCTGCCCAAGGGCGCACTGCCCAACCGCCGCAACTGCGTGCTGACGAGTACGGTGAAGGAACTGCCTGGCTGTGAGTGCTTTGACAGCTGGGATGAGTTCATTGCCAGCTGCCGACCTGATGAGGACATCTATATAATAGGTGGGGCCAGCCTCTACCGAAATCTCATTGACAAGGCCGACCGGCTGTGTCTGACCGAGATTGACGACGTGCCTGAACAGGCCGATACTTTCTTCCCGGACTACAGCCAGTGGCATGAGGTGAGCCGCGAGGAACATGACACCGACGAACGGCACCACTACCGCTATGCCTTCGTGGACTACGAGCGATGACGGAAAATGCTAAAATGTTACTTTTTTGAAACATAACGCCCTTCAAAAATTACATAATCGTAAATTTTGGGGCGTTTTTTTTAAGTTTTTGTTAAATTTGTTTGCCATTTGAAAAAAATGCAGTAATTTTGCAGTTCGAATTTGACTCAAGTAGTAAAAATAACAAAAATAATACGAGTTTAGACAGATTATCTATGGAGAAAAGATTTACTGCCTTTCTGGTCGGACTGCTCCTTTCTATAGGGGTTGCGTTAGCCCAGAACCAAGTGACAGGAACGGTCGTCTCAGCCGAAGACGGTGAGCCTGTGATTGGTGCCTCTGTTTTTGTGCAGGGCACCAAGACCGGCACCACGACCAACCTTGACGGTAAGTTTAGCATCAGCGTGCCCAACGGCAAGAAGCTGGTTATCAGTTCGATTGGCATGAACACTGTGACTGTGACAGCCAAGAACGGAATGAAAGTGACGATGACGACCAATACGGCCCAGGTAGGCGAAGTCGTCGTGACAGGTATGCAGAAGATGGACAAGCGCCTCTTCACCGGTGCAACCACGAAGATTGATGCAGAGTCGGCCAAGATTGACGGTGTGGCCGATATCAGCCGCTCGCTCGAAGGCCGTGTGGCCGGTGTGAGCGTGCAGAACGTGTCGGGTACCTTTGGTACGGCCCCGAAGATCCGCGTGCGCGGTGCCACTTCTATCTACGGTGCATCGAAGCCCCTTTGGGTGGTTGACGGTGTGATCATGGAAGATGTGGTTGAGGTCGATGCCGATGCCCTGTCGTCGGGTGATGCCGAGACGCTGATCTCGAGTGCCATTGCCGGTCTGAATGCCGATGATATCGAGTCGTTCCAGATTCTGAAGGACGGCTCGGCCACTTCTATCTATGGTGCGCGCGCCATGTCGGGTGTGATTGTCGTGACCACGAAGCGTGGTAAGGCCGGTACCACCCGCATCAACTACACGGGTGAATACACCATGCGTCTGAAGCCCAGCTACAGCCAGTTCAACATCATGAACTCGCAGGAGCAGATGAGTGTCTACAACGAGATGTACAACGATGGTTTCCTGACCTTCTCCGGTACTTATCGCAACAGTGAGAGCGGTGTCTACGGCAAGATGTACCAGCTGATGAACACCTACGACGCAGCTACGGGCACCTTCCTGCTGCCTAACACGACTGAAGGCATGTACAACTATCTGCGCGAAGCTGAGTACCGCAATACCGACTGGTTCGACGAGCTGTTCAGTCAGAGTATCTCGATGAATCACTCTGTGTCCATGTCGTCGGGTACGGAGAAAGCCCAGTACTACACGTCGTTCAGTATCATGAGTGACCCGGGATGGACGGAGCGCAGCAAGGTGCAGCGTTACACGGCTAACATCAACGCCTTGTACAACATCTCGAAGAAAGTGTCGCTGAACCTTATCGGCAATGCCGCCTACCGTAAGCAGGAGGCTCCGGGTACGACCAACCAGAGCGTCGACGTGGTGTCGGGCGAGGTGAGCCGTGACTTCGACATCAACCCCTATTCCTACGCTATCAACTCGTCGCGTACGCTTGATCCGAATACCTTCTATACGCGTAACTACGCCCCCTTCAACATTCACCATGAGCTGGCTAACAACTACATGGAGTATGACATTGTGAACCTGAAGTTCCAGGGCGAACTGAAGTACAAGCCCATCCGACAGGTGGAACTGGCTGCGCTGGCTGCCTATAGCTTCACTACCACCACGCGTAATCACCAGATTACGGAGGAGTCGAACCAGGCCATGGCTTTCCGTGCCATGGACGATGCTACCATGCGCGATGCCAACCCCTTCCTGTATCAGGATCCTGACCAGCCCAACTCGCTGAAGTACTCCGTACTGCCTGAGGGCGGCTTCTATCGTGAGTACAAGAACAAGATGAACAGCACGAACTTCCGTGCCACGGCCAGCTACAACGACGTGTACGGTGCCAACGAGCAGCACATTGTGAATGCCTTCGGTGGTATGGAAATCAATGATATTACCCGTGTGGCCACCGCTTTCGACGGTGTGGGCATGCAGTACAACATGGGTATGCTGGGTGCCTACGACTACCACTACTTCAAGCAGGCCAGCGAGGAGAACGCCATGTACTATGGCGTGGCCAATACCTACTCTCGCGACGTGTCGTTCTTCGCCACGGGAACCTATTCTTGGAAAGGCCGCTATACCATCAACGGCACCACCCGCTACGAGGGCAGCAACCGTTTGGGACGCGCCCGTTCGGCCCGCTGGCTGCCCACGTGGAACATCTCGGGAGCCTGGAATGCTCATGAGGAGCCTTGGTTTGAGAATACGTTCAAGAATGTCTTGACCCACGCCACGCTGAAAGCCTCTTACTCGCTGACCGGTGACCAGCCTGCAGCCAACAACGCACAGGTCATCATCATGAGCACCAACCCCTGGCGTCCGTTTGCCAGCGACAAGGAGACAGCACTGGAGATCCAGCAGTTCGCCAATCCCGACCTGACCTACGAGAAGAAGCACGAGCTGAACCTGGGCATCGATTTGGGCCTGCTGAACAACCGCATTAATGTTACCTTCGACTGGTGGATGCGTAACAACTACGACCTGATTGGTCCTCGCACCACGACGGGTGTGGGCGGTGCCATCACGAAGTATGCCAACGTGGCCTCGATGAAGTCGCACGGTGAGGAGTTCTCTATCTCTTCGAAGAACCTTGTAGGTGATTTCCAGTGGAGCACCGACTTCATCTTCTCGCACAACAAGACTGAGGTGACCGACCTCGACTCGCGCAGTGCCATCTACCAAATGATCACCAACGGCGGCTTCACCATGGTGGGCTATCCCTACCGTGCTCTCTTCTCCATCGACTTCCGTGGTCTGAACGAGAGCGGTCTGCCCACGTTCATCAATGAAAATGGCGAGCTGACCACCAGCGACCACAACTTCCAGAGCTATGTGCTTGACCACCTGATCTATGAGGGACCGACCGATCCCACCATCACGGGTTCGCTGGGCAACACCTTCAGCTACAAAGGTTGGCACCTGAATGTCTTTGCTTCCTATTCGTTTGGCAATGTGGTGCGTCTCGATCCCGCCTTCCACTCTTCTTATAGCGACCTCGACGCCATGCCGAAGGAGTTCAAGGAGCGCTGGGTGATGAGCGGCGATGAGGCTCACACCGACATTCCCGTCATTGCCGACCGCCGCATGATTCAGGCTGACCCGTACATCAGCTATGCCTACAATGCCTACAACTACTCGACGGCCCGCACAGCCAAAGGCGATTTCATCCGCATGAAGGAGATCTCGCTGGCCTATGACTTCCCCCGTTCGTGGATTGAGTTCCTGGGCCTGGCCACACTGAACGCCAAGCTGCAGGCCACCAACCTGTTCCTCATCTACTCCGACAGCAAACTCAACGGACAGGATCCTGAGTTCTTCAACACCGGTGGTGTGGCAGTGCCCATGGCCCGCCAGTTCACCTTCACCCTGCGTGTTGGCTTGTAATCATTTTCCCACTAAACGAAACAGAAAAATCAGCAATATGACAGCAACAATATATAATAAGGTGAAGCACTGGGCACCAGCAGTCCTGATGGTACTGGCCATGACCTCCTGCGACGAATACCTTGACAAACTGCCCGATGACCGTGCTACGCTTGACACACCGGACAAGATTACCAAGCTCATCACCACGGCCTATCCTGAGACGAGCATCATCCTGATGTCGGAAATCATGTCGGACAACGTAACCGACAATGGCACCAAGTATGGCACGCTGCCACAGGTGGATGAGATGTATCGTTTCAAAGATATTACCACGGAGAGCAACGACTGCCCCCGCAACCTGTGGAACGGCTACTATCGTGCTGTGGCCACAGCCAACCAGGCACTCGAAGCCATTCGCGACATGGGTTCTCCCAAAAGTATGGATGCTCAGCGTGGCGAGGCTATGCTGTGCCGTGCCTTTGGCATGTTCCAGATGGCCAATGTGTTCTGCATGGCCTACGACCCATCCAAGGCCGACAGCTACCTGGGGCTGCCCTATCCGCTGGAACCAGAAAAGTCGGTAGACACACACTACGAACGTGGCACGCTGGCCGAACTCTATAAGCACATCAGCGACGACATCGAAGAGGCACTGCCCTTGATCAACGATGCCATCTATTCCGTGCCCAAGTATCACTTCAACACAAAGGCTGCTTATGCCTTTGCCACCCGTTTCTATCTGTATTACCAGAAATGGGACAAAGCCATCGAGTGTGCCACCAAGTGTCTGGGCGAAGATCCTTCGGCCTATCTGCGTGTACGTGCACCCTACAACATGGCTGCAGGTGTAGAAGATTATTTCAATATGTACATCCAGTCGGGCCAGGCATGCAATTTCCTCATGGCTCCTGCCTATTCCATTGCTGCCCGTGTGCTCACATCTGGTTCCTATCTGCGCTATGCCCACAACATGACGATTCTGAGCTATGACACCTACTGGGCACAGTCGCCCTGGAATCCCGCTGCTGCCACGTCGCAGCAAACATTGCTGTGGTCGGCTCACAGCCTCTATGGCAACAACAACTTTATATTGGAGCCCAAACTGGAAGAGGTGTTCGAATACACAGACAAGGTCAACGGCATTGGCTATATGCACATTGTCGATCCCCTCTTCACAGGTGACGAAACGTTGCTCTGCCGTGCTGAAGCTTATGCGATGAGTGGCCAGTATGAAAAGGCTTTGCAGGACATGAACTACTGGGCCAAGGCCAATCTGGAAGAAAAGTATGGCAACACTGTTCGCAGGGACTTTACCCAGGAGGGGGTCAATGCTTTCATGGATGCTATTCGCTATGCTGCCGTGCACCCCGAGAGCGACTTTGAGCGCAGCATCAAGAAGACGCTGCATCCGCAGGGCTTCACCGTTGAATCGGGCAATCAGGAAAATCTTGTCCAACTTATTCTCTACATGCGCCGTGTAAACAATATGTTCCAGGGACTTCGTTTCATGGATGTGAAGCGCTACGGCATTGAGTTCGAGCACATCGTAGACAAGGAAGAGCCATACACCTTCACTGCAGGCGACCTGCGTGGCGCTGTTCAGCTGCCCACCGACGTGATTGCAGCAGGTCTGGAGGCCAACCCGCGTGAGAACAAGAGATAATAACACTTAATACGAAAGAAAAATGAGAAAGATATATTATTTCCTTTTTGCCTGCCTCGTTGGCACAGGCCTCGTTGCCTGCAGCAGCGACGATCCGCTGGAGCCAAGTATCTTCGAGTATGATTCGGAGGAACTCGACTCGTTCGATCTGTGGCTGCAGAAGAACTATACCATTCCCTACAACATTGAGGTGCTCTACCGCTATCAGGACTACGAGACCGACCAGACCTACAATGTGGTGCCACCCAAGATGGAGAATGCCATAGCTTTGGCCATCATGATGAAACACATCTGGCTGGAGGCCTACGAAGAGGCTGTCAGCCGTGAGTTCATCCGCAGCTACAGCCCCCGCATCTTCCAGTTCATCGGCTCGGCTGAGCACCGCAGCGACGGTGCAATCGTGCTGGGTACGGCAGAAGGTGGCTTGAAGATTACGATGTTCCGACTGAACGCACTCGACATCAACAACCTCTACATCGACAGCATCAGTCCCTTCCCCAACTCAAACCACGTGCCCCTCGACATGAACTTCTGGTTCTTCCACACCATGCACCACGAGTTCTGCCACATCTTGCAGCAGACCAAGAACTATAGCACTGAGTTCCAGACCATCTCAGCTGGTAAGTATCACTCAGCCGACTGGATCAACGTGGCCGATGAGGAAGCACCACTCGAAGGCTTTGTCACAGGTTATGGCAGTGGCGAGGAACGTGAGGACATGGCTGAGATTTATGCTACCTATGTGACCCACACTCCCGAGGCTTGGGAAAAAATCCTGGAAGCTGGTGTGAAGGACGGCGACACATCTGGTCGCGATGCAATCGTTAAGAAACTGGACATCATGAAGAAATATTTCCGCGACTCATGGGGCTTCGAGATGGACACCCTGCGCAAGGTGGTGCTGCGCCGAAGCAAAGAGATTGAGACCCTGGATTTAAGGACACTGAAATAAATTTGTTAGGAGGAAACAAGACATGAAGAAACTATTAAGCATGCTGCTGATGATGAGTGCTTTGCTGGCATATACTGGCTGCGACGACGATGACGACGTGGTAGACCCGTCGTTGCGCACCGGCCAGACCATCGGCAATTATACCAACGTACTCACCAGCGCCCCCAATGGCTGGGCCATGGCCTTCTATGGCAACACCGACTTTGGTGGGGTGAACGTGCTGGTTAAGTTTGACAAGAATCATAAAGTGACTGTGGCCAACGAGAAGTTTGCCAGTGATACCACAGCCGTGACCCACTACAAACTGGAGCAGAGCAACGGCATTGTGCTCTCGTTCGACGAGTATTGTGAACTGATTCACTATTTCTCCGACCCAGTGAATCCCGACGGATTTGGCTCTGGCACCGCCGACGGATTTGGTGGTGACTTGGAGTTCCGCATCCTTTCTGCCACTCCCGACAGGATTCTTCTCACCGGTAAGAAGCATGGTTCTCGCGTGGTGATGACCCCGCTTGAGGATGGTGTCAACTGGAAACAGTATCTGGACGACTGCGCTACCGTGAGCAAGGTGATGCAGAACGGTGCCTTCCACATGGTGTCGGGTACTGACAGCCTCACGTTGCGTGGTAACAAGCGCAACCGCTGTTTCACCTACTATACTTACGACGAGGAAGACAGCTCCCGTGTGACTAACCTTGCTCCGTTCATCGTTACCCCGAAGGGTCTTACGTTCTACGACGAGTTTGAGTTTGCAGGACAGAAAGTTAGGGGCTACGACTATGCTCCTGGCACTGAGGAGTTCGTTCAGACCGATGGCGGCAGCACCGTTCTGAGTAAGTTCGTTCCCAACCTGAACGAGCAGCTGGTTGAAGGCAATTGGTTCATCAGTGAAAGCGGACTGGGCAATCGTGCCAAGACCTACTGGAGAACATTCCGCACTGCGTTGATGAATCTTAAAGATGGTAATGGTAATGATGCAGGCTGTTATATCTTTTACGCTGTAGTTGGAACATGGCGTAAGCATTTTGGCTTGACTATTGGCCCGGTTGAGAAGAGCGAACCCTCAGGTGTTTATATTACTGAGGCTTACTTCGACTATGAACTCATTGGTACAGATCAGATCCGTATGTGGTTTAATGGCGAATACGACGAAATTGGCAATGGTGAATATTTTGCTGAGTCTTGTAAACTCGACTATGCCATCTTCCCCTTTGGTGGTCGTGGATTGACTTCAGCAAAGACATTCAAACTTGAGACTGACAATCTGAAAGAACCCACCTATATAAAGTTAATTGACCAGGGCGACAAGAACAATGTCATCACGCTCTCGGCTGAAGAGGTTAGATGGCCATTTGGTGACATTCCTGAGTGGTATAAAGAAAATTAAACAGTACACATTAATAACTAATTAAAATTTTAGCGTATGAAAAAATTTTTACTTGTAGCAACTGCTATGCTTATTTCGATGAGCGGCATGGCGAAAAGGAGTGATGCTACACCGATGAGCAAGTCTCTTGGCATGAAACTTCCTAAGATGGTAAATGCTAGCGTCTTTAAATCTGTTGCAGAAAAGTATGCAGCCCAGACCATGTTTTATTCAGGAATGGAACAGAATAAACGTCCAGTATTAAAAGCTGCAAAAAAGGCAGAAGACGTTTCGTTTGATGAGCTAATGCCTACGTATGCAGTGGCAAACTACGTATATTCTGATTTGCTTGGTGCCGTATATAAGCCTCTCTATGATGGTGCCAGTTTCCTTGTGAAAGACGGGAAAGCCTATATGTCTTTTTTCACTGACATTGACTATGTTGAAGGTGTTATAGAAAAGGGTGATAATGCATTTAAAGCACAATATGGTGCAGACTCTATTACCTTCACCGTTGTGACTGAGAATTCTGTTGCAGGCGATAAGGCAGGTAACAAATACTACATGGGCTTGGCTACATATGATGGTACCACTGGTTCACTTGTGCGTAACTCTAAGAAAACGATTGGTGCATATTATTTTGCTGAAGCTCAAGAAATCTACGTTCCCTTGTATTCTTTGGATGATTTTGTATGTCTGTTTGCTGAGAATGCAACTGAGCCGGAACTGGGCTATATTGTAGCTAATATTGATGTGATTCCTCAGTCTATTTTAAATGCACGTATTTCAAAAGGATCATATAAGGCTACAAATACTTCTGGTAAAACTTTGTCAGGAGATGTTGAAATCATGCTTTATGGCTCATATTATGTAAGAGGTTTCAATCCTGTTCCTTCAATTAAAGATGAATGGGTGGAGTTCAGTATAAGTAAGGATGACGAAAACATGGCCATTGTTGATGAAGACCAGTTAATGGGTCAATTTGAGTATTATCTTGATGAAACCTATACTGAAACTGCTCCAGTTGCTTTCACTCCTGTTGGTGCATATAGTGATTTCAGCAATTTCACAGAAGATGGTTCTTCATCATATTTTGTCACTGATGACGAAATAACAGAGACTACAACGATTGAAAGTACGGGCATGGATATGTATGGCATCTATGGCTACTCTATGAATAGCGATCTGGCAGGTCCTTGGGCATGGATTTCGGATTTGAGCATTAACATTACCTACGAACCCGCCTATGCTGGTATCAGTAACGCTACTCTTACCAAGGCAACCTCTACTGAGTACTTCGATCTGCAGGGCCGCAAGGTGAATGGCAAGCAGAAGGGTCTGCTCATCAAGAAGAGCACCCTGAGCGACGGTACCGTGAAGAGCGTGAAGATGCTGAACAAGTAATCTCACTGCCGGAAATACAGAAAACTAAATAAGTGACTCCCCTGTATTGCACTTCAAAGGCAATGCAGGGGATTTTTTTTGTGGGTGTTCGACAATAAAAATTAAAAAAGGTTTCTATATTTTGTTTTGTGCCCATTTATTCGTACCTTTGCAGGCTCATTACCTTATCTTTCAGGAAATCAGAACGAATGAAAAGAATACTTTTTCTGTTTGTCTTGGCCTTGATGGCAGTGAATATGGCACAGGCTGTACCTGCACGTTTCAAACCCACACGCGTGAAACAACCTGACGGCAAGTATATCACGGTGCGCCTTGTGGGTGACGAATACTACCACTACAGCATGACTACCGACGGCTATGCGCTGGTGAGTGCCAACGATGGTAGTCTAGTCTACGCCATGCTCAACAGCGAGGGACGGCTGAAGCCCACCACCATGCTGGCGCACGACGAGGAACTGCGTACACCTGCCGAACGGAAGCTGCTAGAATCGATGACAAAGTATCAGGCACCCGTACCCACCGAGGTGTCAAAACAGTTGCGTGAGCAAGAGGAACAGCGTCGCATGGAGTCCCGCATACAGCGCAAACTGGGCCTGGGCTATACTTACGACTATCATGACTTCCGCGGTCTGGTGCTGTTGGTGGAATACGGTGACTGCAGCTTCTCACGCAGTGACTATCCCAAGATTATCAATAACATGGTGAACCAGAAGGACTACAAGGGCTTTTTCTCCCTGACCTACGGCTGGGATGCCTTCACTGGTAGCATGCGTGACTACTTCTATGATAACTCGTTCCACCAGTTTGACCCGCAGTTCGACATCGTTGGCCCGGTGAAGATTGACGAGAGCCAGTTTCTTACGGAACACAACGCCAGTGAATGGGATCAGTTTCAGGCATACGCACGTGTAGTGGCCAAGGCACTCGACGCTGCTGAAGACCTGGTGAACTTTAAGGACTATGACCGTGACAACAACGGTGTGGTCGACATGGTCTACCTTATCTTTGCTGGTGCCGGTTCGCATACTGAAGGCAACGATGACCGCCTTTTGTGGCCGCATACGGGCGATGTTTACAGTACGACAGGCTGGGGCTACAAGTTGTCGAAGGACGGTGTGTGGTTCGGTCGTTACGCTTGCGGCACTGAGCTGTTGGGACCGCCCAGCTATAAATACCTTGATGGCATCGGCACCATGTGCCATGAGTTCAGTCACGTGCTGGGCCTGCCCGACTTCTACGACACCGACTATTCCAAGAGCGGCGGCGAGAGCCAGCACATTGGTGAATGGTCGCTCATGGCGGGCGGCAGTCATCTGAACAACGGACGTACGCCGGTGGCCTACAGCCTCTATGAACGCTGGAATGCAGGCTTCACCGTGCCCGAACCCATCAGTGAGCCAGGTACTTACTCACTGGAGTGTATCGACAGTGTCAATTCGGGCTTCCGTCTGTCATCTGGCAGCAGCAAGGAGTATTTCCTTATTGAGAACCGCCAGCCAGGTCTCTCGAAGTGGGATGCCTATCTGCCTGGCCATGGTATGCTGGTCTATCGCGTTGACGAGAGCAATACGCAGGTGTGGCTTGACAATCAGATCAACGTAGACCCCACGCACAACTACTATCAGCTGCTGCGTGCAGGCAATGGACGTGCCACCGCCCAGGCTAGCGATCCCTTCCCAGGCACAGCGAAAAAGACATCGCTAACCAATATCACACAGCCCAGCTTGATATCGTGGAACAAAAAATATGAGGCACCGCTGGTGATTGAAAATATTGCCGAGAAAAACGGTGTCATCACGTTTGATCTGGTGAAGCCGGTCTACGACCGTACCAACTGGGAAGACTTTGAGAATATGCCACTGACGAATGCCTCGGCGACAGATACTGTCCGCGTAGAGGGACACATGGGGCTTTGGACGCTGACCGACGGGGCTTGTATCGCTTCGGCTTCGGGCAAGGCCGCCGAGCAAAAGGCACTGGCCATGGTGAAGAATAGTAATGCATACGTGAGCACGAAGAAGCCTGTCATGTCGCTCACCTTTACTCTCTATAACCCCAACTCAGCCAGTGCTATGCCTTATTTCTATGTATCGGAAGACAATACTACATGGAAACAGCTGCGAGTAGTCAATTCCGAAGCTGGCAGAGGCGTTACTGCTGGCAGTTCCATGCAGATGACCATCACGCCTAATCACAGTCTGCCTAGCAATCTGCGCTTCTGGCTGCGAATTGGCGACAGCACGTCACCTGTTTATCTCGACAACTTCCAGTTCACGTTCGACGAGAGCTACGACCCGTCGTCGGCCGACATCCAAGGTGTTCTTCAGACGCCAACGGCCAAGTCCCTGCGCTACTACAACCTGCACGGTCAGCCCGTTGGCCCCAACACCCGTGGGTTGATCATCGTGAGCGACGGAAAAAAGAGGTGGAAAGAAAGAAGATAAACCAAAAAACGCTGAGATCTTGAAGTCTCAGCGTTTTTTGGTTGTTTATTTCACCAACACTACCAGGTTCTTACTGGTACTCCAAAAACGGATGGGGTCGGTGATACGCAGCACATACTGCTTATTAGCATCACGCAGCAACGTGTAAGAGTCCTTGGGATGGTCTGTCAGCACCTTGGCATCACGTGAGTAAAGCTTGATTTCCTTGTCCACACGGATGTCTATCTTGGTGAAATAGTCCTTGTTGTAGTTCTCACGCAGCACCTCGCCATCCTTCAAGATGTTCTGCTCCTTCAGCTCCTTCTTCGTGCCAAAGACAAACCAGGCTGTGTTCAGCTGCTTGTCTTGGGAAGAGATGGTCTCATCTTTGCTGCTGTTGTCCTCTTTCAGGGCCGTCACATCGTTGTTCAGTCCAGCGATGGTCTCATCGAGCTCAGCAATATGGATGTCCTTGGCCTCCAGTTCAGCACGCAGCTGCTTCAGCTCGGCATCCTTCTCCTCCAACTGGGTGGTTAGGTTCTCGATGGTACGCTTAAGTTCCTCACCGCCCAGAGTGCTCTGGCGCAACTGCTGGCGCAGCTTGTTGATAAGTTCGCGGTTCTGTTTCATCGTGGTCTGGATGAACTCCATGTTCTCCTTGATACGGGCAGCCGAATTGGCCCCTTCACCACGCTTGGCCACAGCCACACGGCCTTGGGCCTCGGTAATCTCGCGGAATCCCTCTTCAATGTCGTTCAGGGTTCCCATCACATCGTTGATCTCATTGTCCTTCTGGGCAATAATCTGGTTCAGTGAGTCACGTTGCTGGGCCAGAAGCTGGTCCTGCTGCTGTTTGTTCTCCTGATTGCAGGCGGTCAGCGTCAACACACCGAGCACCAATACCAATAGTTTTTTCATAATCAATTATTTTTTTGTTTTGTTCTTTCACCTTTCGTTATTTACTCATCATTTTTCTCGTTAGCTCGAAGCGTTTCCTTTCCTCCCACAACGACTACAATCTCGCCCCTTGGTTCGTTCTCTGTGAAGTGGGCTGTGACCTCGGCCAGCGTGCCGCGTACACTCTCTTCGTGTACCTTTGAAATCTCACGACACACACTGACTGGCCGTTCAGATCCGAAGATCTCAGACAGTTGTTGCAGCAATTTGACCAAACGGTAGGGGGATTCGTAGAAAATCATCGTACGTGTTTCGTCGCGCAGCGACTCTATCTTTGATTGGCGGCCTTTTTTCTGGGGGAGGAAGCCCTCGAAGCAGAAACGGTCGCAGGGAAGTCCACTGCTTACCAAGGCGGGAACAAAAGCCGTAGCACCCGGCAGGGTCTGTACCTCTATGCCAGCCTTCACGGCCTCGCGAACCAGGAAGAAGCCCGGATCGCTGATGCCTGGTGTACCGGCATCGCTGATCAGTGCTACAGTCTCGCCCGCCAGCAGTCGCGTCACGATAGCATTGCTGGTGCTGTGCTCATTGAACTTATGATGCGACAGCAGGTGGTTCTTGATGTCGAAATGCTTCAGAAGGATGCCCGACGTACGGGTGTCCTCTGCCAGCACCACATCAGCCTCTTTCAGAATGCGGATGGCGCGTAGTGTCATGTCTTCCATATTGCCAACGGGTGTCGGCACAATGTAAAGTATTCCCATTCAAGACGCAAATATACATATTTAATTAATGATAGAAAAAAAAACGGCTATTTCTTTGCAATTTTTAAAACGTATTTGTAATTTTGTGGCCAAAATCACTTTATTATGACTGAAAACCTAACGGGAGAGATACACAGACCAGGACGTATCGAAGTGGTCTGTGGCTCTATGTTCTCTGGCAAGACTGAGGAACTCATTCGCCGCATGCGACGTGCTCAGTTTGCTCGACAGCGTGTGGAGATCTTCAAACCTAGCATCGATATACGCTATTCTGAAGAAGATGTGGTGAGCCACGACCAGAACCACATACCCTCGACACCCATCGACTCATCGGCCAGCATCCTCCTGCTGGCAAGCAATATTGATGTGGTGGGCATCGACGAGGCACAGTTCTTCGACATGGGCCTTGTTGACGTTTGCAACGAGCTGGCCAACCGTGGCATTCGTGTCATCGTGGCTGGTCTCGACATGGACTATAAGGGTGTGCCTTTCGGCCCCATGCCTGCCCTCTGTGCCGTGGCCGACGATGTCACCAAGGTACATGCTATTTGCGTGCGCTGCGGCAGTCTGGCCTACGTGAGTCACCGCAAGGTCCAGAACGACCGCCGTGTGCTTCTTGGTGAGACGGGCGAATATGAGCCCCTCTGTCGTGACTGTTACCAGAAAGCACTAGCAGATGACAAGAAATAAGTCCCTTCAACGGCAAATATCAAAAAATCGCCCCAATTATTTGGTCATTTCAAAAAAACATAGTACCTTTGCACACGCTTTAGAAAAAGGTCGATCCGCTAGCTCAGTCGGTAGAGCACAACACTTTTAATGTTGGGGTCTTGGGTTCGAACCCCAAGCGGATCACTTGAACCACGTTAAGGGAGCCAATCAGGTTCCCTTTTTTAGTGCCTGATTATCAACATTTTACGAACACAACTTTCTGATAATCAGATTTTTACAAAATCCATCACCTCTTTTAGTGTATTAATTATCTTACATGATGATGCAACTTAAAATATAGAGTATTAATTTATAAATCAATTAGAGGTATGAAAGCGACTTTTAATGTAACAGTAAAAATCGATGACAGGAACATCGAAACATCTCTCTCGATGCGTGAGGGTGCAGAAAATGTGGAAGGAAAGGTAGTTGAACTGATAATGTTTGCGGCCGATCTTCTACATGAAAAAATTAGGGGTGGTTTAGCACCTTCAGACAAAATTTTAACATTTTAAGGACCCTTTGCCTCGTAAATATGTTAAAATACGACTTTCTTTTGTACAAATTCGGTGGGTTTCACGGAAAATACTTCCTTTGCAGCGAATATCTTTTAATTTAATATATTTTGTTATGGATCAAAAAGAAATGTGTGTGCTGGCCGATCTGGTGGCCGAACAAGTAATCAAGAAGTTGAAGGGAGCCGAAAACCTTACAGAGACGGAGTATGTAGATACGAAGGAAGCAGCTCGGATTCTCGGTGTTTCTGACAACTATCTTCGCCAGGTAAAGGATAAATTTCCCCACATGAAGGCTGGTAACCGAAAACAGGGGCGGATCCTTTTCAAGCGTGATACGTTGCTAAGGGATTTCAAGAAGGTTTAAGGTATGGAAGAAGGAATTAGACAACCGATTATCACCTATATATACAATAGGTACGGGAAGGCATCGCCTACGCGTGATGCTGTGGTAGAGCTTCGGATCGCTTTTAGGAACAGACAGAAATACCTATCTACAGGTATTCGCTTGTTCCCAAAGGAATGGTCACGGGGTCGCGTGGTCAACCGTCTGGATGCGGCCATCCTCAACAAGACCTTAGATAAACTGATGAACGATGTCCGGCAGGTAATCTACGACATGATTGATGAAGGGAACATTGACATATTTGCTATACCAGCCAAACTTGCAGCCAACCGCCGTAAGACTATGACGTTCATAGAGTTCTTTAAAGAAAAAGCGGAAATACGCAAACATGGCATCGGTAAGATAGCACAAGGGCGGTATGACCTGGTACCTCGCGTTCTTCGGGAATTCGGGCGTATCACTTCGTTCAGCGACCTCACGCCTCACAACATAGTCGCCCTCGACAAGTACCTTATCAAGAAAGGCATTAAAGCAACCAGCCGCTGGCATAACTACCACAAGTACGTCCGTCGCTTCATCAAGGAGGCCCAAAAAGACGGCTTCATGGAGCGCGACCCCTATGACGATGTTCATCTGGACCACGGCAACTTTGATCACACCCTCGATCAGTTCCTAACAGTAGAAGAACTGAAACAGTTGCGCCAGGCCGTAATGCCAAACGAACGACTGGAGCGTATCCGCGACTTGTTCGTTTTTCAATGCTACACGTGCTTGTCATATACCGACCTGGAGAAATTCGACCCAGAACGAATCATCATCGAAAACGGCAAGAAAGTGTATTGTGGTGCCCGCAAGAAGTCAAGTGTGCGCTTCACGATACCTCTGTTGGCACCCGCTATTGAAGTACTGGACCGCTACAATGGTCTGCCCAAGTCGCTGACCAAACGAAAGCAAAGAAACGGCAAAATCATAAGCAATACTAACTATAACATATATCTCAAAGAGATTTCGGGTCCGGCTGGACTAAGTTACGAGTTGACAACTAAATGGGCTCGTCACACGGGAGCCACCATGCTCCTCAATGCTGGTGTTGCGCCAGAAGTGATTGCTGTCGTTGGTGGCTGGAAGAATACCAAAGTCCTGATGAAACACTATGCGAAGATGCAAGAAAAGACAGTGGTTAAGGTGGTTCATGAAATCGAGAAAGAAATCATATAAAATAAAATAGGTATGGGTACAAATTATTTTTTACAGGAACTTTTTGGATGGCTCTTAGATTCTTTTGGCCTCGTCCGGATTGATGCTGGCGACGGGAGATTTTTTATTGCTGATAAAGACTTCAAACCCTCTCTGGCTGGCCTCGCAGATGTCCTTAAATCAAACATCGTAGGTAGTGAAATCATTGCGCGACAACATGAACAGGGGCATGCTCTCCAGGTCAGTAACATCCGAGTTGATAATGCTGCTGACATCCTTGAGCGCATCAGCGAAGTCAGGCAAAATGAACAAGTTCCCCAAAGTGTAGTGAAAGATCTACAGGGCAGGTGGGTCATGACGGCCATCGTAGACGGGCAGATGGTGACGCACGCCATAACGGAAAAGGAGTATCGCAAGTTCATGGCAGTCGATGACTACCATCGCATGCAGCTCTTTTGCAAGGTCTTTGATGTTGATCCCTCGAAATCTGAGAAGGTCGATGATATAGATTTTTCATCATCACGAGAATCCAATTTGAAGAAGACTCAAGAATCATCCTCTCTGCCTACCCTCGAGGATATCGCGGCACAAAATTATGAAAGCCTTCGCTCTATGCTTGAAAAGGATCAAACAGGATATAGATTAAGTAGATAACATAACTATGGATAAGCCAGAGTTTCGGGTAATCATAGCAGGAACGCGAGATTTCAGCGACTACCAGTTGTTGCGTGATAAATGCGATGCCA